>CADCUZ010000018.1:0-15432 GCA_902806015.1 uncultured Rubrobacteraceae bacterium
CCCCCACGAACACGATGTAGAGCGACCCGGCGCCGAGCATGACGAACGCCCGGAGCGGGGCCCTGCGCAGCAGGAACCCGAGAAAGACCATGCCGGAGAGGATGGCGAAGGCGGCGGCCAAGGCGCTCAGGAAATCGAGCTGCCAGGGCGTGAAGAGGATCCCGATCGAGACCGGGATGGTGCTCTGAAAGACCATCGCCCCGGTTATGTTCCCCAAGGCCAGGGTGTCCTTGTTGTCCCTGAGCCAGATGACCGAGTTGAACTTCTCGGGCAGCTCGGTGGCCAGCGGCGCCAGCACCAGGGCGATGAGGCCCGCCGGTATGCCCAAGGTCAAGGAGAGGTGCTCCACGCCACCCACGAAAAAATGGGCCCCGAAGGCCATCACCACGACCGTCCCGACGAGCTGCGCGGCCACGGCCCAGGTCGGCGCTTCAGAGCGCGAGGGCCAGAGCGTGAGGTTCGAGGGGGTATCCTCCTCGGCCTCTCCCCCCTCCTTTACGGTTCGCACCACGTAGATGACGTAGGCGGCGAGCAGCAGCACCGCCACGAAGATCTTCACGACGAGTGGCAAGGAGAACATCCCGGCGGCGGCGGCCAGCGCGAAGCAGGGCAGGAAGAACGCCAGGTCCGGGATCGCGGTTTCGCGGTCTGCCGTGATCTCGGATCCCGTGCTCCTTCGCCGCCTGTATCCCAACGCCGCCAGGCCGACGATGAACAGCGCGATCGTCGCCAGCAGGAACGGGGCGCCCAGGATCGCGCCGATGCCGATCTCCCCGGCCGCGGCCCCCCCCGAGCCCACGATCAGGGCGCCCAGGATGGCGACTATGGGGATCATGGTCTCGGGCAGCGCGGTCCCCACCGCGGCCAGGAGGCTCCCGACCGCCCCGGCCCCCAGGTTCAGGCGGTCTCCCATGATCTCGACCGCGTTGGTGAACAGTATCGCGGCACCGAGTATCGCGGCCAGGGGGAGCACCAACTCGATTATCGTCATGGCCCTTCTTTCGGTCGTGGGGGGTAGGGACGTGTTAGATTCTTACCCGCTGGAGACCCCACTACACCCTGGCACGGAGGACATGGACGATCTCGAAAGAACGCTTGCGGCGGTCGCGAGCGGCGATCTCTCCCCCGCCTCGGCCGCGGACCGGCTCAAGGGCGGCGAGGTACGCTACCTGGACGAGTTCGCCGCCCTCGACCTTGGGCGCGCCGCCCGCAAGGGGGTTCCCGAGGTCGTCTACGCCCGCGGCAAGAGCCCCGCCCAGGTCGCCAAAATCTGCGCGGCCCTGCTCGAGCCGACGGGGCGCGTGATCGTGAGCGCCGCTGGCGCGGAGCACGAGGCGGCGGTCCGAGAAGCCCTCCCCGAAGCGCCGCTCCGCCGGGCCGGCCGCTCCTTCGTGGTCGGCGCCGGGGAGCCCAAGCAGACCGGCGGGCGCGTCGGCGCCCTGAGCGCGGGCACCTCGGACCTGCCCGTCCTGGAGGAGGCGCTGGCCGTCTCCCGCGAGATGGGCGTCCGGACGCTAACGTTTCACGACGTCGGGGTGGCGGGCATCCATCGCCTGACGGGGCCCCTCCAGCAACTGCGGGACTTCGACCCGGACTGCCTGATCGTGGCCGCCGGGATGGAGGGCGCGCTGCCGAGCGTGGTCTCCGGCCTCGTCTCCGTGCCGGTGATAGGCCTTCCGACCTCCACGGGCTACGGCCTCGGCGGCGACGGGACCGCCGCGATCCTGGGCATGCTCCAGACCTGCTCGCCGGGCCTCTCGGTGGTGAACGTGGACAACGGCGTGGGGGCAGGCGCCACCGCCGCCCTTATCGCCAACCGCGCCGCCTCCGCCCGCGAACCAGCTTAGGGCCCGGATGCGGGCCTTCGTCGCCGTCTTCCCGCCCCCCAGCGTCCGGCACGCCCTGATCGAAGCCGCCCAAACCGTCCCCCACGCCGGTTTCCGCCTCACGGCCCCCCAGCGGGTCCACCTAACCCTGAGGTTTCTGGGCGACCTTTCGCCCGAGGCCCTGCCCCGAATCGCCGCCGCGCTGGAGCCCGTGCGCGAGGGACAGGTACCGTTCGACGCGGTCACCACCGGCTTCGGGGTCTTCCCCTCCGCTTGCCGCGCCAGAATCCTCTGGGCCGGCGTGGGCGAGGGCGCGGAGGGACTCCGCGCCCTCGCCCACGCCGTGGAGGCTCGCCTCCAACCGGAGGGCTTCGCGCCGGAGGACAGGCCTTTCGTTCCCCACATAACCCTCGGCCGCGCAAGCCGACCAAAACCCTTCGAGCCCGCCGACGCCACCCTCCCCGAGTTGCGGTTTACCGTCTCAAGGGTGGACCTTGTCCAGAGCAAACACGGGACGACGGGGGTCGCGTACTCGACCCTGGCGAGCTACCACTTCTAGAAAGCCGCCGAACACGGTGGTTGGCGAACCCCAAGAACCGCCGACGCCAAGCGCAAGGGCCGGCTACGGGCGTCCGCTTGTCGGCCGGGCGGTTGCCGTCCGACGCAGGGCAAAAAGCAGGCCGCTAAAACGCCGTGATCAGGGGCCCGACGGACACGATCACGAACAGCAGGATCAGGATCATGACGACCACGGCTATAAAGTTGCTTCCGCTCATCGGCTGAGGCTTTCTGATGGTTGTACACGGCTTCTCATCGGCGGGCCAATTCTAGCCGCTTCGCAACGTCCCTGCAGGCCCCCCTCAACCGACGGCCCTGAGCTCGTTGGCGTAGAAGACCCGCCGCCCCGGCGCCGCCTCCCCGGCCCCGAGCAGCTTCTCTCGCAGGTTATGAAACTCCTCGACCTTCTCCGCGATAAGCCGGACGACGGGGTCGGGGTCAGAACGCAACCCCAGGATGGTCTCGAGCACCGCCGCCACGCTGACCCGCTCCACGCTCCCGGCCGGCCGGGGCTCCTTGTAGAAGGCGCGGCACCCGTAAGAGGCCGCCCAGGCGTCGTGGATCACCAGGATCATCTCCGGCCTCGTCGTCGCCACCCGGGGCACGTTCCCTAGCTCGTACATAACCCTCCGTCGCCGGTAGACTTCCCGCTGCGCCTCCTTGCGCGCTATCCTCGCGAACCCGTCACCCTCATCCATAGAGTAGGCCTTGTCCCGGTCCCTCTCGGCCTCGCGAACCCAACGCGAGACGCCGCCGCCGTCCAGGCCCTCGCCGCAGACCGGGCAACGATACGCGCCCCCCACCCCACCCCTCAACCCTTCCGGGTGCAGACAATTTTTGGACCATTCCACCATACGGAGG
This sequence comes from uncultured Rubrobacteraceae bacterium, assembly GCA_902806015.1. The sequence continues at coordinate 3,246 of CADCUZ010000018.1, forward strand.
GGTATTGTACTCTTTTTTCCAACCTGCGCGACCCTCACCCGGGGCAACAATAAACCCCCTTTCTTGACTTTAAGATTGCGCGCCGCCAACCCCACCCGTGGGGGCGTCGACGCGCCACCGTACGGGGTTCAGAGGCCCGTCGGCGGTATGGCACAAACCGGGCAGCGACCGCGCGCAGGCCGGCGGGGCGAGGCGCGGCGTTGAGCGCCTCCGGCCTGCGCGCGCGGTCGCTGTTCTGTTATTTTCTGCGTGTGATGTTTGGGGAGAGGGAGGCGAATCTCGTGCTCAACCCGGCCGCCGACAAGGGGCGATCGGGGAGACGGCGGGGTCTCGTCTCCCGCGTTCTGGAGAGACGGGGGGTGCGGCCCGTCTGGCACGTCACGAGGGGGACCGGGGACGCGCGCGACATCGTTCTCGGGCTGCCGGAGGGCGCCCCCGTGGTCGCCGTCGGCGGGGATGGGACCGTCCACGAGGTGGCGGCCGCCTGCGCCGGGACGGGGCGGGTCATGGGCGTGGTGCCGGTCGGGACCGGCAACGACTACGTGAAGGCGCTCGGGATCGGCGGGGGACTGCAGCGGGCGCTGGCGGTGCTAGTGGAGGGGAAAGTCCGCGTCGTGGATGCCGGGGAGGTAAACGGGGTCCCGTTCAACAACGGGCTCGGGATCGGGTTCGACGCCGAGGTCGCCGAGGGGGTGGCGATGGCCCCCTCGTACCTGCCGGGGGCCGCCAGGTACGTGTGGTCGGTGGGGCGCCTGTTCTGGGGTTTCCGGTGCCACGAGGCCACCTTGCGGCTGGACGGCGAGGGGGTCGTCGAGGCGAAGACGATACTCGTCGCGGTGGCGCTCGGCACCACCTACGGCTCTATGTTCCGGCTCGCGCCCGATGCGGTCCTCGACGACGGTCTCTTCGACGTCGTCTGGTCCGAGGAGGTCGGCCGTCCCGAGGTGCTGAGGCTCATCCCCCCCGCGCTCCGGGGAACCCTTACTCACCACAAAAAGGTACACGTAGCCCGGGCGCGGGAGGTCGAGGTAGAGTTGGCAAAACCCGTGCCGGCGCACGTGGACGGCGAGATGCTCCCCCCCACGTGCGAGTTCCGGGCGCGGGTCCTGCCCGGGGCGCTGCGGGTCATCGGGCCGAGATGAGGGACGCGGGATGCTGAGAAAGGCGAAACGTCTCGTGTTCGATCTCGGTCACCGGAATGGTCTGCCCATGGCCGTCGTGATGATGTTCTTGCCGTTGGCAGGGCTGGTCGTCGCGTCGTACTTCGTCGTTAGGTGGGCTGTGGCCGCGGGGATTCGCGACGCGGGCGGAGGCAGCGCCGCCGGCCCACGGACGTCTGCGGAGGTCCACGGAGGTCCACGGCCGGCGCGGGAGGTGTTGGGCGGTCGGTGTACGCGGTCGGTGTACGCGCGCGGTGAGGTCGGCCGGGAGGACCACCAGCGGGTGCGCCGGGAACCCGAAACCCCGCAGTCGCCCGTCCGTATCACCGTTAAGGCACTATCAAAACAACGGTCCCTATGATAAAACGCCTCTTTGCGTCCTGGGCGCAGAGGGTGTGCCGAAGCGGGTTGTCAATGAGGTTCGGAGAGCAGAGATGAGAGCGTTCGTGTTTCCGGGGCAGGGCGGCGGGGTCGTGGAGCCGGCTGCGGAATTTCTGCCGGCGATCCGGCGCGTCGTCGGGGACCGTATCCCGGACCAGGTCAAGATGTTCGCCCGCGCGGCGTGGGACGCCGACGCGAGCCGGGACCTCGAAGTGCGCCCGGACGTGGTGGCGGGGCACTCGCTCGGGGAGTACGGCGCCGCCTACGCCGCCGGCTGCTTCGACCTGGAGACGGGCCTGTGGCTCGTGGCGCAGAGGGACCGCTTTTTGGCGGCCGCCGCCGAGGAGTGTCCGGGCGGGATGGTCGCCATCTTGAAGACCGATCCGGCGGAGGTCGAGGAGGCGCTCGGCGAGGCCGGGGGCCCGGTGGTCGCCAACTACAACTCCCCGCGCCAGACGGTCGTCTCAGGCCTGCGCGGCGCTTTGGGCGACGCGGTCTCGAAGGTGCGAGGACGCAAGATACCGCTAAACGTCTCCTTCGCCGCCCACTCGCCCTACGTCGCGGCGGCCGGCGAGAAGATGCGGGGGGTCCTGGACGCCGCGGAGTTTTTCGTGCCGCGCGTCCCCGTCGTGAGCGCGGTGGACGGCTCCATCCTGACGACCGCGGAGTCGGTCAGGGAGGCGCTAAAAGGTCAGATGGTCGCCCCCGTCCGGTGGGTCAAGGTCGTGGAGACCCTGGCGAAGATGAGGGTCGAGGAGTGGGTCGAGCTCGGCGGCGGCGGCGTCCTGACCAGGATGCTCAAAGACTTCGAGCTCCCTTCGCTGAAGGGGATTACCTTCGAAGACCTCCGCGCACGCCTGCCCCAGCAGGCGCAGAACCTCCTGCCGCGCAAGGACGGCGAGTCCGTTACAGGCTCAAGCAAACCCGCCCCCAAGCCTCATAACGGATAGGCGCCCAAGGGGCCCCCGAAAACGGGACCCGGCGCGAAAAAAGAAGAAGGCCGGGCGCGGACCCCGGCCTTCCTAAACCTAATGCCCGAAGCCTAGGACCTACCTCCGCGCTTCGGCCTCCGACTCGGCTTCGGCCTCCTCCTGTGCGATGGCGCCGCCGGAGATCTGGACTATGTCGTCCTCGATTGAGGAGATGGTGCCGTCCATGCCGCTCCAGACGCCGATGGAGAAGCCCTCTTCGACGGGCTCGCCGATCTTCTGGCCGAAGGAGACCTGATCTCCCTCGGAAACGAGCGGCGTGGCGGGCTTGAGGAAACGGCCGCCGAGCGGGAGGCTTACGCCGCTGACCCTGCCGACGAGCGAGGTGACGCCCTCCTCGGGAAGCTGGGTCTTTATGTCCGCGTACTCCTTGGACGCCACGCCCTTCGGGATGACGAGGAAGCCGTTGGTGGTGCGCCGCACGTAGGCGTCGCCCTCGCCGAGGGACTCTATGCCCATCTCGTTGAGGTAGGGGCCGCCGTCGATCACGGAGACGTTGCCCGCCTCGGCCTCGACGTCCATGCCGGCGAGCTTTATGAGCTCGGTGGCCGAGGAGCCGAGCGGCACCTCAAAGAGCTTGAGCGGGATGTCGGGGCCGAAGATGTTCACGAACTTGGTGGTGACGGGCTTGCCCAAAAACAACGCGTTGTAGATGTTGAGCAGCGTCTCGGAGTTCTGGACGATATGCCCGGCGTCGAGCGGGAGGCCGGGACGCTTGGAGCCGTCGGGCATCTCGACCCGGCGCGGGACCCACTTCTCCTTGTCCTCGTTAAAGATGTTCTTGATGAGCGTCTTCTCCTCGCCCATCGAGTACTTGTCCGGCACCAGGCTGACGGAGTAGAGACCGTTGGCGTTCTCCTTGTAGCGGGAGAACCACTCCTCGTCCTTGAAGTGGACGCCCATGATCACGTCCTCGATGCCGAAGATGGCCTTCATGGCGTCGAAAAGCTCCAGGAACTCGCCGAAGTACTCGCGGTGGATCAGCTTGTCGCCCCAGTAGCCCGGCTCGGACTCCGTGCAGTTGACGATCAGGTTCGGCTGCGGGTTCTTCCACTTGAAGTAGGTCGGGAACCCGCCGCCGCCGGCCCCCACGATGCCGGCCTGGCGCATCAGCTCGACCGCATCCTCCCTGCTAAGGGCCTTTACCTCCTCGAGCGTGCGCTTCTTCAACTCAGCCAAAACTCTTTCCCTCCGAACGCCGTTTGCCCTGGATGCTTTCAGTTGCAATATCCACCTAACTATGGCAGTCAGTATAACCTTTGCGCCTTTATGTTGCTAGTTCGGGACGCGCTGCGATGGTAGACTGGGGACGGTTATGAGGCTGTCTAGGCTGACGTCAAACCTCCTTCTCGCCTGCGGCATCGTCACGCTGTTCTCCTGGACGACGCGGGCCTACACCTGGTACGCAAACGACCTGCAAGCCGACCCCTATCTGGCGCTTGTTCACTTCCCGATCATCGGCGTGTTCCTGGTCATCGGGGCCTACCTGACGTACGTGGGCGTAAAGGGTCGCAGGGCCGCCCGCCCAAGAAGCGGCTAGGGGCGGGGCGCCGCGGGGTTGGCGGTCTACCAGTCCTTGGGAACGTAGTTGAGGTTGGCCTCTTTGACCTCGGCCCCGTAAGAGGAGTAGTTCGGGACGGCGCGGCGGAGGAGTTCGAGGGACTTGCCGGCCTCCTGGTTGCGGGCGTGGGAGATCATGGGTTCCAGGACCTGCGAGAGCTCGGAGCCGTCGGGGGGGCTCATGTTCTCGGAGGCGAGGCGGAAGACCATCTGGTGGCCGGTCTCCGTCCTCTGTTCGTCCTCCTCGAAGAGTTCCTCCCTAAGCTTCTCGCCGGGGCGGAGGCCCACGAACTTTATCTTTATGTTCGGGGCGCCCATTATCTCGATCATCTTGCGGGCGAGGTCCGTGATGGCGACGGGGCGTCCCATCTCCAGGACGTAGGTGCCGTAGCCTTCGGCCATCGCCCCGGCCTGCAGGATCAGGGAGACCGCCTCGGGGATGGTCATAAAGTACCGGATCATGTCCGGGTGAGTCACGGTGACGGGGCCGCCGGCCTCTATCTGCTGGCGGAAGGTCGGCACCACGGAGCCGCGGCTGCCGAGCACGTTGCCGAAGCGCACCGAGGCGTAGACCGTCTCCGGGTACTCGGCAGAGAGGCTCTTCACTATCATCTCGGCGAGGCGCTTGGTGGCACCCATCACGTTGACGGGATGGACGGCCTTGTCGGTCGAGACGTTGACGAACTTGCTCGCCCCGTAGGCCCCGGCGGCCCGGGCTACGTTGAGGGTGCCAAAGACGTTGTTGGTGATACACTCGGCGGCCTGGAGCTCCATCATCGGGACGTGCTTGTAGGCGGCGGCGTGGAACACGAGCTGCGGGCGGAACCTCTCGAAGACGAAGCTCACGCGCTCGGGGTTCGTCACGTCGCCGACGGAGGTCTCCGCGTCGTAGAAGTCGTTGCGGTGGAGCTCCTCGTTGAGGTAGTAGAGGCCGCTCTCGTCGCGGTCTAGCAGGACCAGCTGGGCGGGTCCGAGGCGCGAGATCTGACGACTGAGCTCCCTGCCTATGGAGCCCGCGGCGCCCGTGACGAGCACCCGCTTGCCGTTGACGTAGCCAGAGAGGGCGTCAAGGTCTATGTCCACCGGCTCGCGCCCGAGGAGGTCCTCGATCTGGAGCTCGCGCAGCTTGATGGTGCCCTCGGAGAGGAACTCCCCGAGGTCGGGCATGACCTTCACCGCGGCCGAAGCGCGGGTGGAGGTGCGCCAGATCAGGTCCATCTCCTCCCGGCTTGCCTGCGGTATGGCTACGATGACCTGGTCTATGCCGTGCTGGGAGATGACCTCCCCGAGGTCCGCGACCACCCCAAGGACCGGCGCGCCTTCTATGTGCCGGCCGACCTCGGCGGGCGTCCCGCTGATGAAGCCCACCACCTGCGTCTCCGAGGCCGCCGTGCGCCAGATGTGTCCGGCGAGCGCCACGCCGGGCTCCCCCGTCCCCACGATGGCCGTCCGCGTCCGGCGGCCGACCTCCCGCAAGGAGAGCTCGTAGAACACGCGCGGGTAGAGCCGCACGGCCACGAGCTGCACGTAGGCGAGCACCGAACCCATCAGCGGCAGGGAGAGCGGAACGGGATTGGGGTCCATGATGCCAAAACCGTACGGCCCTACCGCGAACACGGCGATGAAGAGCCCCCCGGCGGCTATGGCCGTCGCGCTCAACACCCGCACACCCTGGTGGATGCCGGTGTAGCGCAGGATGCTCTGGTAGACCCCGCTCTCGTTCAGCAGCAACACGAAAGCCAGCGCCGAGAAGATCGCGAACGGCAAGAACGTGCTCCAGAATTCCGGTGGCACGTTGCCCGCGAACCTAAAGAGCAGGGCGACCGCGAACGATTCGATGACTATCAGGGCGTCCACGAGCATCGCCGCCCCACGCCTGAAGGCCGGCGGCGAGCGGTGGAAGGCCCGCTGCAGCCGGTCCACGGAACCCAAAAGCCGTTCCCCCATCCTGCCGAAAAGCCACATAGGGAGGGATTCTAACTTTTGTGGGCGGATCTAACCAGTTTTTCGGCCGGCCCGTCGTGGCGCCCCGGACCGCGGCCCCTGGATCCCCGTACCCAGCCCCAGCGGCCGGCTCAGGCTAGCCGACCAGCTTCGGTAGCGCCGCGAGCGCCGCGCAGAGCGCGACAGCCAGGATCAGGCCTAGCGGCACGAAGAGGCCGTTTTCGGCCACGAGAAGCGCCGCGAGGCCCGCGACCACGCTCGCGCCGTAGTAGAGGTTGCTGGTGCGGCGGTGGAGCCCGACAGCCGGGGTTATGCGCTGGTAGATGTGCTCCCGGTGGGCCAAAAAGATGCTCTTGCCGGCCCCGCTTCGCAGGCGCCGGAAGAGGGTGATGGCGGTGTCGAACAGGTAGGGAAGGAAGACCAAGGCGCCTGCTACGAAGCCCAAAGGCGTCCAGGGCTCGCCCGGCGGCACGGGGGCGTAAAGGGCCACCGCGGCCAGCGAGAAGCCCAGGAAGTACGCGCCGGAGTCGCCGATAAACATTGAGGCCGGGCTCACGTTCCAGACGAGGAACCCCGCCGTCGCCCCTATCAGGGCGGGGAGGATGCCCCCGGGCTGGCCCGCGAGCGGGATGAGGAAGAAGGCGTTGACGATCGCGACGCCGCCCGTGAAGCCGTCTATGCCGTCCATAAAGTTGAAGGCGTTGCTGAGCGCCACGATCCAGAAGACCCCCACCGCAAAGACGACCACCCACAACGCGCCGGGGGCCTCGGAGAGCAGCGGCGGCGGATAAAAAAAGGTGAGGCCGGTGGCGGCGAGCGCCTGGGCCGCCGCCTTGGTGCCGAAGTGGAGGTTCGAGAGGTCGTCGGCGAGGCCGACGGTCCAGATCACGGCCGCCGCCATCAGGAGCGGCCACGCCGCTTCTGGCCGCAGGACCGCAACCCCGGCCAGCGTGCCGGTAAAGATGGCGACCCCGCCGAGCCGCGGCGTCGGGACCTCGTGGGAGGAGCGGAGGTTCGGCACGTCGAGCAGGCTCCGTCCGACGGCGTACTTCACGAGCAGCGGCACGAGCGCACCCGCGACCAGGAACGCCAACCCCCCGGCGACCACCGTCCCGGTCGTCACCCCGACCGTCCCCTACAAGAACGGGTTCTCGACACGCATCCCCTCTATGACCTGCCCATGCTGCAGGTTTTCCGTGAAGAGCCGGTCGGCGCCGGACTTCAACGCGGCCTCCACGATCAGGGCATCCCAGAAAGAGACGGACATCTCTCTGGTACGACGGGCAGCACCTAGCACGATTCCTACGTCCTCGGACAGCGTCCTGAAGGTCGAGAAATAGTCGACCATCTCCTGGGCCTGCCTCTCCGAGAGCGGGCTGCGTAATCTTCTAGAAGCCGAGTAGAACTCACGGAGAACCTGGACCGAAATCGCGCCGTTGCCCCGTACCAGGTGCGCCTCTACCAACTCGCCCGCCGGGCCGGACTTGGTAGCCGCGTCCCTATCCACCGAGTAGATCAGGATGTTGGTATCGAAAAACGGGGGCATTGTTTCTCCCTTACAACGGCCCCTCGGGCCGGTTTCTCACGATCGGCCGGTTGTACAGCTCTTCCCGCTTCGGCAACCCTCGGCCACCGCTCCCCATGCCCGAACTCTTGGCGAGCTCCTGGATCTTGCGCCATGCCTCCAGCCGTCCCCGCCGCACGCCCGCGTAATCCTCTAGGTAGTCCCGCAGCAGCGCGTTCACCGACGTGCCCTCCTCAAGAGCCCGAATCCTGGCCCTCTTCACCGTCTCCTCGTCCACCGTGATCGTCAGGTTCGCCATGCCCGCTCCTTTGTGTGCCGCACGGGATCAGTGTAACACTACTCGGGTTTCGGCCTCACTAGCCCGACCGCACGCAACCGGGCGACCTCCAGCTTTATGCCTTCGCGGAAGGGACGGGGCGCGTAGCCGAGGTCGCGGCGGGCGTCGTCGTAGGGGTAGGCTTTGTCCTCCCGCAGCCGGAGCACCTGCTCGCTCCGGATCGGCAGCGGCAGCCCCAGCGCCTCCGTGAGGAGCAGCGTCCGGCGTATGGGCTCCAGCGGCAGCCGGACGAGGCGTGGCTCCCTGCCCAGGGCGCGCGCGGCCGTCTCGACCAGCGCCTCGTAGGGGAGCGGCTCGGCGCCGGGCAGGTCGTAGGAACGGCCGACGGCGGCGGGGCGGACGAGGGCCTCGTAGACGCCGCGGGCGCAGTCCTCGTGGTAGACGGGCTGCCAGAGGTTCGTGCCGGGGCCGAACACGGGAAAGACCGGGGAGCGGTCCAGGAAGCGCAGGAGACGGTGGACGTTCTTGTCGCGCTCGGAGCCGTAGATCATGGTCGGTCGGACCACCGTCCAGTCGAGCCCGCTGGCGCGTACAACCTCTTCCATGCGCCGCTTCGGGCCGGAGCGGAAATCGTAGGCCGAGTGCGCGCTCGTGCTGCCGACGATTACCAGCCGGGCGACGCCCGCGCGGCGGGCCGCCCCCACAACGGAGGGGGCGTACTCTATTCCGGCGACGTGCAGGAGGGCATCCGCGCCGCGGAGCGCCCGGCAGAGGTCTCCCTCGTCGGAGGCGTCCCCGCGGAAGAGCTCTCCTCCTTCCCCGTCGAGCCGCGAGGCGTTGGGGCTCCCCACGCGAACCAGGCAGCGCGCCTCGTGCCCCTCCGCGAGCAGCAGCGTCAGCAGCTCGAACCCGAGCAGCCCCGTGGCGCCCGTCAGGAGCACCTTCATCCTGGCCTCGAGTCCGGTCTCCGGGCGCGGGACGTGCCTCGCCCGTTCCTAGTTCGCGTTCCCGCCCTCTTCGGAGGGCTCCTGCCCCGGGACCCCGAAGAGGTTCACGCTAAGTGCCCGGCCCGGGCCCTTAGCGCGGTCGACGTACCCGATCTGGGCCTGCTGGCCCCTCGCGATGTCGCCGATCTCGGCCTTCTTGCCGCCGAGCGTGATGTCGGCCCTCTTATTGACCTTGAAAGACAGCTGCTTTTCGCCCCGGGCCTCCGCGGCCGGCTTCAGGTATACCTTCCTCTTGTCCTCCTCGAAGGCCCGGATCGTGCCGAGCGCTATCTTCCTGTCGGACCCGCCCGTATCAGCGGCCTTGCCTCCCTGTTGCTTTTTGTCCCTCTCGTTCCCTGACTGGTCGCCCCCACCGCAGCCGGCAACCAGGGCGGCGAGAAGGACGGATACCACGAACAGGGCGAGAAGGGGCCTCACCGCGTTTTCTCTGGCACGCATAGGATCTCCTTAGCCCGTGGGAACCGGGGACTACCCCGCCAAACTAGCAGAGGAGACGAGGGCTTATCAACCGTGGCGGCGTCCGGCGGGTGGCGAACCGGCGGGTTCCCGATTAAGGTGGCGTAGCTGTCTTGCGGGGAGGTCGGAGGGTGTCCGAAGAGGCCGAGAGAGAAGGCAACGAGCAGCGCGGCCGGCTCGCCCGTGGCCGCTACAGGACCGACGTGCCGGACAGCCCCTCGCTGGAGCGGGCTCAGGCGCGCGAGGTGGAGGGGGACGTCGAGCACCTCCACGGCCCCCGGCGGGTGGGCTACGGGCGGGAGGAGCTCGTGGTCCTGGTCCTCGTGCGCAACGGGAGCGCCTACGTGGAGTCCTTCGTCGAGCATTACCTCTCCCTGGGGGCGAAGCACATCGTCTTTCTGGACAACGGCTCTACCGACAACACCATCGACACCCTTAAAGTTCACGACGACGTGACCGTGCTGCGGACCGGGCTTCCGTACAAGCGGTACAACATCGCTTTCAAGCGCTACCTCATAGAGCGCTTCGGGCGGGACCGGTGGACTTTGAGCGTGGACGTGGACGAGCTCTTCGACTACCCGTTCTCGGGCGTTGTGGGGATAGGGGACCTGCTGGGCTACCTCAACGAGAACGCCTACACGGCGGTCGTCTCCCACATGCTGGACATGTTTCCCGGGAGGCCGCTTCGCGAGGACGACGCCCGCGCGGGCGGAGGGGGCCTGAAAGAGTCGTACCGTTTCTACGACATCTCGGACGTGCGGTCGCGTCCCTACTCGGACATCGGGGACGTCGGGAACGTGTTGGGCAACGAGGAGATCGAGCTCCTGTGGGGAGGGGTGCACAGGAGGGTCTTCGGCGGCAGCCCGCTGCTAACCAAGCACCCCCTCGTCTTTCTCGACGGGAGGCTGAAGCCCATGGACCTCTCGGACCACTGGGCCGGCAACGCCCGCGTGGCGGACTTTACCGGGCTGCTCCTGCACTACAAGCTCGTTGACGGCATCTACGGGCAGGTGCGGCACGAGATCGCCGAACGCCGCGACCTGAACCTGGGCGGCAAGTACGACAAGTACTCCGGGGTCCTGCAGGGGAGCCCGAACCTCCTCATAAAAAACGCAGCCTCAAAGGAACTGGGAAGCGTGAACGACCTGGTGGGCACCCACCTTGTGACCGTCTCCCGGCGGTACATGAAGCTCGTAGACAGCCTCGATGGAGAACGCCCGGAGAGGCTGCTGGACGCCTTTTTCAACGCCAGGGCGGGGGCTTCGGCCATGAGAGAGGAGCTGGAATTCACGCGCCGGCGCAGGCGGATCGCCGAGGATCACCTCAAGGCAATAACGGCCTCCCGCAGCTGGAAGGCCCTTACCGCCCTCGGCCGCGTCAGGGCCTGGGCGAGGGGCGTGCTCGGCCGCCTGCGGTCCCGGGAAAGCGGGGAGGGAAAACCGGAGGGGTGAGCGGGTAGGTTCCGGCACCCCCCGAGCGCTCGCAGAGCCTCGATCCCGCCCGGGGTGCCCGCGGCGGACGGTCGTTCTAGCCCGGCGTGCCGCCCCCCTGCAGCCTCCCCTTCGCGCGCCTGGCCTCCTCGATCAGCCGGCGGGCCGGCGCGGTGTAGCGCCACGTGCTTGACCCTTGTATCTTCTGCAGAGACTCGCGCAGCGACTCCACCTGCCCTTCGAGGGACTCCACCTGCCCTTCGAGGGACTCCACCTGCCCTTCGAGGGACTCCACCTGCCCTTCGAGGGAGTTCGCCCTGTTGCGGAAACGGACGACCTGCTTGTCCCGCTTCGCCGCCTCCCGGCGCAAGCCCTCGCTGTTCTTGCGCGTTGTGGCGGCCTGACGCCTCGCGTCCTGCATCGATTCGTTGAGCGTGTTCAGGCGTTCGTTGTGCGAGATGAGCAACCGCACGGAGTCGAGCAGGATGCCGGCCCGCTCCTTCCACCCCCGGGCCGCCTCTTCGGAGGGCGGGTTTGCCTCCGGCTCGGGGTAGTCGAAAGCGCGGTAATCGGGCGCGTAGTACTCGCGGATAACGCGCGCGGTCTCCTCGCTCAACAGGCCGCCGGGGTACGGCAGGGGGGTCACGTTCTCGCGGCGCATCGGCGGCAACTCCTTGCCGAAGGGGGCCACGTGCTCGCCGAGGAGCTTGAGCGTGTCGCCTAGCGCCTCTACCCGTCCAATATGGTTCAGCGCGGGCGCAGCGGCCCCCAGGAGCTCCGTTTGCAGCTTCCAGTGCGCGTCACTCGGCCGCCGGTCCTCGTCTTCCCTCTCGAGGGCGGCGACGAATCGCTCGTAGCTCTCTAGCACTTCCTCCGCCGATGAGGGAATGCCGGGGAACCACGACTCCCCGCCGAAAGCCTCCACGAACCCCGGCTGCCGCAGGAGCAGCTTCGATTGCCAGGCGGACCAGAGGCGGCGTGCCGGGTCCCTGACGACGCTGAATCGGAACCAGTTATCGTCCTCCGCCACCTCCTCCAGCCAGCCGGGGTCGGCGCGCTGGACGATGTACTGCGGTGGCCACTTGTGTACGTTCTGGATCGTCTGCCCCTGGGTGGCGCGGAACTTCGCGGGGTCCTCGAAGCTCTCCGGCGGGAGCCCGATCAGGTCCGCTAGCAGCCACCTCAGCGACGTGCACGCCGCCTTCGAGACGGGAACATATACCAAGCGCAATTCCTCAATGACTACGCCGCGCTTTAACGTGCCCGGGGTCGCCGTCTCGGATGATACGCCAGTTCTTGCGTCGAACTCGTCCACCGACGCCCACCCCTTTGCTCACGCTCCTGTTCAGCGGGTGATGCTATCCCGTTGTGGGGTATTGGTCAAGTCTACGTTTTCTATGGCGTTTGCACACAAAATAGGCTTAGTTGTTGTTCGATGAAGAGCCGTCTTCGTCAACA
>CADCUZ010000018.1:15442-15979 GCA_902806015.1 uncultured Rubrobacteraceae bacterium
GGCGCGACCATCCATGATCCTCTAACCGACCCGTAGTCTACGATGGCAAGGAAGAGCAGACTCCACCGTCGGTCACCCGCCGACAGTAACGCATCTATTGCGGTCGAAGGAGTGGGCAGCTATGCAGCGCAGCGGATAGAAGGTGCTTGGCGGTGCATTTCTTGGGAACCTGGGAAACGCTTCTGTCTACCATTAGGTCCTGCGTAAATTCTCAAACCAAACCTTGATGTGACGTAGTCTCTCCGCCAGCTTCCAAACCCGAGAGGCGCGCACGTTCTCGAGCTGCTGCTCGAGTTTGCTGATTCGCTCAAAGAGGCGTCGCCGCTTGCGGTTCGATTTTTGTAGCTTTTGGCTCATATCGCGTGCTTGTTTTTCGCCATCGAGAAGCCGTTGTTCTAGCCTTCCCACTCTTAGAGTCTTCGCCCTCTCCCGCTTTCTCGATTCGATCAAGGCTTGGGCCAATTCGCGCGGATCGCTCGTGGAAGGAATCTGCGAGAGGTTTCTCTCATCCTCGGCATCGACCCAGCCAACGTAACC
>CADCUZ010000019.1 GCA_902806015.1 uncultured Rubrobacteraceae bacterium
GGCACTGGCGCGTTTGGACCCGCGGGTGGTGATCTGTAGCGGGCCCGAGCCGGCGGGCGCCGGGCGGGAGGCCTGGGTGGAGTTGCCCCTGGAGCCGATCCGCCCGATGAAGGTCCGCCGCGGCGGGCGCCGATCGGAGGCGGCCGATCCCACGCTAGAGGCGCTGCTGGCGGTGCTGGACGAGGCCGAGGAACTCTCCGGACTCCCCGTTTCGGAGACCAAAATCCCTAGTATGCTAGCGTGGATAACGGAAGCGCCCCTTTCGGCGACCTAAGGTTCACCAGTCCGAGCAGACGAAAGAGCGGCCGACAACCGGGCGGCGATCGATCGGGAACCTATGACCCCGGGGTTTACGAGGTAGAACCCTCCAGCGTAGCCGTCGAGACCTATCGGGCCACCAACGAGCTAGTGATCGGGCTTCTCGGGTCGCCCCCGCCGTCCAACGAGCGGGCGGGCCTCGTCCAGGGCGCCGAGCAGCAGCCCCGGCGCGAGCCCGTGCGCCGTGATACCGTCGCGGCCGGTCACGGTGCCCGCCGCGAGCAGGGCGCTGAGGATCGCGGCCTCCGTAGCCTCCGCCGCTGCCTGGAAAAGCGGGGTCATGCGCTCGTTGGGCACCGTCCGGACGGGCACGGTTAGCGGCACCTCCGACGCCCCCACCCTCGGGAGGCCGCGGTTGCCGGTGGCGAAGGCCAGGAAGATGTCGCCGCTGCCGTCGTCGAGGCCCCCGCCCATGCGGGAGAGGCCAACGCCAGCCCGCTGCGCCAGCCGGTCGCACTGGCCGGGGAGGAGCGGGGCGTCCGTGGCGAGGACCACGATGATCGAGCCCGTCCTGGCCGCTCGTTTTTCTCGCTGGCGAACGGGGAGGGCACCCGGTCGGTGGTCAGGACGCAACCCACGGGGGCACCGTCCACGCGCAGCTTGGATCTGCTCCCGTAGTTGGCCTGGACCAGCGCCCCGACCGTCCATCCGCCCCGCTCTTCGGGGATGCGCCGCGAGGCGGTGCCGATGCCGCCCTTGAACTCGTGGCAGATCATGCCCGTCCCCCCGCCCACGGAGCCCTCGGTCACGGGTCCGCCGGCCGCGTTCGCGAGCGCCTCGCTGGCGTGGCCGGCTGTGACGTGCTGGCCGTTGATGTCGTTGAGGGTGCCGTCGTAAGTCTCGGCGACGGCCGGCAAGGACCAGTACTCGTCCGCGTCGGACCGCGCTTCGAGCTCGGCCGCCACGAGGGCGTCGCGCACGACGCCCACACTATGGGTGTTGGTTATGCCTACGGGCGTCGTGAGCGCTCCCGCCTCCCGGATCCACTCAAGCCCCGTCATCTCACCGTTGCCGTTGAACCTGTGGCACCCGGCGTACGCGGGCTCGTCCCGCGCCAGCCCCTCCCGCGGACAGACTACCGTGACGCCCGTCCTGACGGGTCCTTCACCCACGACCAGCGGTCCATCCCCCCGAGTGATCGTCTCGAGTGCCCAACGCGCACGCCCCCGACGTCCGTGATCGCGTCGTTCGGGCCGGGGGCAGGACGCCTTACCTCCAACCCGAGCTCGCGGGCGCGCACCGGACGACCTACCCGCGCAGCGAGGAGACGCGGCCCATCTCCTCGTTTGTGAGCCCGAAGTCGAAGACGTCGAGGTTGGCCCTGAGGTGGTCTTCGCCGGTGGCCTTGGGGATGGCGGAGACCTTCTCCTGCTGCACGAGCCAGCGCAGGGCGACTTGGGCGGCGGTCTTTTTGTGCGCCTCGCCTATCTCGCGGAGCGTGGCGTCTTTCTCGACGTTGCCGCGGGAGAGCGGGCGGTAGGCGACGAGGAGGTGGTCCATCCGCCGGGCTTGGTCCAGAAGGGCGTCCTGGGCCCTGTAGACGTGGTACTCGACCTGGTTGCAGAAGACGCCGACGTGTTCGGCGGCTTCTTCTGTCAGGGCCGGGGAAAAATTGCTGACCCCGACGTGGCGGACGCTTCCCCCCTCCTGCAGATCGCGCATCGCGCCGAGGGTCTCGCCAAGCGGCACGCCGCCCCCTCCGGGCCAGTGCATCAGGAGCAGGTCCACGTACTCCGTGCGGAGCTTTTTGAGGCTCTCGCGGGTCGTCGAGACGACCCTGTCGTGCTCGTAGTCGCTCGGCCAGACCTTGGTGGTCAGGAAGACCTCCCCGCGGTCAACCCCCGAATCCTTTATCCCCCGCCCGACCTCGGCCTCGTTGCCATACATCTGGGCCGTATCGACGTGCCTGTAGCCCATAGACAGCGCGCGCCCCACGGCCTCCACGCACGTCTCGCCGGTGAGGCGGTACGTGCCTAACCCCAGTGACGGGACCATCTCGCCTTTTATGTTCTGGTGCCCCACGACGGTCTCCTTTCGGACAACCCGCCCCACCCTAGCACGCCGCGGCCGCGCCGACCGTCTGCGGGCTAGCGCTCCGGCGGGGTGAAGTCCGCTTCCGGTCGGCCTTCGAGGGCGGCGACGGTCGGGAGGAACCAGCCGGGCCGGTGTTGGACGGCGGCCTTTAGGGGGTCGAAGAAGACGTGGGCGGCAGAGCCCTCGCAGGTGGTTGTGCCCGTCTGGAAGTCCTCGCCGGTGCGGAGCTCGAAGTGCATGGCGTAGGAGCGGTTGTCGACCCACGGCACCGTCGCGGCGCCGTGGAGGGCGTCTTCGAAAAAGACCGGGGCCTTAAAGCGGAGGTTGGTCTCTGCGATCACGAACCGAGCGCCGGAAACGTCGCCGGCCTCGAGCTTCTCGATACCGGCGAGGTCGGCCAGAGCGCGCCAGTAGGCCAGGCGGACCTGCTCGAAGTAGGCGAGATAGACGGCGTTGTTGACGTGGCCGTAGGGGTCGAGGTCGCCGTAGCGAATCTCCAGCCGCACGGGCGCGGGAGGGTCCTTCAAAACGGTGCGCCTTTCCGGTTAGCGAGCGCGTTCGTGTACGCGGGAGATTGTACACACTCCTCCCGGGACCTATCTGTTTTAATGGGGATATGGAGTACGAGGAGTATCTTGAGCAGGGCGAGACCATGGCGAGCGAGGGCCTGATCGAGGAGGCCCTCTCCCGCTTCGAGCAGGCCCTGGAGGCCGCGCCCGAGAACCCAGAGGCCATCGAGGCGGTCGGGAGGGCGCTTTTGGACCTGGGTCGTTTGGAGGAAGCGGAGGCGAGATTCCTGGACGCCCTGGAGATCGAGCCCGAGTGGGTAGCGCCGCGGATGGGGCTCGCGCTGGTGGCCCTGGGCCGGGACGAACCCTTCAAGATCGTGCACCACCTAGAGCGGGCCATCGAGGCAGACCCCGGATACCCGGAGGCCTACGTCGAACTCGGCCGCTACTACGGCTTCATGGGCGAGCCGGCGCTAGCGAAGGCCACCTTCGAGCGCTGGACCGGCCGCCACCCCGAGGACGCCGACATGCTCATAAACGCCGGCCTCACTCTCTTCGACGCGGCGGATTTCGCCGAGGCCTACGCCTTTTTCGAGAAGGCCGTCGAGGCGGCGACGGAGGTGGAGCAGCGCAGCGGGGCGCTCACCTTCAGGGCCAACGCCCTCGACATGCTCGGCCGCTACGACGAGGCGGTCGCGGCCTACGAGGAGGTCATTGCCGAGACGCCCGAGTGGTGGGAGGCCCACGCGAACCTCGGGATCTGCCACGCCCGCAACGGCCACATCGACCGGGCCGAGGCCGCCTTCCGGCGGGGCCTCGAAGTTTGCCCGGGCTCGCCGGAGATAAGGGACGAGCTCGCCGCGCACCTGCTCTCGCAGGGCGGGGACCTGCAGGAGGCCCTCAAGCTCTCCGAAGAGGCCGTGGCCCTGGGTCGGGACGAGATCCGTCACCTCATGACCTTGGGCGAGGTCAGGCTGGCGTCGGGGGACGACGAGGGGACCGCGGAGGCCTACCGGACCGTCCTCTCCTTGGATCCCGAGAACCCGGAGGCCCACCTGGAACTCGGCATCCTGCACGAGCGCCGCGGCGAGACCGCCAAGGCAGAAGAACACTTCGTAGAATCCTTGAAGACGGACCCCGGAAACCCTCGGGCCCTCTACTCTTACGCGAGCCTCTACTACACATCCGACGACCTGGAAACGGCCGAGGAGATCCTGGAGCGCGCCGTCGCCGCCGACGCCGAATACTCCCCGGCCCTCTCCGCCCTCGCGAGCATCCGGGCACGGCGCGGCGAGTACGAGGACGCGCTGAATTTTATAGAGCGAGCCGTCGAGGCCGGCGAGAGCGACGCGGACCACTTCGAGAGCGCCTTGGAGTTCGCCCCCCTCCACTCCGACCCCCGCTTTCGCACCCTCCTCTCCCGCATGTCCCACGCCAGGGGCAACGGCGCGGGCTAGGCGGCGATGCAGTCCGCCACGACCTTCGGTATCCTCCTCGCCCTAGTGGGCCTCGCCGCCCTCTCCTTCGCCGCCTACGCCCTCCTGCGCGGCGGCAAGGGCCAACGCGGCGGCATCGGCCCGATCTCCGAGCGGGGCATCCACGTCGTCGCGGGGATAAGGATGCTCATCATCGGCGCCGCGAGCCTCGTCGCCGGCATCTACCTGTTGGCGGGCTAGCCGGCACGCCGCCGGGGGCGGCGTGCCGGCGCGGTTCCTACAGCAGCTTCAGGCCCGCCGTGGCGTCCCTGAGGTCTTCCACGAAACGGTCCGTCTCTTTGTTGCGGCGGCGGGCGATGTCCCTGCTCGTCTCCAGGACGAGGAGATCGGGGATTTGGCGCCTAAGGCTCTCGGCGTGCCAGACGGCGGCCCTTATGTCCCCGACGTCTTTCTCGGAGCCGACCATGGCGAGCACCCGAGAGAGGCCGACGACGCCGAGGTAGTCGAGGGCGACGGCGTCCTTGAGGACGGTCGCCTCGGCGCCGGAGACGGGGGGCGCCCCGGGCGGGTGGGCCTCGATGGCCTCCATCGCTGTCCTCGTGGCCTGCGGCGGGAAGTCCGCGTCGTTGAGGATGCGTTGGGCGACCGCGGCCGAGCGCTTGGCGTGGTCCGCCGGTTCCCGCATCGCGTACGCCTTATACAGCCCGATGTCGTGCAGTAGTACGGCGACGCGCAGGATCTCCGGGTCGCAGGAGATCCCTTCCGCGCGGGCCAACTCCTCTGCCAGGGCGTGGACCCGCAGGCAGTGGCCGTAGCCCCACACCGGGTGGGTCCCAACCCGGGCCACGAGCGCCTCGACCTCTTCGACCAATGGCTTCATCGGAAAAGAGTCTAGCGAATCCGTCTTCCGGGCGCGAGTGAGGCCACGCCCGAGGCGCGGCCCCTTCCGTTAAACAATTCTCCCCCTGTTCTATGCGGGTGCGGGGTCCGTGCTGTCTGCCACCGCGGTGAGGGGCTTGGCGACGCTCCCCAAAGTACGTCGAGGTGGAGGGCGGACTTGTTGAACGGGCGCTTGGCACCGGTTACTATCTTCTACCCGCGGAGCTTTGCACGGTAGACGAAGACCTCGAGATTATTCGGGCCTCCGTAGACGGGGACACGGTATTAAACTTCCCATACCTGCACAGCGCCCTGAATCTATCTTCGGATCACGCCTCGGGGATTCGCGAGTATACTACGGGCTCTAGGGCCAAAGCGTCAGACAGACGTAACAGCGTCCTTCTGGAGCCTGTCCCCGAACGGCGCCTCCATCGGGAGCACCGTCTGCCCGCTTTGCGTGATCGATGCCCCTCCCAGCCGTGCTCACCCCGGGACCTCGCATAATAAGAGAGGCGCGCCGCGTCCCCGCGGTCCGCAGCGCCTGCGAAAGCGTCGGGGTGGAGGTACTCGATGCACCCGTCGCCAGGGCGCGGCAGGCCGGCGACGGTCTGTCCGATCTTGTCGGGGCGATCACGGAGGATAGCCAGCTTCTTGCTCGTCCCTTCCCCGCGGCCCAGCGCGTCCCCGATCCTGACGGGGTCGCCCAGGACCGCTTCCAGGGAGGTCGGGTTGAGAACCAGCAGGTCAGGATCGCTCCTAAGGCCGAAGATAACCCCTTCCACGAGGCACGTCGTGATGGCGCACACGTTGCGCAGAGGCCCCGGGTTATGACGATGTCGGGGGCGAGGCTTTCGAGCCCGTCGGCGTCGAGCGCGTAGATGCTTTCTTCGCCGGTGACCGGCTGGTTTACCTCGGCGTCTATTTCGGCTCCAGAGAGGGTAGGATCTATCCCAGGCTCATCAGCTTTGTTAGCCTCTCGACGCCGGGCGGATGGTCGCGCTCGTGGGTGACGCCGACGAGGGTTTCGACAGCGCCGGCGAAGTGGACCATCTCGGTGGCGCTCGGGAACAGGGAAGCTACCCGCACGGTCCCCTCTACCGGCTGGGCTTGCGCAGGTCGCGCAGGAGGGCGGCCTGACCAACGTCGTCGGTGGTGAGCATGCCGACGAGGTCGCCGTCTTTCACGACGGGGAGGGCCCGGAGGCCGCTCTCCTGCAGGATGCGGTTGCCGTCGGTGAAGAGGTCGGCCTCTGGGGAGACGGTAGGGAACTCGGTCTTCATAAGATCGCGGACGCTCGAGTAGCGCTCCGGGGAGTGGGCGGCGGCCATGATCTCACCGCGCGTGATGATGCCGACGAGCCGCCCTTCCTCGTCCACCACGGGAAAGTCTTCCTGGTAGCCGTGCAGGACGGCCTCGAAGACCTGCCCGAAGGTGTGGTACGGCGTGACGGTCTCCGTGCGCCGTTTGGAGCCCATCACGTCCGAGACGAGCAGACCGCGCATCGTCTCCCTCTGACGGACCATCTGGGCCTCGCCGCTCGCCCCGAAAAAGATGAACAGGGCAACGAAGGCGAGCAAAAAATTGTTGGTGGCGAAGGCGAGGATAAAAAACCCCACGGCGAAGACCTGCCCGACGGTGGAGGCGATGTCCGTGGCGCGCACGGTGCCGAGGCGCGTGGCGAGCAGGCCGCGCAGCACGCGCCCGCCATCCATCGGGAAGGCCGGTATGAGGTTGAAGACCGCGAGCGCCACGTTCATGAGCCCGAGGTAGGCGAGCACCTGACCCGCCGAGCTGGCGCCCTGCAGGACGTTCACGGTGCTCAGAAGATCCGCGCCCAGCAGGAGGGCTGCGCCGAAGAAGATCGGGGCGAGCACCACGTTGACCAGGGGACCGGCCACGGCGATCTTGACCTCGTCCCACGGGTTCTCCGGCAGAGACTTGAGCCGTGCCAGCCCGCCTATGGGAAGCAAGGTTATGTCCGGGACCTCGATGCCGAGCCTCTGGGCGACCAGCGAGTGCCCGAACTCGTGCAACAGCACGCAGAAAAACAGCGCCACGATGATCCCGGAGGTGACGAGCGCCACGCCGACGTTCCCGTCGCCTCTGATCCCCACAAAGAAGAAAAAGGCCAGCAGCAGAAAGAACGTCCAGTGGATTCTCACCTCTATGCCGAACGCCCGGCCTATTTTGAAAGATCCGCCCATTGGTAGGATTTTACCCCACCCGCGGGACCGCCACGTGAACCCTATTTCACCCTTCCCCCTGCTAGAATCCGACGATGGAAAACAGGAGCACAACGTACCGCCTCGTCACGGACGCGAGGGAGCTTCCCGAGGTCGCGGGCGCGATTAGAGGGGTCGAGGCCGTCGGCACGGACACTGAGACCACGAGCCTCTCCCCCCGCGACGGCGAGGCGCGCCTGCTGCAGCTGGCCACCCCGGAGCAAACCTTCGTTATCGACCTCTTCGAGGTCAGAGACATCACTCCCTTGAAAGAGGCGCTGGAGGGCGGCCCGGTCAAGGCGCTGCACAACGCGAAGTTCGATTACCAGTTCTTAAAGGAACTGCACGGCGTCGCCCTCGCGCCCGTCTTCGACACCATGCTCGCCGCGCAGCTGTTGGACGGGGGAAGGCAGGGCGCGGCCTACGGGCTGGACGCGGTGGCGGAGCGCTACCTGGACGAGTCCCCGGACAAGGCCGAGCAACGGAGCGACTGGTCCGGGAAGCTCACGGAGCGGCAGTTGGAGTACGCCGCACGCGACGCAGCGGTCCTGCTTCCGCTGCGGGAGAAGCTGCTCGAAGCGCTGGAGGCCGAGGAGCTCGGCCGGGTCTCGAAGATAGAGTTCGCGGCCGTCTGCTCCATAGCGGAGATGGAGCTCGCCGGCGTCAAGCTCGACGTGGCGCGGTGGAAAGAGCTGGAGAAAACCGTCAGGGAACGGCGGGACGAGGCGGCGCTCGCGCTGGAGTCCCATTTTCCGGAGCCGGAGGGCGTGTTGCCGCTGGAGGGGTTAGGTCCCCGGCTCAATTTGAACAGCCCGCAGCAGATCACGGACGCCTTCCGGTCCATCGGCATCGAGCTCGCCGACACGAAGGTGTGGACGCTCCTGAAGGTGGACCACCCGGCCGCCAAGGCCCTGCTCCGCTACCGCGAGCTGCAGAAAAAACTCGGCACCTACCTGGAGACCTATCCGAAGTTCATCCACCCCAAGACCGGACGCATCCACGCCAACTTTCTCCAGTGCCGGGTGCCCACCGGACGGTTGGCGTGCGCCAACCCCAATATCCAGCAGATCCCGCACGAAGAAGAGTTCCGCCGCTGCTTTGTCGCCGAGGACGGTCACACCCTCGTCATAGCTGACTACTCGCAGATAGAGCTCAGGATACTAGCGGAGGTCTCGGGCGACCCCGCTTTCGTCGAGGCCTTCCGGGAGGGCGAAGACTTGCATAGCCTGACAGCGGCCACGATGTACGGGATCGCGATGGATGAGGTCACCAAGGACCAGCGCTCGGACGCCAAGCGCATAAACTTCGGCCTCATGTACGGCCGCGGCGCGAAGAGCCTCTCCGCCCAGCTCGGCACCGACGAGGCCCGCGGGCGCCAGCTCATAGACGAGTACTTCGCCAACTACCCGAAGGTCCAGCGCTTCCTGCAGAGGACCGCCAGCCGGGCCACGAGGGACCGCACCCTGCGGACCCTCGCGGGCCGGGTCCGCAAGTTCGGCAACGACCCCGTCGAAGACGACCGCGGCGCGATGCGCCGGGAGGCCATGAACTACCCAATTCAAGGCTGCGTGGTGGGCGAGACGAGGATCTTCGAGAAGTCGCGAGGCTACGTACCGATACGGTCCCTGGCCGGGCAAGTCGTTTCGGTATGGGACGGGGAGCGTTTCTCGAAAGCTTCGGTTATCAACAGTGGAAAGAAGAGGTTGGTCCGGGTCCTGCTCGAGGGCCGACACGTCGTCGAGAGCAGCCCGGACCACAAGTTCCTGGTGCGCAACAACAACGGTGGCGAGGCGTGGAAGAAGGCCGGGGAGATACGGGCGCAAGAGCGCGTAGTGCTGGCCCACGGGCCGGGAAAATGGGAGCTGGATCTCTCCGTGTCCCCTGCCGGAGGGGGACGCGCGTGGAACGCCAACACCGCCGACCTGAACGAGATAGGGACCCGCGAAGAGTTGGGAGAGTGGCTGGGCCGCATCGCGTCGGACGGAGGTGTCGGCGAGCGTCAAATCCACCTCCTCGTCGCCGAACACGAGGAAGTCTTGCTGCCCAAGTTGCTCCGCCTGACAGAGAGGCTCGGGCACGTCACGCACCGGACGCGGGCGACGGAGCATCAACCGAAGAGGTTGCACCACCTGACCTTCTCCTGTACGGGCCTAGCCCGGCAGATGAAGGACATGGGCATAAAAGAGCGGGTACCCGACGTGGCATGGCGAAGCCGGAGCGTTCTATGCGGGTACCTGCGAGGCTTGTTCGATGGCGATGGCACCGCGCATCCCGACGGCCCGGTGCTTACCTTCGAACGCGACGAGACACACCTCGTATGGGCCGGGGAGGTTCAGGAGGCACTGCTGCTGCTTGGCATACGGAGCAGGATCGGGGTTTATGACACCCGCGTGAACGTTCGGGTCATGAAAAAGGACGTACCCTTGTTCTGCTCCGAAGTCGGTTTCATGAACCCGGCAAAGCAGGAGAAAGCCGAAGCCGTCGTGGCATCTCCCTACAAGGGCAAGGACGCTAGCTCCGCCGCGTATGGTGGGGCCCAGAAGGTGCGGTCGGTCGAGGTTACGGACGAGTGGGTAGGGATGTACGACGTCATCAACAGCGAGACGGAGAGGTTCGCCGCCAGCGGCGTAGTGACGCACAATTCCAGCGCCGACATCGCCAAGCTCGCCCTCGCGTACATGCGCCAGGAGCTGGAGGGCATGGACGCCCACCTTGTCAACTCTATCCACGACGAGTTTGTTGTGGAGTGCAGGGACGACCTGGCCCCCGACGTATCTGAGAAGATGCGCGGCGCGATGACGCGGGCCGGGGAGAGGATACTGGAGAAGGTGCCCGTCGAGGTGGAGGTAGTCGTCTCACGGGAGTGGACGAAGTAGGTGATTGTCCCGCCAAGACGGCCCCTGGCGCGGGGTTTCTAACCGTTAGCCCTACTTTACTGTCCTGAGCGGGCAGTGCGAGAGCAGCGTCAGGCACCTCCCCCCGGCACCAAAGCCCCTTCGTCATCTTCCTCGACCTCGCCAAGCGCCTCTAAGATACCCCGCTCGACCAAATGGTTGCCCGATCAGGAGGTGCCGAGCTGGGCGCGGCCCGTGTCCTTTAGACCCTTGAGGAAAGGCGTGGCCTCCCACGCAGGGTCGTCGAGGACCTCGCGGCCCGGCCGGTCGTCCTCGTACCTGGAACCCGCCCCAAACTTCGTGCTGCGCCGCAGCACGTCCGTGAACTCGTCCTCCCGGTGAGACCGATAGGCGGCCCCTCGGCCCAGCCGCGCTCTATCAGGGCCTTTCCTGTGATCATGGCCCCCCTTTGGCGAACAACGACGCGCCGGCGGCGGCGACTGTGACCAGCACCACGGCGGCGACGGCGCGGAGGCCCAGGAGTTCGTCCAGGACCAGGAAGCCGACGAGGGCGGCGACGGCCGGCTCCAGGCTCATCAGGACTCCGAAGACGCGGGTGGGCAGTTTTCTCAAGGCTTCAAGCTCTAGGGAGTAGGGCACGGCGGAGGAGAGGATCGCCACGCCCAGGCCCGCCAACAGGTACCTCGGGTCGAGCAGAGCGTACCCGCCGTCGGCGATGCCGACCGGCAGGAGGACGAGCGTGCCCACGCACAAGGAGATCACGAGTCCCGTTCCGCCCGGGAAGGTGCCCCCGACCCTCGCGCTGAGGAGGATGTAGCCGGCCCAGAGCACGCCCGCCGAGAGCGCGAACAGGACGCCCAGGGGGTTCAGGTCGTTTCCGCCGAGCACGTTCAGGGGCGCGAGGAGGGCGATGCCCGTGGCCGCCAGCACGACCCAGAGACCGTCCAGCAGCCGGCGCGACCCTGCGACCGCGACGCCCAAGGGCCCCAAGAACTCCAGCGTCACGGCGACGCCGAGCGGGATACGGTCTATGGCGAGGTAGAGGGAGAGGTTCATCCCCGCTAAGACAAGCCCGAAGAGGGCGGCGAGCGCGTACTCCCGCCTGGCGTAGCCACCAAGCTTCGGGCGCCACAGCAAGAGCAGGACGAGCGCGGCGAGGGAGATCCTGAACAGTACCGTCCCGCCCGGACCGAGGGAGTCGAAGAGCCCCTTGGCGATGGCGGCCCCGAACTGCACCGACCCGATGGAGAGCAGCACGAGCCCTGTCGGCGGTACGCCCCGCGACCGCTTGGCGGGCTCGCGCGCGGATGATGCGTCTTTGTGCAATGCGGGGTTGGCCTCTTCGGTCGCGTCCGTAAAGCGGAGAGTCTAGCACCGGCGCAATAATCGTCAGCCCGTCCGGGTAATGTAGAACCTACACCCGAGGAGAGGAGAACGGATGACCGACTGGCCGAGCGAACCGCCGGAGGGGGAGGCCGAACCCCTGAATTGGGCCTGCACCAACTGCGGCTACCGCGTCGAGGGCGAGCTTCCGGAGAAGTGCCCCGACTGCGGGGAAGACAAGGAGATGTTCGACGAGGTGCCAGTGCCGGGGTACTAGCATTCCCCTTCGGGCGGCGACCAGCCACCGGGCCTCGTCGTCGAGGCGGAAGTGCCAGGCGAACTGCTCGTTGGTGGGCCCTTACGCGTGGCGCCCGTAGGAAGGCCGTTGGCCTTCGGTAAGGAACACCACAAACGTTGCGCGGGTTCCTCTTGATCCGAACCTCGCGTCTTTAGCGAAGACGGGCCCACCCAAGACGGTAACCTTGTCGAGTCTTCCGAGATGGGCAGTGGTCGACCCCAAACGACCTCGAAACGCGCCATCATCATGCGGTCCTCGCCCTCCAGGTTGTGGCAGCGCATCATGAACCTGCCCGGTGGTCGTCGAACCGCTTAATGATGCCGGACCTCGTCGTCCCGGACGAGTTGCACGTTCGGGTAGCCGTGTTCCCGGCTAGCGCCGGGGTGGAACATGTCGGTCCTGAAACCGGCGGAGTCCGGCGGGGTGACCCCGACGTGCAGGTGAACAACGGTATGCCCGGGCAATGCAATCGGGGGGAGGGCGCGACATCGCGCCGGCGGATGAGGCGCGGGACCGGTCGGGCCGTAGGGGCCCTTCGGGACGGGTGGGCCTGCCGCCCGGTGCCCTGGCGCGCAACACGGGGTTTTGATCGCCAAGGTCGCCCAGATGGGCCGGGAGAGGTGCGAGCAGGCACTGGCACCTATGGCCCTCGAGGCCCGCCACACTACGGCATTCTGACCGCGATTGCCCACGAGGGTTCCAGCGCCCAGCGGGACCTCGGCGAGAAACTGGCGATCGACAGGTCAACGATGGTGGGCCTTATCGACGAGCTGGAAGGGCTTGGGTTGGTGGACAGCCGGCGCGAGCCCCAAGACAGTCGCCGGTACGGGTTGACGCTGACCGCCGACTGCAGTAAGACGGTCTCCGAGGCCGAGTCCGTCGTCGAGGGGGTTGAGGACTGCGTGCCGGCGGCACCCCTCGACGCAGCCCAGCGTCGCCTGCTGCACGAGATGCTGACGAGCGTTCTCTACGGAACCCCAACCAAGGCGACAGAGGATCCGAAATCCGAAAACGGCCGGTGTGTCGAAAGCGGAGGCGAACCCCCGCTTGCTGATCGGCCCTTAGAAGCTCCAGTCCCGTACCAGCTGGTCGCGGAAGACGTCCACGTCGCCGGCGCCGGACTGGGCGTCTTCGAGGCGGGCTATGACCTCCGCCACGGTCTCGTCCGTCTTCGCCATGCGTTCGGCGAGGGTGCGTCCGATCTCGAAGACGAGCTTGCACGCGGCCGGGGAATCCGCGTCGAGCATCTCGAGCAGGCGGTCCCTGTCGATGCCGTGGGCCTCGACGGGTGTTAGGGCCTCGACGGTCGCGGCGGCCCGGGGCTCGGTGAGGAGCCCCATCTCGCCCACCACGGTTGGCGCCTGGACAGTCGCCAGGTGCTGGCGACGCTTGCGGAGCACGCGCTTGTGCACCTCCACGGTGCCGGAGGTGATGACGTAGAGCCTCTCCTCCGGGCCACCTTCCCGGAAGATGGCCTGGCCCGCGTCGAAGTCCTCCGGCTCCAGCATCGCCTCCAGCTCGGCCCTCTCTTCGACGTCCAGGTGCCTGAAGACCGGCACCGAACCCAGGTCTGGCGTACTCCGCATCTCCCCCTGCCTCCTCTAGAAAGTCCAGTCGGTTATGAGCTTGTCGCGGAAGGCCTCGACGTCGGTCTCCCCCCGCCTCTCGAGCTCCCTTATCGCCTCGATGACCTCCTCGTCCAGGCGCGTGAGCCTGCGGGCCAGGGTGCGGGCGATGCGGTAGGAGAGCTTGAAGGCGGCCGGGCGGCCCTCGGAGACCATGCGCCTGAAGGTCTGGCGCGGGATCTCGACCCCCCTCACGGCGCCCACGGCCGTCACCGTCGCCGACGCCCCGCTCTCCCCGAGCAAGCCTCTCTCCCCCACGACCGTGGGCTCTTTCCCCGCGTCTATCTCGGCCAGCAGCCGGTCCCGACCCCCGACCAGTCGTTTTCTGACCTCGACCCGACCGGAGGCGAGCACGTAGAGACTGCCGGGTTCTGCCCCCTCCTCGATGATCCTCTCCCCCACCCCGAAAGCGACCGGCTTGGAGGCCTCAAGGAACTCCTCCCGCTCCTCCTCGGTCAGAAACTCGAAGTACCTGACCCCCTGCAGACCGTCGTCCACCGTCCCTCACCCTTTCGACCCCGCAGCCTCCAGCCCGGATTATATGCCCGCTCCAACCCCCGCGAAACGCCGTTGCGAAACGCCGCCACGGGCACGAAAAAGCGGGCGCGGCATAAACGCCGCGCCCGCCCTTCTGGGAACCTCGGATGGTTCGAGGCTTTACTCGATGACCTGCACGTCCACGTAGTCCACCCCGGCGTAGGTCAGGCCGATCTCATCGGCCGCCACCGCGGATAGGTCGAGCTCCCGGCCCGCTACGTAAGGCCCGCGGTCGGTAACCACCACGACGGTGGAGTAGTCACCGTAGGTCACGAGCAGCTCGGTCCCGAACGCGTAGTACGGGGAAGCCGCCGTGTACTCGGTGTACGGGCTGAAGACCTCACCGCTGGCGGTCAGGTTACCTTCGAGGCCGGGCCCGTACCAGCTAGCGAGCTGGGTGTCGGCCGCGGCATCGTCTTGTAGGGCAGCCAGCGAAACGACCATCACGCCGACTACCATGAGCATCTTGAGCAAAGGCCTCAAGAGTCCCCCTCCAGATTGCTTGCACAACAGCCCAAGACCCTACTACGTCACGCACGAGTTACAAGGCGGCACAATTGGTTTTTCGTAAGGTTTTGTGAACGGGTTACATACCCGAATAGGGTACCTTCGCGGAGAAGGTCGCTACGTATTGTGGTGTTTTGCGGGGGCTTGAGGCGGTGGGGTTACCGCGCGGCTAGGCCGGGTTCCGGTAGCGTTCGGCGCGCGCCCGGATCTCGGGTATCCTGCGGTCGGCGCGGCGTTGGGCGCCTTGGGGCATGTTCCCGGACGCGGCGAGTCGTAGGAAGGCCTCGCAGACGCGGAGGGCTTCGTCGTGGTTGCGGCGGCGCTCGTAGATGGAGGCGAGCCGTTCGTAGGGGTGGCTGCCGACGAACCCTTCGGCGACGCTCTTCTCGTAGAGGTCGATGGCGCGTTGGGGGTCACCGTTCTGCTCGGCCCGCTCGGCCTCCTCGTTGCGCTGCATGGCGGCCTCGAAGTTCAAAAGGGGGTCTTTCTCGGTCCCGATCCTGTCGCGCTCCGTGGGGTCCAGGCCATAGAGCGGCGCGGTCTCCCTATCGGCGGATGAGGCCTCCCCACCGAAGATGCTCCGCAGACGCCTGAAAATCAGAATCTCCCCTTTCCCGCTCTCCCCGGCCAGTATAACCGGGCTTCGGGCGGCGCGGGCTGTGCTTTAATCCGGCTTCTGCGGCGTACGAAGGGGAGGCGCTTTGGCTTACGAGTTCGGCAGGTACCTCAAGATCCGGGGCGCGTGGGGCGCGAGCTGGTCGCCGGACGGCCGCAGGGTGGCTTTTCTGACCGACATCACAGGCGTTCCGCAGGTTTGGGAGGTCGCGGCGGGGGGCGGCTGGCCGGAGCAGCTCACCTTCCACGACGAACGCGTCTCCAGCGCGGAGTACTCCCCAACGGAGGACAGGCTCCTATTCGGCATGGACACCGGGGGCAACGAGCGCTCGCAGCTCTTTCTGCTCGGGGACGGCCAGGAGCGCGACCTCACCCGCGCCCCCGACGCCATCCACTACTCCGGCGGCTTCTCCCCGAACGGCGGGCGCGTAGCCTTCACCGCCACCCGCCGCAACGGCACGGACTTCGACGTCTTCGTCCAGGGGCCGGCCGAGAAAGAGCCCGAGACGGTTTGGGAGGTCCCCGGATACCACACCGTCTCCGGCTGGTCCCCCGACGGCTCCTCTCTCATCGTCTCGCGCCACCACTCGAACGTGGACAACGACCTCTACTGGCTGGACCTCCAGGGCGGCGAGGCTACCCTGCTCACGCCGCACGAGGGTGAGGCCCGCTTCCGTTCGGCCAGCGTCGCACCCGAGGGTGATTACCTGTACCTCGCGACGGACCGGGACGGGGACTTTGTCAGGCTCGCGCGGATGGACCTGTCCACGCTGGAGCTGGAGTACCTCACCGGCGACGACCACGACGTCGAGGAGGTCGAGCTCTCCCGGGACGGCCGCCTCCTCGCCGTGACCCGCAACGTTTGGGGCTACTCGGGCCTCCTGCTCTTCAACGTCCGCGGCGGACGGATGCCCGACCCGGACGTCAAGCGCGGCGTCGTCGGCGGCCTCGCCTTCTCACAGGACTCGAAGAGGCTCGCCTTCACGCTCGTCGGTCCCACGCGCAACCCGGACGTGTGGGTCCTGGATCTCCCCGACGGGGAGGCGAAGCGCCTGACCCGCTCCTCCACGGCGGGGATACCCGCAAAGGTCTTCCGCCGGCCGGAGCTCGTGCGCTACCCGACCTTCGACGGCCGGGAGATACCCGCCGTCTTCTACGAGCCGGAGGCGGAGAACGCGCCCGTCATCGTTAACATCCACGGCGGCCCGGAGAGCCAGTCGCGGCCCGCGTTCGCCCCGGTGACGCAGTACCTCTTGGGGCGCGGCCACGCGGTCTTCTCGCCGAACGTGCGCGGCTCGACGGGCTACGGCAAGGCCTTCACGCACCTCGACGACGTGGGGCTCAGGATGGATTCCGTCGAGGACCTCGCCCACGCCGCGTACTGGCTGCGGGAGAGGGGGCACGAGAAGATAGCCGTCATGGGCGGCTCTTACGGGGGGTTCATGGTGCTCGCCGCGCTCACGAAGTACCCGGACCTGTGGAGCGCCGGGGTGGACATCGTCGGCATAGCCAACCTCGTCAGCTTCCTGGAGAACACCGGCTCCTACCGCCGGGCCCTGCGCGAGCCCGAGTACGGCTCCCTAGAAAACGACCGCGAGTTTCTCGAGTCTATTAGTCCCATCCACAAGGCGGACCGCATAACTGCCCCTCTCATGGTCGTCCACGGCAAGAACGATCCTAGGGTGCCGGTCGGCGAGGCGGAGCAGATCGTGGATAAAGTCCGCGAGGGCGGCGGCAGGGTCGAGTACCTGCTCTACGAGGACGAGGGCCACGGCCTCGTCAAGCTCAAGAACCGACTGGACGCCTACCCCCAGATCGCCGCCTTCCTCGACGAGCATCTGGCGGGCCGGCACCGCTAACCCCCACGCGTACGGTGCCACAGGCCCTCTGGCAGGCGTCCTTGTCGACACACCGCGCTTGGCGCCTTGCGGCGCGCTCGGGCCTGCAGCCTCCGCTTTCAGAGGCTCAGCGGTCGGCCCCCGGGGATGCGCGTGTTTCCGTCAGACCGAGCTGCCCTAGCAACGCTTCCGTGTCGGCTTCGCCAGAGTGTTCGATCAGTTTGCCTTCCGAGAAGCGGTCCACGAACTCGGCGGCGAAGGTCGCGCGCCGTCCTGTGGGCGGGTACCAGAGGACGCCCCCCTCGTCGGTCCCTGAGAGCACGAGGCGCGTCCTGACAAGGTCGTCTTCAGCCTCCTGACCCTTTATGGAGATCGTGAGATCCGGGTAACTCTTCCACAGGGCCGAGAAGACCCGCTCCATGGCGAGCGTGCCTCGCGAGCCGCGCCGAAGGTCGCGGAAATCTTCGCGGACCAGACCGTCAAGCACGTGGAGTTCGCCCCGCCCAAGCCCTCTCTCGTAGAGGCGTCGGGCCGCCTTTAGGTTCTCCTTCTCCCGGACACGGAACGCCTCGCCGAGGGCCTGCGCGTTGGCCCGGCGCGCCAGCATAACGCCGAGCAGGATCCAGAGCGGCGCCTCGAGCAGGCTCACGCCGGCCGAGTACCAGCCCACGAGGTAGAAAAAGACCTCCGAGGACACCCCAGCGTAGGCGTCAGGGCCGGGAGAAAACAGCCAGAACCGTATCGCCCCGAAGGGGAGGGCAAGAATGAGCAGGCAAGACAGCAAGATCCCGAATCCCCTCTCGCGGCCCGCAAGGGCAAGCATGGCGAACGGCAGGAGCGCGGCGGGAGGGAGGAAGTAGACGGCGTGGGACGCCGCGGCTTCGAAGGCCGGGAAGGGAAAATGCGCGTACTCCTGCCACCTCTGCCCCGTGCTCCAGTACACGGAGGACGCGATGCCGACGGCCTCGGCCAACAGGAGCGCCGCGAGCGGCACCATCCCCCACACGGCGACGCGGCGGCCCATCCCGCCGAGCACGTTCCAGAGCAGATACGCGACGCCAAGCGCCGACGACATGACGAGCGCCTCCCCCGCAAACCCCGGCACCCGCGCGAGCAGCTGACCCAGCGGATCGAGGTAGAAGGCGTCCCTCAAGGTGGCCTGCCGGAGCGTACCGAAAAGACCAATCCATGCGCCCAGAAAGGCCGCGACCGCCGCCCAGAAAAGCGGCCCGCGCAGGAGCCTTGCCCGCGGGCCTTCGGTAACGGGGCTTCCGGCTCTTGCCATCTCCTTGGCTTCCATGCCGGCAGTCTACCGGAGCCTCGGGCACCGATCCCGCGCGCTGGCGCGCGGGATCGGTGCCCGCCGTTCGCCACGGCTCCCTGCGGGCGCGGATCGGGGCGACACGCAACGGCGGTCGAACGGACCCTACGAAAAAATGTAAGCTGGGAGCCCGAAACCCTGACAGGCTAAAAGACCGGAGGCTCTCATGCAACGCACCAAGTTCATCCTCGACGAGAAGCGCATCCCCGAGTCTTGGTACAATCTCGTGCCGGATCTGCCGTTTTGGTTGGAGCCGCCACTAAACCCGGCGACCAGGGAGCCGGTAGGCCCCGAGGCGTTCGCGCCTATCTTCCCGGAGGAGATCATACGCCAGGAGGTAACGGCCGACCCCTTCGTCCCGATCCCCGAGGAGGTAAGGGAGATCTACGCCCTCTGGCGCCCGACGCCGCTGTTCAGGGCGCGCCGCCTCGAGAAGCTTCTCGACACCCCGGCCCACATCTACTACAAGTACGAGGGCGTGAGCCCTTCAGGGAGCCACAAGCCGAACACCGCCGTCCCCCAGGCCTTCTACAACAAGCAAGAGGGCGTCCGCCGCCTGACCACCGAAACCGGCGCCGGGCAGTGGGGCTCCTCGCTGGCCTTCGCATGCGGGGCGATGGGCCTGGAGTGCACCGTCTACATGGTCCGCGTCTCCTACGGCCAGAAGCCCTACAGGCGCATCATGATGGAGACCTACGGCGCCGAGGTCCACCCGAGCCCCACCGACCTTACCCAGGCCGGCCGTGACATCCTTACAGAGAACCCGGACTCCCCCGGCTCCCTCGGCATCGCCATAAGCGAGGCCGTCGAGGACGCCGCGAAGAACGGCGACACCAAGTACTCGCTGGGCAGCGTGCTCAACCACGTGCTGCTGCACCAGACCGTAATCGGACAGGAGGCCCTGGAGCAGATGGAGCTCGCCGGCGAGTACCCGGACGTGGTCGTCGGCTGCGTCGGCGGCGGCTCGAACTTCGGCGGCATAGCCTTCCCGTTTATCCGGGAGAACCTCAAGGACAACAAGAACACCCGCATCATCGGCGTCGAGCCCGCCTCGTGCCCGACGCTAACCAAAGGCCGCTACGTCTACGACTTCGGCGACACCGCAGGTACCACCCCGATGATGAAAATGTATACCCTCGGGCATTCGTTCGTGCCGAGCGGCATCCACGCCGGCGGGCTGCGCTACCACGGCGACTCACCCATCGTCTCGGCGCTCGTGCACGAGGGGCTCGTCGAGGCGCGGGCTTACGCCCAGAACCCGACTTTCGAGGCCGGGGTGACGTTCGCCCGGGCCGAGGGCATCGTGCCCGCGCCGGAGGTGACGCACGCGATCAAGGCGACCATAGATCTCGCCCTCGAAGCCAAAAAAGCCGGGGAGCAAAAGACGATCCTCTTCAACCTCTGCGGCCACGGCCATTTCGACTTCTCCGCCTACGAGCAGTACCTAGCGGGCAACCTCGTCAACCTGGAGCACTCGGACGAGGAGATCGACGAGGCCGTGGCCGCTATACCGGGCTAGAGGCTTCAGGCTTTGGTTGTCGGGTTGCGCCCGCGGGCGCAACCCGCGTCCCCGGGTGGCTTCGGACTCCAACGTGACGAGGGTGCGCCACCGGGTGTCCCTCGAAGACGGCGGGAGCCACGCGGCGGGGCGGCCTTCGCCGATCCCGTCCTGAGCTGTGTGGCCGCCGATGCCAACCTGAGCTGCCAGAGCTTCGAGGACTTCGTGCGCCTATCGAGCTGCGAGAACGTGACGGTCCGCTGGTAATGCTCGGGAAAGCGCTAAGCCTTTACCGAACTATCCCTTCGGGTTGCCGACGCCCAGGGTGCAGCGGTTGCCGGAGAGGGGTGCTAACTCGGAGCGGCGGAAGCCGTCTATAAACTCCCTGAGGCGCGGGTCATACGCGCCCTTCAGTTTCATCTGGACCCTCCAGGAGGTGGCGACGACGGGCGCGTCCTGGCCGGGGTAGGGGCTTACTATGACGTACCCCTCGTCGGCGTAGGAGCGCAGCCCTTCGGCCTGGGCGGCGGGGAGGCGGGGTTGGTGGGTGATCCAGACAGCCCCGTGGTCCATGCTGTGGACGGCGTGCCTATCTTTTATGGGCTTCTCGTACGCGCCGCAGTTCTGCCACAGGGGGTCGTGGTCGCCGTTGGTCGGCGGTCGGCGGCCGTACTCTATGGGGCCCTCGACGGTCTTGTTGGTTGTAGCCGGGTAGACCTTTATCCCTTGGGGCGGGTCTTCGGGCAAAGGCCGGGCGGGGTCGGGTTGCTTGCCGTCGGCTGGGAGCATGTTCTGGATCTCTTTCGGGCTCACCTCGGCCTCGGCCAGCTCGGCGGCCTCGCCAGAGGCGGCCTCTGCGGCGGTCGTCTCCCCGGACGGGGCGGTCGTCTCCCGCGGCTTGCCCTCCGAAGCCGGCGTCCCCTTCGCGGCACCCTGTGGCGGTTTCCTGCCCGACCCCCCCTGCCCGCCATCCGACGGCTCCCCGCCGCAGGCCACGGGGAGGAAAGCGAAGACGCACACCAAGGCCAGGACGCGAAGCCCCCGCAGACCGTCGCCGCGCTTCCCTTCCGAACCTTCGATGCTCAAGTCCACAACCTTCCGTCAAGTCTTCGCAAAGCCTCCTACGGACGAGAACTTACTACGGATCTACCCGAGGGCGCTGTAAGCGCGCCCGTGCTCTAGTCCCCCGGCCGGGCCCCGACCCTTCCGACGGCCCGCGCCGCGAACCAGGCCCCCCGCCGCAGCGCCTCCGCCGGCGATCCTTCGGCGAGCCACGCTGCGAGAAAGCCCGCGCAGAAGGCGTCCCCGGCGCCCGTGGTGTCCTCCACCCGGGTCGGCGCCGCCGGCACCCAGAGCGGGTCCCCCTTTCCGTCCGCGTAGACGGCGCCTTCCGGACCGAGCTTGAGCGCGATGGCGGGGTAGTGAGGCAGCAGCTTCGCCATGATGAGATCCGGGTCCCGCTCGCCGGTCAGGGTCTCCCCTTCCGCCAAGTTCGGGAAGAGGAGGTCCGCGCCGCGGGTCCACTCAAGGAAACGCTCCGGCCCGACGGACTCCAAAAGCGGGACGGAGGACGGGTCCACGGAGACGGTCATACCGGCATCGCGGGCCAGGCGCAGGGCCTTTGTCGCGGCCTCCCGGCGGCTGCCGCCGGAGAGGGTGTAGCCGGAGAGATGGAGATGCCCGCCGGTGAAGAGGGCATCCGGGAGGTCGTCCGGGTTCAGGGCCTCGCTCGCGCCCCTGTCCGTGATCATGGTCCGCTCCCCGGCCCCGTCCACGAGCACGAAGACCTTGCCAGTTCCGAGGGAGGCGTCGCGGGCGAGGCGCGACGCCACGCCCGCCCGTCCCATCTCCCCCTCCAGGAACCCGCCGAAGACGTCGTCGCCGACCCGGCCGATGAAGACGGTCTCGACGCCCGAGGAGGCGAGCCAGGCGGCGGCGTTAGCGCCCGAGCCGCCCGCGGCGACCCGGATGGGGACGAAGGTGTCCGTCCCGAGGACGATCATCCCGTCGGCCTTCGCGAGCAGGTCATAGAGCAGGTCCCCCACCACGACGACCCGGGGACCCGCCAAGGCTCAGGGGGTCCTGGCGAGCGCGACCGCGATCTTGGCGGCGAGCCTGGCGTTGCCCTGTATGATCTTCTTGTTCACCCGCAAACTCTCCCCACTCGTCTCCCGCGCGAACCGGTCCAGCAAAAACGGCGTGACGTCCCCGCCCCGCACGCCCCGTCGCCCCAGCTCTTCGAGGCCGGCCCGGAGGGCACGGTCGTGGAGGCGCGGGTCGAGCTGTTCCTCCTCGGGCAGAGGGTTGGCGACGACGAGTCCCGGGCGGCCGGGGAGGTCAGCCGTCGCCAGGATCAGGCGCGCGGCCTCGTCCTCGTCCCCCACCGACCAGCCGAGCGGGCTGCCCGAGTCGGCCAGGTAAAAGCCGGGGAATCGCCGGGTGCGGAACCCGACGATGGGCACGCCGAGGGTCTCCAGGTACTCCAGCGTGGCCGGCACGTCGAGGATCGACTTCACGCCGGAGCAGACCACGGCCACCGGCGTCCGGGCGAGGGCGGCGAGGTCGGCCGAGACGTCCCAGCTCTCCCGCGCCCCCCGGTGCACGCCCCCGAGGCCCCCGGTCGCGAAGAGCCGGATGCCGGCGAGCGCCGCCAGGTGCGCCGTGGAGGCGACCGTCGTGGCCCCGTGGAGGCCCTTCGCCGCCGCCACGGGGAGATCCCGCGTCGAGAGCTTCTCGACCCCGGGGGCCGTTGCCATGAGCTCCAGCTCGGCCTCGTCCAGCCCGACCTTCGGCGTGCCGCCCACAACGCCGACCGTGGCGGGCACGGCGCCCTCCTCGCGGACGAGGCGTTCGGACTCGCGGGCCACTTCCAGGTTGTCCGGGCGGGGGAGGCCGTGCGAGATCAGGGTGGACTCGAGCGCCACGACCGGCGCGCCACGCCCCAGCGCCTCCGCGACCTCAGCCCGGACCACGAAGCTCAAGCCGCGGGCTGGACGCAGCGCTCGTCGTTGTGGCGGGGGCTGTTCACGAAGCGGCCCACGGGGAACGTCTCCAGGTCGTCGCCGGGGTAAGGGCGTAGCAAGGAGACGAGCTCCTCCCTCTCGGCCTCCGAGTCGAGCCAGGCGTCGCGCTCTTCGGCGGGCAGGATCATGATCCTCTCGTGCACCTCCCCGACGAGCGCGTTGACGGAGGTCGTGAGGATGGCGCAGGAGCGGACCTCACCGTCGTTCCAGTTCTCCCAAAGCCCGGCGAAGGCGAAGGGACGGCCGTCGTTCATGCGGATGTAGAAGGGCTGCTTGCCCCCGTCCTCACGCCTCCACTCGTAGAAGCCGTCCGCCGGTATCAGGCACCGGCGACGGCGGAAGGCGCCGCGGAAAGAGGGTTTCTCCGGGGCGGTCTCGCTTCGGGCGTTTATCATGCGTCCGCCGATCCCCGGGTCGTCCGCCCACGAAGGGACGAGCCCCCACCTGAGCATCTCGAGACGCCGGCCGCCGCTCTCGGCCACGATCGCCGCAACCTCTTGCGTCGGCGCGACGTTGAAGTTCGGCGAGACCTCCGTGCGGACCTCGTCTAGCCCGAACTCCACGGCCAGTCTGTCCACGGGGACCGTCAGCGTGTACCTGCCGCACATAGACCTCACCCCTTTGGAGCCTTCGACTTCGGCCGAAACCGAGGGCCGGCCGAGAGCCGATACCTTCTAACCCTCTTATTTTACCGGGCTTCGCGCCCTATCCCATCGGCCTGTTCCAAGCGCCGCCAGGCAAATGCCCCGTGCTCCGTCCGCGCGGCTGCTGACGTTTCTGCCGGGCGGTGGCGCGACCTTGCCCGTCGCCCGGGTAGGGAATCTTCTCTAGTCGCGTCGGCTAGGAGGACGATCAAACGTAGCAGTGGGTCGCGCCCTCTCCCGTGGTCTCCATACTCCTCACCACGTAGGCGCTCAGTTCGTCGGGGTCCGCGATGCGAAAAGTTTTGCTCCGAAGGTCCTCTGGCGGCACGGTCTCGCCGCCCTTCATCATCACCGTCAGGTCGAGGCCCTCGACTCCCCTTGGGTCAGGTGATCCCGCCCGTAACGCCCCCCAGAAGCCCGCCGCCGCTGCTCGCCGTCCGCTCTCCTCCCGAGTCTTCGGCCTTTGGTCGGGGGCCCTACTTTCCCCGGTGAGGGCCGCGATCAGGCCTCCCACCGTCCCTCAGCGAGACCGAACCTCGAATGCGGGGCCGTCCAGCCGGACGCGGAAGAGCTCGTCGAAGCCCTCCGCGCGGGAGGGAGGCACGAGCCTCTCGGCCGTCGCGTAGATGGCCACGTCGGGGACCCGCGCCTTGCCCTCGCGACGAGCGTTGCGCCCGAGGCACTCGCGCACCCCCAACTCGAAGTAATATCCGACGATCCCGGCCCCGAACTGGCGGCCTATCTCGATAAGGGGCCCACGATCCTCGACGGCGGGGTTCGTGTTATCCACGACCACGGACCGTCCCGCCCCAAGCGCCTCTCGGACGAGTTGGGCCTGCCTCCTGTTCCGGTTCCTGTTGTTGCGAAACAGGTCCTTGCTGACTTGCTCGTGGGTCGCGGCGAACCGCTCGCGGAAGAACGTGCTCTTCCCCGAGGCTTGAAGACCGACGAAGACGACCAACCCAGCAGCCATGCTCGCGAACATGATAGACCGTGAAGCCTCGGACGTGTTCGCGCCGTCAACGCCCGGGGACAAGGCCGGGCAACGGGTAAGTAGCACCTTGGTGGTGAAAATGACCAGCAGAACAGGGGGACAAAAGACGATACGGACCATGGTGGATGGCGTGCGGATGAACGCCCGCGTCTCGGATGGGACGGCCGCCGGCGGGCCACCCGTGGTGCTCGTGCACGGGCTCGTGGTCTCCGGACGCTACATGGTCCCCACCCTGGAGAGGCTGGCCCCCTTCTACCCCGTCTACGCGCCAGATCTGCCCGGCTTCGGCGGCAGCGGGAAGCCGGCCCGCGCGCTGGACATTGGGGGGTTGTCAGACGCCCTAGCCGGCTGGATGCGGGAAGTCGGCCTTGGGAGTGCGGCGCTCGTCGGGAACTCCGTAGGCTGCCAGGTCATAGCCGAGCTGGCCCTGTGCCATCCCGGGCTCGTCGAGAGGGTGGTGTTGCAGGGCCCGACGATAGACCCGCGGGGTAGGAACGCGCCCCGCCAGATCGGGCGGCTCCTGCTCGACACTCCCCGCGAACCTCCCTCCCTGCTCGCCATCGAGGGCCTCGACCTTCTGCG
The DNA here is from genome assembly GCA_902806015.1 of uncultured Rubrobacteraceae bacterium. Next base: position 25,059 of record CADCUZ010000019.1, read on the forward strand.
TGCGGGTGTGGGCCGGTCCTGGCGGACCTTCCGGTACGCCCTGGAGGACCCCATAACAGAGAAGCTGGCGGGGGTGCGTGTGCCAGCGCTCGTCGTACGCGGTTCGCGCGACCCGATCTCGCCCCAGCGCTGGGCCGAGGAGGTCGCCCGGCTCTTGCCCCACGGGCGGCTCGTCGTCATCCCGAGGGCGGCACACGCCGCGAACTACTCCGCACCCGGGGGGTTCGTGCACGCGATCCGGCCTTTCCTCGACGGCGGGTAAGACCCTCGGGCGGAAGGCCGCCGAGTGGACGACGCGCACCGTCCGACGCGGAGCGACCGCGGTGGGCCCCCGGCGGGTCGGCCAGGTTCATCGGCTCGCGCGGGCAGGATGCCGGAGGCGACGGCCAGCGCCCCAAGACGAGCACGGTGCCAGCCTGTCCACCTGAATGCTTCTTCAATCGGGCCGTTAGGCTTCTCGGACGGTCTTTGAGAAGGACGGGTCTATTCACCGACCGACTCCCCGGCCAGAAACGCGAGGAGCGCCACGTTGAAGGCCTCCGGCCGGTCGAACATGGGGTTGTGACCGGCACCTTCGATGACAAGAAGACGGGAGCCGGGGATCTCCGCCCGCATCAGGTCGCCAACGGATGGCGGGATCAGGGTATCCCTCTCCCCCCAGACCAAAAGCGTCGGCATCCCGATCTTGCGCAGGTCCCCGCGCACATCCTCGGCTAGCAGGTCCCGCGCCGTCCGCAGGAGGGTGAAGGGTCCCGCGTAGAGGGCGTCGCGCGCGAGGACAGGCAGAAAATTGGGCTTGCCGTACCGGGCAGCGAGGAGCAACGGTCCGAGGTGCCCGAGCATCGTCCGGCCCGAGGGCACCCCGGCAGGATCGACGAGCACGAGCTTGCGGACCACATCCGGCCTCCGGGTGGCAAGCTTCAGGGACAGGTAGCCGCCCATCGAGTGGCCGACGAGGTGAGCCTTTTCCAACCCCAGGGCCTCGATCCAAGCGAGAAGCCAGGAGGCCGCTTCGGTGAGCACGAACCGCTGGCGGCGACGACGCATCACGCCGAAGCCCGGCAGGTTCACGAGGTACACCCGGTGGTGTTCGGCGAGGGCCGGGACGTTCGGCGACCACCAGCGGGTGGAGCCGGAGAGGCCGTGCACCAAGACGATGGGCTCGCTTCCCTCGCCGGCCACCTCGTAGCGGATCGGGTGCCCGGAGACCCGAACCTCGCGCTCCGAGACCCGGATCCCCCGCGGTCCCTCCGCCGCGCCGCCGACAGAGGGTCGAGACCGGGGCCTGTCCCTGTCCACGTCAGGCACCCGATCCGACACCCGGCCCGCCGTCCAGGTGTCGCGAGAACCAGCTGGTGGCGAGACGCGCGACCTCCTCCAGCGCGTCCGGCTCCTCGAAGAGGTGGTCCGCGCCGGGCACGATCTCCATGCGGTTCTCGGCGCGCATCCGCCCGAGGGCTTCCCGGTTCGGGCCGAACACGCGCTCGTCGTCCCCCCCGACGATCAGGAGCGTGGGCGCCGCGATGCGGGGCAGGGCGTCCCCCGCCAGGTCCGGATGCCCCCCACACAAGACGACCGCGCCCACGGCCTCCGGCTTCTCCGCCGCCGCTAGAAGGGCGGCGGCCGCGCCGGCGCCGGCGCCAAAGTAGCCGATCCGGAGCCCGCGCGTGGCGGGGTTCGCCCTCAGCCACCCGGTCGCGCCGGCGAGCCTAGCGACGAGCAGCACGATATCGAAGCGGGGGTGGCGCGGCCGGGTATCCAGCCCCTCCTCGTCGGCGGTGAGGAGGTCGATCAGGAGCGTTCCAAGGCCTGCCGCCCGGAGCGCCCGCGCGATGTGGCGGTCCCGGGGGCCGCGCCGGCCGCTGCCGGGGGCGAGGAGCACGAGACCCTGGGCATCCTCGGGCACACCAAGGTCCCCCCCGAGATCGACCTCGCCGGCCGAGACCCTCACCGGGCGCTCCTCAGCAGCACCGCGTCCCTCGCGCCGGGCCCTCTCCAGCAGCCCCACGACCTCCTCGTCCGAGGTCTGCTCGAAGTCCCGGTACCAGAAGCCGATGGCCCCGAGGTCCGACGGGCATTCCAGGCAGACGAGGTCGTCCACCTCCGCCCGAAGCCTTTCCGCGGTCTGGGCGGCGCAGACGGGCGCGGCCAGGATGAGTCGCCCGGGCCCACGCCGCCGGAGGGCCTCCAAGGCGGCGCGGGCCGTCACGCCGGTGGCGAGGCCGTCGTCCACGAGGACGGCGGTGCGTCCAGAGACCTCCGCCTCCGGGAGATCCCCCCTGAAGCGCCTCAGACGCCGCTCCACTTCGGCCGTCTCCAGGCGGGTGACACGGACGAGGTAGTCCTCCGGGATGCCGAACCGGCCGACGGCGCCCTCGTTCAGGACGCGCACCCCACCCGGTGCGACGGCACCGATGCCGAACTCGGGCTGGTCGGGTGCGCCAAGCTTCCGGGCCACCACCACGTCCAGCGGCGCGTCGAGGGCGTGCGCTACTTCGTAGGCCACCGGCACCCCTCCCCGCGGCAAGGCGAAAATCACCGGGCGCTCGTCCCGGTAGCGGCCCAGCCGAACGGCCAGCCTCCGGCCGGCGTCGGCCCGATTCTCGAACGGCTCCCCTTGCATCATTTTCAGCAGTCTCCTCAACGCGAACCCCCGGCCCGATGCCGTCTTTTCCGCGTATCCTGACGGCTTCCTTACCCAGGTGGGCCCGGATGGTATTCGGGGAAGGGCTCCCCCTGGACGCTACCGAACGCTCTTCCAGAAGGGGGCCAGGGCCGCGCGGCTCTCGTCCACCAGCCGCACGCCGCCGGCGTACTCCCAGCCGGGCGGGTCGCCGTACGCCCCGCGCGCGGTCGCGGCGACGCAGTCCGTCAGGGCGCCGAGGTCGTAGCCGCCCTCCAGCACGAATGCCGGCGGGGGCGCCCCCGTCTCCCGGGCGACCCCGGAGACGGAGGCGGCGAGCCGGGCGAACGAGCCCACCCCCAGCCCCATGCCTCCGAGCGGGTCCGCCGCGTGGGCGTCGTAGCCGGCGGAGACGATCACGAGCCCCGGCTCGAACTCTCTGAGCACCGGAACGAGGACCCCAGCGAACGCCGCCGCGTAGACGTCTTCCCCGGATCGCGCCGGGAGCGGCACGTTGACCGTGAAGCCCAGTCCCCCGCCGCCTCCGACCTCGCCAACGTCGCCGGTGCCCGGGTAGAACGGGCTCCGGTGGGCCGAGAGGTACAGCACCGCCTCGTCGGAGAAAAAGAGGTCTTGGGTGCCGTTGCCGTGGTGGACGTCCCAGTCGAGCACGGCCACCCTCTCGACCCCGAGCGAGCGGGCGTGGGCGGCGGCCACCGCGGCGTGGTTGAGGAGGCAGAAGCCCATCGCGTAGGCGGCGCCCGCGTGGTGCCCCGGGGGGCGGACGACGGCGAAGGCCGGCTCACCGCCGAGGGCGCTCTCGACCGCCCCGCAGGCGGCCCCGCTCGCGAGCGCCGCGACCTCGAAGGAGCCGGGACCCAACGCCGTGTCCGGGTCGAGGTGGCCGCCACCGGCGTCGGAGAGGTCCCGCAGCCGGTCGACATAGTCCGGGGTGTGGACCCGCAGCAGGGCGCCCCCGGCCGGCTTGCAGGGACGCCGCTCTACGTGCACCCCCGCCCGCTCGGCGGCCTCGATCCCGGCCGCGGCGGCGGGGAACCTCGGCGGGACCTCGACGCCCGAGAGGTCGTTGACGTGGCGCTCCAGGACCGGATCACTGTAGACGTGCAAGCTTCACGCTCCAGGTTCTCGCTTCCGCTACGACGCACATTATCCGGCGGAGGGTCCGCCGGTGGCAAGCCCGCCCCGGCCCCCTTCCACTTCCCAAAAAATTCCTCGAAGCCGCACCGCCGATCACTATTACCATTACTTGCTTGAAGTAGCATGTAGTTGTAAGCAAGAATATCGGAGGAGCGCCAGGAGTTATCGAAGAGGATCGGAGCTTCTGTTCCGGCCCTCTCTTCGCGCAGTTCGGTTTTCGCTTTCACTCTGGCCAGACGTTTTGCCCAACGATCACCACGGGTATTAAGCAACGTGGACCCGCGCTTCGCTTTCACCAACGTGGGGGGCAGGTTTAGAGCCCACTCCTACAAGGACACGTCTACGCGGGCGTCGGGTCCCATGCCCGAAACCTACCTCGTGATGCTGGCTGCTATCGCCCTCCATGCCGCTGTGGCTTTGCCAGAGCGTGGGGCGTAGGCCAGCACCAGCGCGACGGCGAGGACCAGGAGGATGGCGCCGGGAACGAGGAAGGCCGACCAGAAGCCCAGGGACGCGGCGAGCAGGCCCCCGCCCACGGGCCCGAGGGCGAAGCCGACGGAGGTGGCGGAGGAGGCGACGCCGAAAGCCTCGCCCTGGCGTCCGGCAGGGGCCGCGGATTTTATGGCGAGGTTGGCCACGGGTATGGCGCAGCCTATGAAGAGGCTCGCGAGGAGGCGCAGGGCCCAGAGCTGGGCAACGTTCTCGGAAAGGGCCTGCGGGAGCGCGGCGAGGCCGGCGAGAGCCAGCGAGACGACCATGACGCGGCGGGCGCCGAAGCGGGCGGCGAGGCGCCCGCCTACCAGGGAGCCGAGCGAGGCAACGAGGGCTCCGGTGCCGATGATCCAACCCGCCTGGCTCGCCACCCTATCGGCCGCCCCCGCGAGTGTGCCGACGAACCCCGGCAGCGCGACCGCGGCGCTCGTGATCGCCACGTGCACCGCGAACAAGGTGAGCAGCCCGGGGAGCAGCAACCTGTAAGGGAGCGCGGAACGCCCCTTCTCGGCATCTTTATCGCCGTTTTCCGGCTCTTCCGCGACTGGCTTGTTCTCCCTCACGCCGAAGAGGACGAGCACGGTAGAGACCGCGAGCAGGGCCGACGCTATAAAGAAGGAGGACCGAAGCCCCGCCGAGTCCGCGCTGATCCCGCCGAGGGCGGGCCCCACCCCCGCCGCCACGAATATGACGGTCTGCAAGGCCCCGAGCCGCCACCCGGCCTTCTCGGCCGGCGCGGTCGCCGCGACGAGCGAGGTGGCCGCCGGCACGGTGCCCGTGAGCGTCCCCTGCAAGAGCCTCAACACGAGCAACTGCCAGGGCGCTATGACGAAGGCCATGGACCCCACGACCAAGACGGCCGCGAACGTCGCCCGCAGCAGCATAAGTTTGCGCCCCATCCGGTCCGAGAGCCTCCCCCACAACGGCGCCACCATCGCCATCGTCGCCCCGGACGCGCCGTTTATGACGCCCGCCCACGCGGCCGCGTGCCCGACGTCATCGACCCCAAGAGCCTGCACGTACAAAGGCATGAACGGCACCACGAACATGAACGCCGTCGTCCCCAGAAGCTGAGAGGCGAGCAGCACCAAAAAGGACGACGTCCCCTCTTCCGCTGAACGGGTACCCGTCGCCTCTTCTTTTTCCGTCCGCGGGAACCTGCCACGCGCCGCAACGCCCGCGCCCCGAACCCATTCTTTTACATCCATACTTCGCCTTAACGTACCGTACGTGAACGTACGAGTCTAGTTGGAACCGTTAAGGTGTTCACCCTCCGATGGGGCCAGTGGGTGAAGTCAGGCTCTCTTGAGCTCGCGCATCCGCGACTCGCAGAGGGAGATGTCGCGGCGGAGTTCCTCGCGCAGGGCTTCGGCGCTCTTCAGGTCCTCGCGGGTTTTGGCGATGCGTTGGGCCACCTCGCGCTCGCGGGATCGCAGGTGTTCGGTAGTCTCGGCCAGGACCCTCTCCCGGGTGGCCTCCTGGGCGGCGTCACGGACGGCGATGAACTCGCGGATGGCGGCGAGTGAGAAACCCATCCCCTTCAGGCGCAGGATGCGTCGCAGGCGTTCGATATCGGAGGCGTTGTAGAGGCGGAAGCCGCCGGGGGAGCGGTTCTCGGGGGAGACGAGGCCGAGCTCCTCGTAGTACTTGATCGTGCGCGTGCTCACGCCGAGTCGTTCCGCGACCCCGCCTATCTGGGAGAGCTCACTAGGCTCTTGCAACCGGCCAGCCTTTCCGCGTTGCCGACGCCGTCAGGCTAACCCTCGCGTCCGGGACCGTCAATCCCGGCGGTTCCGCGCTACGCCCCCTGGCCCCAGACCTCTTCGGCGGTCTCGACGATCAGGCGCAGCTTGGCGGCCTGCCGCTCGCGGGTGAGGGCGTTGCCCTCGGCGGTGGAGGAGAAGCTGCACCGGGGGGAGGCAGAGCTGCTCGATGCGGAAGTGGCGACTGGCCTCATCGATACCGCGCTTGAGGTCGTCCTTGGATTCGAGGTCGTCGCGTTTGGTGGTGACGAGGCCGAGGACCACCGTCTTGCCCTCCGGAACGAAGCGCAAGGGCTCGAAGGTGCCGGAGCGTGCGTCGTCGTACTCCAGGAAAAACGAGGGCATCGACGACAAATCCGTAGCCGCCCTCCGCCGCCCAGGAGGAGCGGAAGTTGCCGCGGCCCCGGCCGCCACGGTAGTGGACCATGCTGGGGGAGGGGATCGTGAGCTTGGGCGTCGCCGTCGTCACCGCCCCTGTCAAGAACCGGAAGACGTCGGCGAAGATGGTCTCCCGAAGGTGCACGCGCTCCTCGACCCGCGGCGCCGCCGGGGTGAACTTTTACATCCCTTCGGCGTTGCGGAATTTCACGCTCATGTTGTCCTGGGCATTCTCGACGACGCCCAACCCTTAGATAAAGTCCATGTGCCAGGAGGCGCGGCGGAGCTCGCCGTCGGTGGCGGATCGCGGGCCCACCTCCTCCTGCATCCGGACGGCCTCGCGTATCGCCCAGTCCTCGCATCCCGCAGCTCGTCCGCGGTGATGCGGCAGGCGGCGAAGACTTCGCGGAGCTTCAGGGGCCCCGGGGGACGGAGCAGTCTTCCGACGTGATCGGCGCCGAACGGCGGCGTGGTGCGGGTCAACCGGTCCCCCTCGTCGGTAGACCCCGCGAATCTTACCGGCAGGCCGCGTGACGCGCCGGCGCGGTCACTCTTGCTGCTTCCCCGCCCCCCGACCTCCGCTACGCCCCGCGAGGATACTGCGGGCCACGGCGAAGGCGGCGTTGGCGGCGGGGACGCCGCAGTAGATGGCTCCCTGCAGGAGGACCTCTTTTACCTCGTCCTCGGTAAGGCCGTTGCGGAGGGCTCCTTCTATGTGCGTGCCGAGTTCCTCGTGGTGGCCGCGGGCCATGAGGGCGGTGAGGCTTATGCAGCTGCGGGTCTTGCGGTCGAGGGCAGGGCGCGTCCAGACCTCGCCCCATGCGTAGCGCGTGATGAAGTCCTGGAAGTCCGCCGTGAACGGGGTCGTCTTCTCCACCGCCGCGTCCACGTACTCGTCGCCGAGCACCTCGCGGCGGACCTTCATGCCGCGGTCGTGGGTGTCTTTGGGGTTCATCTTGCTTCCAGGTTGGTCCAGAATGAGTCGGTGAGCGTCTCGGATGCTCCACGTTGGCGATGTGGGCCCGCCCCGGGGACGACCTCGAGGCGCGCTGGGGATGGAGTCGCGGATAAGCCTCCCGTGCTCGGGCGGGGTCGCCGGGTCCTCGGCTCCGGAGACGACAAGCGTCGGGGCCCGTATGGAGGTCAGCCGGTAGCGGAGGTCGATCTCCCGGATGGCCGCGCAGCACCCGGCGTAGCCCTCGGGGTCGCGCGCAGGGCGCGGGCTATCTGCTCGACAGCCTCTGGATTCTCCGAGCAGAAGGCAGGGGTGAACCAGCGTTCGATCGCACCGTCCACCAACGCGCCCGTGCCCTGGTCCTGGCCGTCCGGAGGCGCCCGTCCCAGGGCACCTTGGGGACGAGAAGGGGCCGAGGTGCAGAGGAGCACGAGGCGCTCGATTCTCTCCGGTGCCTCGCCCGCAAGCCACATCCCGGTCATGCCACCGATAGAGGCCGCAGAAAGAGGCGCGCTCTCTACGCCGATCCGGTCGAGGAGCGAGAGCACGTCCCACCCCAGGTCGTCGATGGCGTACGGGCCTGGGGGCGCCGGAGAGGCCCCGCGGCCCCTGGTGTCGCAATGCAGGAGCCGGAAACGTTCGCCAAGGGCGGGGGCCTGCTCGTCCCGCATCTCAAGCGGCGTCCCAAAGGAGTTGGGGGGCACGAGCACACGCCGATCCTCGTGCCCTTCGAGCAGGCAGTTCAGGTCGGCCGCGCCTTGCGTAATCAAGAAGCCTCCTCCTCGCGGTAGAGTCCCAGAGCCCGGTCTACGAACGCCCCCGCCGAGCCGAGGTAGCCCGCCGGGTCGAGCGCGGCGTCTATCTCCCCTTCGGAGAGCACCTCGCGGGTTCGTTCGTCTTGCAGCAGCTCCTCGCGCAAGCGCCCGTCGTTCCTCAGCGCCCGGCGGCAGGCGGCCTCGACGAGGTCGTGGGCCCTCAGGCGTCCGAGCTTCTCCGACGCGGCCGTGGTTACGTTCTCCGCGAGAAGCATGCCCCCCGTGGCGTCGAGGTTCTCCCGCATCTTCTCCGGGTGGACCTCCAGACCCCCCGTCGCCTCGCGGACGTTGGCGGCGGCCCCGCCGGCGAGTGCGAGGGCATCGGAGAGGGCCTCCCATTCAGAGTGCCAGGCGCCGGCGGCGCGTTCGTGCTCCTGGGGCATCGCGGCCTGGAGGGTGCGTGCCCCTTCCTGCACGCGGCGGGCGTTGGCGGCAGCGGTTACCGAGAGGATAGGGTTGCGTTTGTGGGGGAGGGTCGAGGAGCCGCCGCGGCCCTCGCCGGCGGGCTCGGCGGCCTCGCCAACCTCGGTCTGGGCCATAAGTATGATGTCTTGGGAGATCTTGGCGAGGACGCCCGCCAGAACCGAGAGCGCGTTGCCGATGTTCGCGAGCCTTGTGCGGTCCGTGTGCCAGGGGACAGGCGGCTCGGCCAGGGCCAACTCCAACGCGAACTCCCGCAGGATCGGTAGGCCGGAATCCCCGAGCGAGGCGAGCGTCCCGGCGGCCCCGCCGAGTTGGGCGGCGAGCCCGGAGCCCCGCACCTCGCGCAGCCTCCGCCGCGCCTCCAGGACGGAGACGAGCCAGCCCGCCGCCTTGAGCCCGAAGGTCGTCGGGAGGGCCTGCTGCAGGAGCGTCCGGCCCGACATGGGGGTATCGCGGTGCCCTTCCGCGAGCCGGGCGCACGCATGTGCGATGCCGTCCACCTCGTCGAGGATGAGGTCCAAAGACCGTCGGCAGACCAGCATCGCTGCGGTGTCCATGACGTCCTGGCTCGTCGCGCCCCTATGGACGTGGCGGGCGGCGTCTTCTGAGGTGGTCTTCGAAACCTCTTCGGTCAGGGCCCGCACGAGCGCGGGGACGGGGTTGCCGGCGGCGCGTCCCCTTTGCCCGATCTCCCATGGGTCCAAAAGGTCGGCGTCGCAAAGGCGGGCGATGGAGTCGGCGGCCTCGGGAGGGATCAGGCCGACGCGCGCCTGCGCGGTGGCGAGCGCCGCCTCCGCGTCGAGCATCGCCTGCAGCCAGGCTCTCCCCGAAACGGCCTTCAGAAATGCGTCCGGGACGAAGATCGGGCCGAAAAGGTCCCCGCTCATCCCGCGAGCTCGAAGAACGCCGTCTGCCCCTCGCCCTGCAGGCGCACGTCGAAGCGGTAGGATCCGCCCCCCTCGTCGCGGGCGACGAGGGTTTCCCTCAGCCCGGCATCCTCTATGGAGGAGAGCACGGGATCTTCGGCGTTGGCTTCCCCTTCGTCGGGGAAATAGACGCGGGTGACGAGGCGCTTGAGCAGGCCGCGGGCGAAGACCGAGACGTTGGCGTGCGGGGCCTGGGGGGTCCCGTCCAGGCCTGGGACCGGGCCCGGCTTTATCGTGACGAAGGAGAACCTCCCGCGGGCATCGGTCCCCGAGCGGCCGAAGCCGGAGAAGTCGTCGTCGGGGCCGTAGCGGCCTGCGGCGTCGGGCTGCCAGAGTTCCAGCATCGCGTCGGACACGGGATCTCCCGCCCCGTCGTAGACGACGCCCACTATCTTTATGGCCCGGGGGTGATCCGGTCCGACCAGCCCGGAGCGGTCCCTGTCTAGGAGCGCGTCGTGGAAAAAGGGGCCTATGGTCTGCGAGGGTGTGGGCCCGGGCTCGGAGCTCACGCGTGCGGTCCCTCGAGCGGGTTGGCGTCGCGGCCCTCAAGGACGATGTCGAAGCGGTAGCCGAGGGCCCACTCCGGCTCGGTCTTTTCGAGGTCGAAGCGGGAGACCAGGCGCTGGCGGGCCTTAGTATCCCGCACGGACTGGAAGATAGGGTCGTGCTCGAAGAGCGGGTCGCCGGGGAAGTACATCTGGGTGATGAGCCGGCTCCTGAAGGCGGGGCCGAAGAGCGAAAAGTGTATGTGGGCCGGGCGCCAGGCGTTGTCGTGGTTCTTCCACGGGTACGCCCCCGGCCTGACCGTGACGAAGCGGTAGCGGCCCTCGTCGTCGGTGAGGCACCGGCCCGCGCCGGAGAAATTCGGGTCCAGCGGGGCGGGGTGTTGGTCCCCCTTATGAGTGTAGCGGCCCGCGGCGTTCGCCTGCCAGACCTCGACGAGGCCGTCTCGCACCGGGCGTCCATCGCCGTCCAGGACGCGGCCGGTGACGATGATCCTCTCCCCCAAAGGCTCGCCCCCGTGCTGGCGCGTCAGGTCGTTGTCCAGCTCCCCCACCATGCCCCTCCCGTAGGCCGGGCCCGCGATGTTCGATAAGGCCCTCGGCAGGATGATGAGCGGCTCCTTCGGCGCCCGCAGGCGCGTGGACTTGTAATCCGCGTAGAGATAAGGCGGGTGTCCGGCGGCCTCTCGCGTGGTCTGCTGACTCATCCTCTCCTCCTATCTTACGCCACCTTCTCGACGACCATCGCGATACCCTGTCCGACGCCGATGCACATGGTGGCGAGGGACGGCGAACGGCAGGTTCGAGGCGCCCGCGACGTAGCGGTTGGCCATGCCGGCGTGGGAGTGCTCCTCTATCTCCAAGGGAGCGGGCCATCCGTTCTCGACGGCGTCGCGGAAACGGTGCAGGGAGCCCATGCTGGGGTTGCCGGCCCAGGAGAAGACGAGTTTCCTCGCGCAGCCCATGCCGATCATCTGGTCGTAGATCAGGTCGGGCGTCATCCGGATCAGGGTCAGGTCTTTGCGTCCCTGGCGGATGATCTTGTGCGCCGCGACGGTGGGTATGAGGTGCGTGAAGACTTCGAGCGCGACGGAGTCCCCATCCCGCACGAGCTCCGCGACCGCCTCGCGCAAATGGGTCACATGGGTCAACTGCCGGCCTCCTTTTCGGGTGCATCTCCTAACCGGGCCTCAAAAGCACGACCGCCGTCGCGTCCTTCATCGCGCGGCACCCCGCCGGGCTCACCGGGCACCGGCCGCCCTTCCGGGTTTCCGCCCCGCCCAGAGCCCCTTCGGCCCGCGAAACGACACGTTCGGGTCGAACTCGAAGCCGCTCGTCGGGCGGGGATAGCCGCGGGTCGGGCAGCCCCCGCGCGAGAAGTTCGAAGGCGACGCGGGACTCCAGGCGGGCCTACGGGGCACCGTGGCAGAAGGGGATGTCGTGGCTGAAGGCGAGGTGTTTTGTTGGCACTTGAGCGGCGGATGTCGAAGGCGTCGGGGGCCTCGAAGGCCTTCTCGTCGCGGTTGGCCGAGGCGAGGAGCAGCGCGAGCCTCGCGCCCTACGGGACCTCGACGCCCGAAATTCTCCACGGGCCTCGTCGTCGAGCGGCCAGGAGGGCCTGGCTCATGGCCCTCCCATTCTCCCTGGCCCGCCTGTCAAAACGCGCCCTGCGCAGCCCGCCCCTTGGTTGATGCCTCGAAACCCGGTTCCATCGGCAGGCCTACGTAGTTTTCGGCGAGCGAGGTCGAGGCGGCCCGCGAGCCGGTGACGTAATCCAGTTCCGCGACCTGCATCCTGTACTGGAAGGCGTTGTCCCCGTCGAAGCGGTGCAGCATCGAGGTCATCCACCACGAGAACCGACTCGCGTTCCACACCCGCCGCAGGCAGGTCTCGGAGTAGCGGTCGAGAAGGCCCGTCTTCCCCGACGCGTAAAACTCGGCGAGCCCTCTAGAGAGGACGCGAACGTCGGCGACAGCCAGGTTCATGCCCTTGGCGCCGGTCGGGGGGACGATGTGGGCGGCGTCGCCGGCGAGGAAGAGGCGGCCGTGGCGCATGGGCTCGCAGACGAACGAGCGCATCTGGACCACGTTTTTCTGGGCGATCTTGCCCTCGTTTACCGTCCAGCCGTCCCTGGTGTCCAGGCGGGCGTGCATCTCGGCCCAGATCCTGTCGTCCGACCAGTTGCCCGGCTCTTCGTTCGGATCGCACTGGAAGTAGAGGCGCTGTATCTCGGGCGAGCGCGTGCTGACGAGCGCGAAGCCCCGGTCGTGAAGCGCGTAGATAAGCTCCTCTGTCGACGGCGGCCCCTCGACGAGGATGCCGAACCACCCGAACGGGTACCTACGCTCGTACTCGATCCTGCCCCCCTCAGGGACGGCCCTGCGCGACACCCCGTGGAACCCGTCCGTACCCACGACGAAGTCGCAGCGCAGCTCGTTCTCCTCGCCGTCCTTGCGGAAGCGCACCTTCGGCTCCTCCGGCTCGAGGTCGCGAAGCCCGATGCCCTTCGCCCCGAAGAGGATCTCGCCGCCGGCGTCGAGGCGGGTTCGGACGAGGTCCTTGACGACCTCGTGCTGGCCATAGAGGGTGATGGTCTTGCCGGTCAGCCCCTCGAGGTCTATGCGCTCGCGGCGGCCGTCGAACTGGAGGTTGACGCCGTGGTGGACGGCTCCCTCCCTTTGCATCCGGTCGCCAACGCCGGTCTCGACCAGCAGCTCCGTCGTGCCGTGCTCCAGCACGCCGGCCCGGATCTCCGACTCAAGGTCCTCTCGGCTGCGCGTCTCTAGCACCACGGACTCTATCCCCCGCAGGTGCAGGAGGTGGGATAGCAAGAGCCCCGCCGGTCCCCCCCCGACTATCCCTACCCGTGTTAGCACAAACGCTCCTTCCGAGAGATCTTTCCCCGCCCAACCTAACGCGTCGCCGTCCCCGCGGAAACCGTCGTTCCCTTGGCCTCCTCGGCCGGCGATCTTGGCACCGCGAAGACGAAGACCGCGCCCAGCAACCCGACGAGGGCGAAGGCGTAGAAGCCCCACGGCACGGCTAGCCCGGCGCCGAGGAGAGGGCCGCCCAGCAGCGGGCCGCAGATCGCCCCTATGCGCCCTATCCCCGCGGCCCAGCCCAGGGCCGTGCCCCCCCGCTCGTCGGGTAGTGGCGGCTGACGTAGGCGTAGAGCAGGACCTGCGCGCTGAAGACGAAGAAGCCCGTGACGAACACGGCAAGGTAGGCCAGCGCCAGCGGCATCTGCACGCTAAGGAGGAACAGGAACACCGCCGCGAGCGCGAACCAGCCGGCGCAGGCGGCCTTCGAGCCGTAGCGGTCCGCGACGGGGCCGGCAAGGAGCAGCCCGGCCACGGCGCCCAGGTTCAGGACCAGAAGGAAGGCGAGGGCAGCACCCAGGGCGTAGCCGGCGTCGCGCATGATCGTGGGCAGCCACTGGTTGAGCCCGTAGACGAGAAGTAGGCCCATAAACGAGGCTACCGAGAACGCGAGCGTGCCGAGCAGGTACCCGCCTGAGAAGAGCGTCTTCACAGCCCCGAGACCGGCGCCTTCGGACGCCCGCTCTTCTGCCCCAACCCCCCGCACCTCTTCGGGTTTGATGGAGATCCCGTACCGCTCGGCCAGCCCCTCGGCCTCGTCTCGCCTTCCGCGGGCGACGAGAAAGCTCGTCGACTCCGGCAGGTTCTTCAGCATCAGCGGCACCAGCACGAGGGCCGGCAGGGCGCCGACGACGAACATCGTCTGCCAGCCGAGGAGGGGAAGGATGGGGATGGCGAGCAGCGCCGTCAGCATGCCGCCGACGTGGTAGCCGGTCATCATGAAGGTTATGGAGGAGCTGCCGCGTCGCGCGCGGGCGTACTCGGAGACCAGGGTGGCGGCCGTCGGGAGCAGCCCGCCCAGGCCGAGCCCGGCCAGGAAACGCAGCACACCGAAGACCTCGGGGTTGGGGGCGAAGGCCAGGAGCGCGGTGAAGAGGGAGAAGCTAACTACGCTCACAAGGATGCACGCGCGGCGCCCGATCACGTCCGCTAGGGTGCCGGCCTAAAGCGCCGATCATCATCCCGACGAGGCCGTAGGAGGTGATGGCGCCAACCTGCGGCGCCGTCAGGCCCCACGCCTCGTAGTCCAGCAACGCCGGCGTCACTGCCCCGAGCACCACGAGGTCGAACCCATCTAACGCCACCGCCACCCAACAGAGCGCCGCAACCCACCGCCCCGTCCCCGAACCCGCGCCCGTAGAGAACTCTCCACTCCCTTTCCCGAAGCCGTCCGAACGGTCCCCGTGCTCTGCAGGGGACCGCCGGCCCGCGCAAGCCTAACGATGCTCGACCGCTCGTCTACCGGGCGTCCGTCCCTTTTACCCGCTTTTCCTTGCCCGGTATTCTGACCACCACCGCGGCGCGTGTCCAACCCCGGATAAGCGCCACGAACCCTTGATCTCGGAACCAGCGGTTTCGGCCGCGTTGGTCGGGATCACACGGGGCGTTTGCAAGTGGCCCCCTGGGGTTTAGTCTGTAGTTGTGTTTTGCACCTAGTGAGGAAGTGCTATGTTCCCGACAAGAATCCTGGTTGCGACGGACGCCCCCGATGAGGCGTACCCGGCGGTGGAGCTGGCGAACGGCACCACCTCGGAGTTGCAGGTGGTGTTCGTGGTATCCACGGCGCCGGAGTTACCCTACCCCAAACTCATCGCGAAGGAGCGGAACGAGGCCTACCTGGAGCAAAAGCGGTTGGGCGAGCTCGGGCTTCTGCAGCACCAGGCGAGGCGCGTGGAAGAGATGGGGGGAAGGGTGGCCGTCTCCCATTATAGGGAGGGGAACCCGGAGCGAGAGGTGGTCAAGCTCGGCCGGGAGATCGGTGCCGGCCTGATCGTGACGGGCGGCCGGAGGCGCCCGTGGTTCGTGCGCATCTTCGGACCCGGCTTCTCCACCAAGGTCTCCCGCAAAGCGGACCGCCTGGTCCTGGTGGTCGGCAAGCAGGGGCTACAGAACTCGGCAGTACCGAAGTAGCGAACGACTGGCAGGCACGTAACGCCTTCCCTCTGGGCACGCCTCCTCCGAAAGCTCTCGCCGCGCGTCCCCGAGGCGACAGACGTGGCGTCGAAGGCGGGCGAGGCCCGAAGGTCCAGGAAACTTCCGCCCACCGGCCCCCATGGCCTTATGGGGTAGTGCTTTGTCTCGGGCCAATCGCCTGCCTCGTGCCGTGTTTCCGGATGATGTGTCACCCTTCTCGTCCTTACCAGGAGTAGGTGCGGCGGGGCGGCCCGGCTGCGCGGACCACCGCTATAGAATACGCACGAAGATGAGCACAAAAGCCTATTCAGACGAGGGTACCTCGAGGTTGTCTCGGCCAACTTCGACGCCCGCGCCGGCATCGCATCTCGCGCTCAAGACCGACATCGTCGTCATTGGGGCCGGCCAGGCCGGTCTGTCCTCGGCGTACACCTCAAGAAGCGCGGGCTGGCGCCAAGCCGAAAGTTCCTTGTGCTGGATCAGTCGTCACGGGCGGGTGGTGCCTTGCAGTTCCGCTGGCCTCGGCTGGGACCTCGGGAGCAGTTCGAAACCCGTTTGCCCGGCACCGACAAGCCCGTCGGGGGCGTGTCCGCGCGTTCCGGGAGCCGGCCTAGGAGAGGGCCTCGTCCATCGCGGCGACGTTCGGTTGCCGGCCGGTCCAGAGCCTCTGGGCCAGGACGCCCTGGTAGAGCAGCATCCGCTGCCCGGTGACTACGTTGGCGCCCCGTTCGCGGGCCTGCCGGACGAGCGCCGTCTCCGCTCCGGGGCGGTAGACCGCGTCCACGAGCGCCGTCTTCTCGTCCAGGTATTCCGGGGGGAGCGGCAGGGGATCGCCGTCCCCCATACCGAGGGGCGTGGCGTTCAAGATCACCGGCGCGTGGACGGTCCGTTCGTCCAGCGCACCGGTGGGGTGGACTTCGATCCCAACCTTCTTGCTCGCCTTGCGTAGCTTGCCCGCCAGCGCGCCGGCATGTTCGAGGTTGCGGTTGATGATGTAGAGTTCCCCGATGCCCTCGTCGCAGAACGCGGCGGCAATGGACGCCGCGGCACCGCCGGCTCCCAGAAGCACGACGCCCTGCCCCTCGAGCCTTATGCCGGCCTCCCTGCAAGCCTCCACCATGCCGGGACCGTCGGTGTTGAAGCCGCGGAGTTTCTGGCCCTCGATCACCACGGTGTTGACGGCGCCCGAGATATCGGCCCCCTCGTCCAGCTCGTCCACGAGCGGGATCATCGCCCGCTTGTGGGGCATGGTGACGTTGAGGCCCCGGAGCCCGAGGGCCGCCGCACCCCGGACCGCCGCGGGCAGGTCGTCCGCCCCCACGTTCAGGGCCACGTAGACAAAGTCCAGGCCGTCGGCGGCGAAGGCGGCGTTGTGCATAGCCGGGCTCAGGCTGTGGACCACCGGGTCCCCGATCAGGGCCAGCAGTTTTGTCTTTCCACCGATCACCCTCGCGCTCCCGCCGAATGGTCCGTCTTTCCCAACACGCCGACCATCATACATAACCTTACCCGACCCCCGGTTCCAAGACGGGGCGCATGTATGCGGATCAGGTCACCTCAATAACACCGGTCGACGCAACTTCGTGATCCTGCATGTACTCCTTCGACGCGGAAGATCAGGACGCGACGAGCACTTCGCACTGCGTTGCGTACAGTTCACGATACAGACCGTGCGGGTTCACGAGCTCCCCGCGTGCGTGCCGCGTTCGACGATGCGTCCCCTATCGAGTACCAGGAGGTCGAGAGGGAGGCCCGTAGTTTCTCGGCCGGCAGGCCGAAGCGGTCTCGTCCGCCGGCGGCAAGGTTGGGGGTACGCACCTCGCGTCCGGAAACGCGCCCGCCGAGATCGTCAAGCTCGCCGAGGAGATAGGCGCCGGCCTGACGGTCCTCGGCAGCCGGGGCCTGGGCGGCGTGCGCCGGGCAATGATGGGGAGCGTCTCCAACTCGGTGGTCTGCCACGCCCACAACCCGGTCCTCGTCGTGCGCGAAGATCAAGGCCAGACCGCGTAGCGCACCCGCCAGGACCAAGCCCAACACGCTCCAGCCGCCTCCTGGTCTCCGACGACGAGGCCGGCGGCCTCTCTCGCTTCCGCCCGGCGCCGCTCCGGCGGGCGCCGGGCCGTCCGGTCAGCGGTTGGCGGCCCGTTCGGCGCGGCGGCGGGGGGAGGCGAGGGTCATGCCCAGGATGACGCACCCCGAGACCACCATTACCAGGCCCCACCAGAGATTGATGTTGAAGCCGACGTTCCCCTGGGCCTGCTGCCCTGATGAGATCAGCCCGGCCAGGACAAGCGTGACGCCGAAAATCAGGACGATGGCCGCGATGTAGAAGCCTATCGCCATGGAGTGGTTCGTGCCGGAGTGCTCCGCCACCCTCTCCTCTTCCCCGTACTCATGGTGTTCCTCGCGATGTTCGGGCATGCTCTCCTCCTAGAAAAAGTAGATGTTCAGGACCAGGGTCATGGCGAGCACGATGACCGCGAGGATCCACGGCTTCTTGTACCAGGCCTCCTCTCTGACCTCCTTCTGCTCGGTCAGGCCCCACACGATGCCGCGCAGCTCCGAATCGGGCTTGGGTTGGGTGACGAGGGAGACCGCGATGGTCACGACGACGCACACGACCCAGGCCCAAATGGCGCGGTACATGGAGGCGCCGACCGAGCTGTCCAGCGAGATGAGGTACAGGACCACGCCGGTCACCGTCCCCGAGAAGAGCCCGAAGAAGCCACCCCAGCCCGTCGAGCGGCGCCAGAACATCCCGAGAAGGAAAGTCCCGAACAGCGGCGCCAGGAAGATGCCGTGCAAGAGCTGCACGTAGTCGATGATGCTCGCGAAGCCGAGCACCAGGTACGCCGCGAGCACGCTCAGGGCTACGCCCGCTACGGTGGCTATGCGGCCCACGTTAAGGTAGTGGCGGTCGGGGGCGTCTCGGTTGATGTACGCCTTGTAGATGTCGTAGGTCCAGACGGTGTTAAAGGCCGTAACGTTGCCAGCCATCCCGCTCATGAACGCGGCGAGCAGCGCCGTCAGGCCGACCCCGAGCATCCCGGTGGGGAAGTAGTAGGCCATCGCGTAGGGGACGGCCATGTTGTAGTTATCCTCGCCGAGGTTCGGGAGGATGGAGAGGATGATCAGGCCTGGGAAGATCGCCAGCACCCCGTACATGAGCTTGGGGAACGCCGCGATGAGCGGGGTCCTCTGCGCCGCGGCCTCGTCCTCGGCCGCCAGCGCCCGCTGCACGACCAGAAAGTCCGTGCACCAGTAGCCGAAGCTCTGCACGAACCCGAGGCCGAACACGATGGCGAACCAATGCACGGCCATCGGGTTGTCTGTCGAGCCCGTGTTGGCCCAAGCGTGGAAAAAGTCCGCCTGGCCTATGGACTCCCGCAGGCCGGAGAGGCCACCGACGTCGATCAGGCCGAAGATCACGAGCGGCACTAGCCCGAGCGTGATCAGGAAGAACTGCAAGACCTCGTTGTAGATCGAGGAGGAGAGGCCGCCCAAGGTCACGTAACCGAGCACTATCCCAGCCGAGAGGATGATGCTCGCCGTGAGCGACCAGCCGAGGAGCAACTGGAAGACGATCGCCATCGCGTACATATTTATGCCAGAGAGCAGGACCATGAAGATGGCGAACAGGATGGCATTGAACCCGCGCGTCGCCTCGTTGTAGCGGAGCTTCAGGAAGCCAGGGACGGAGTGGACCCGGCTCGCGTAGTAGAAGGGAATCATGAACAGGGCCACGAAGACCATTGCCGGGATCGCGCCGATCCAGTAGTAGTGGGACTGCATGATCCCGTACTGCGCAGCCCCGGCGCCCATCCCCAGGATCTCGAGTGCCCCCAGGTTCGCCCCCAGGAAGGCGAGGCCCGTGATCCAGCTCGGCAAAGACCTCCCGGAGAGGAAGTAGTCCTCAGAGGTCTGCATCTTGTTCCTGAGCACGGCCCCGATGCCTAGCACGAACACGAAGTACACCCCGATGATGAAGTAATCGAGCCACGAGTCGTTGACCTGAACCAGCGACTGGAGGAACGCCAGATCTGCCATCTCTCCCATCTCCCCTCTTGACGCGGTTTCCCGTCCGCTATTCTCCTGATATCCCCATCTTGGCAGAGTTTCTCCCTATGGGTCAACCCGGAGATCGGCGGGGACCCGGTTTGCCACCGAACTTCTGCTCGACGCATACCCCGCGATGCATACGTACTCCGGACCTAAGGCGGTTTCAGGCTTCGGGCTTCAGGTCTTGAGAGGTTTCATGGGAAACTGATGCGATCTGAGGTACCGTCCCATCATGCTTGGTCTTGTTCGGGCTGTAGGATATGCGTCACTCCGTTCGTCAGGAGGCCGGAACCTTTGCACCGTTTAACCAGCCGCACAGTCGCGTCACCTGCCTAAGATGGTCCCGTCGAATCGTCTGCTATCTCCGAGAGCCGAACGGGCCTGCCTTCCTCGCGGGACACCTCGCAAGCGACCGCGGCCCTGAGGGCCTCCATCGCCGAAGCGGGGGGAGAGGGGTTCTCGCGTTCGCCCCTCATCACTTCGATGAACGCTATGGTCTCTTGGCGGAGGCCCTCCCCGAACCTCTCGATAAAGTCCCGGTACGGGCCCTTGCTCAGAAGAACCGCGTCCGGCTCCACGGGGCGGGGTTGGCTTAGGCTGTCGCTTCCGACGGAGAGGCTGTCTTCCGAGCCGAAGACCTCCATGCGAAAGTCGTGGCCGCGGGGGTTGTGCCGGGTGCCCGTGATGAGGACCGGAAGACCGTCGGACATGGTCATCAGGATGGCTACGTTGTCCACGTCGCCGTACTTGGCGTAGCGGTCGAAACCCCTGACGCTCCCCACCGCGTAGACCTGCTCGATCTCCATCCCGGTCAACCAGCGCACCAGGTCGAAGTCGTGGATGTGGAGGTCGCGGTACGTCCCGCCGCTCGACGCTATGAACTCCTCGGGGGCGGGCTCGGCGTCGTGGGCGGTTATGCGGAGGCTGTAGAGGGTGCCGACGTTGCCCGACCGTATCTCCTCGTAGACCCTCCGGTAATCCGGGTCGAGGCGCCGCTGGAACGCGATCTGGATGAGGGCTTCGGCCTTCTCTGCGTGTTCGAGCACGGCCGCGGTCTCCGGCAGCGTGAGCGCGATCGGTTTCTCGCAGAAGATGGGCAACCCCGCGTCTATGCAGCGGTGCAGCGCCGGCGCGTGCATCTCCGTCGCCAGCGAGACGAAGACCGCGTCGGGCCCGGAGTCGATGGCCTCGCCTATGGTCCCGGCCGTTCCGCCGACCTCCCGGGCCAGCTTCTCGGCGCGCTCGACCGTCCGGTTGCCGACGACGATCTCGTCGACCTCCGGCAACTCGTTTAGCACCCTCGCCCGAAAAGAACCTATCCGCCCGGCCCCGAGAACAGCTACCTTCATCGGAACGAACCTTCTGTACCTCGATCAGCGGGTCTCACTTTGCACTCTATCCTTCACACAACGGCAGTAGGCTCTCGTAGCATCGGCGCGCCGCCTCCCCGGCCGGCAAGGCCCAAAGGTCCGAGTTGAACAGCTCTATGCAGAAGTAGCCCCCGTAGCCGTTACGCTCCAGGGTCGAAATGATAACCGACAGGTCCAAAACGCCCTCCCCCGGCAGCACCCTGTCGAAGTCGCGGTGGGCGAGGTCGGCTGGGACGTCGGGCATGTCGTTGAGATGGACGTGCTTGACGAACCGCACCGACGATTCGTTTATGTCCGAGAGCTTTGAGGGCGTCACGTGGTAGTGGGCGGTGTCGAACAGGACGCCGACCCTCGGGTGGCCGGCCATCTCGGCCACCCTCACCCCGCTCTGGAGGCTCTTGACGACGGGCGATGCGTTGAACTCCACCGCTATGTCCACGTCCAGCTCTTCGGTGGCCTCGGCGAGGTCCACCAGGGCGCGGGCTATGGGGTCGAGGCTCGCGGCGGTCACCTGCTCGGGGCCGTCGGTGTGGACGATCATCGCGCTTCCGCCGAGTTCGGCTATCAGGCGGGCGTTCTCGGCGTTTGCCCGCAGGTTGGGAAGCAAGACGTCCGAGGCGTGGAAACACTCGACCGCAAGCTCCGAACTGGCGATCAACCGGAGCCCATGAGAGTCGAAGAGCTCCCGCGTCTGTTCCGTCGTGTGGCTGTCCTCCAACCAGGCCTTGATGAGGGGAAGGTACGGCTCCACGTACCGGAACCCGGCAGCGGCGTACGCGTCCAGGGCCTCTTCGAGGTTTCGGTGTGACGTGGATAGGGAGTGGATGGCCAGTTGTTCGACTTTCACTATGGATCACCCTCATCTCGTTCGGTCGACCGCAAGGCGAAGAAGTGCTCCTGGAATGCACCCGATCCCTGCGGGGGCAAGCCGTGGGTCGCCAGCGACGATGGAGCTGGCGACCCATACTAAAATTACTTGACGCGCGCGGGCTGGGGGCTGCCCTCCCCGAACTGACGTCGGAACTGCGCCTCGAGCTGCTCGAGCGTACGTCCGCGGGTCTCCGGAACCATAGTCCATATGAACACGAACGAGAGGGCTCCGATCACGGCGAACATAAAGAACGTCGATGAGATGCCGAACGCGGCCACCACCGAGGGGAAGAACAGGCCGACGAAAAAGTTCGTGATCCACAGGATCAAGACGGAGAGGCCGATGGCGAAGCCGCGCATCTCCAGGGGGAAGATCTCGGCCAGCATCAACCAGACGAGCGGCCCGGCCGTGCCCTGCATGATGAAGACGAACGTGATGACGAAGAGCAGGATCATGTAGGCCCGGAAGAGACCCGGGGCCAAGAGCAGGGAGGAGAGGCCGATGAGCAGGTGCGCCGTCGTGATACCGAGGTAGCCGAACAGCAGCATCACACGCCGGTTGATGCGGTTCATAACCAACATCGCGACGGTGATGCCGGACACGGAGGCGACGCCGTTGAGGATGTTGAGGATGATCGCCGCGTTCGCCGAGAATCCGGCCTCCTGCAAGAGTTGGGAGCCGTAGTACATGACCGAGTTGATCCCGGTGAGCTGTTGCACGACGGCGAGGCCGATGCCGATGATGAGCAGCCGGCGGATCCACGGCACGGCGAGGTCGGCAAAACCGCCCGTCTGCGCCCTCTTCTCCTCCTCGGCCAGCGCATGCACCTCGTCCAGCTCGGCTTGGGCCCGCTCGGGCGACCGGACCTGCCGGAGCACCTCGAGCGCGTCCCTGTCGCGTCCCTTGGAGACCAGCCAGCGTGGGCTCTCCGGCATCCGCAGCATCCCGAAGAAGAGGACGAAGGCCGGCAGGACCGCGACGAGGAGCATGAAGCGCCACACGCCCTCGTAATCGCCCCATATACTGTAGATGATCGCGTTGATCGCGAACGCGAGGAACTGCCCGAAGACGATCATGAACTCGTTTCGGGTGACCAGGGAACCGCGCCGCTCGTACGGGGAGATCTCCGCGAGGTAGACCGGCACCGTCACCGAGGCGCCGCCGACCGCGGTCCCCAGGACGAACCGGAATAAGGCCAGCACCGCGTAGTTGGGCGAGAGGACGCATCCCATCGTGCCGACGAAGAAGATTATCGCCAGCATCAGGATCATCCTGCGCCGGCCCAAGGCGTCTGAGAGCTTGCCCCCGACGGCGGCGCCCGCCGCGGCGCCCAGCAGCAGGATGGCGGCGACCACGCCG
The DNA here is from genome assembly GCA_902806015.1 of uncultured Rubrobacteraceae bacterium. The sequence goes on from CADCUZ010000019.1 coordinate 47,766, forward strand.
ATCCTAAACGGCGTGAGGTTGAGATCTCGTTGCAGGGGCTCGAGCGCGCCGTTGATCACGCCCGTGTCGTAGCCGAAGAGCAGACCGCCGAAGGTGGCGATCACGGCCACGAGGCCGAGGCGGCTGGAGTGTGGTCCGGGCGTATCCGGGGGTAGAGCCGGCGTCCCGGCCCCGCTGCTGGGTGGTGGTCCATGTGACATAGGTTAGCCGTCCTTTCTAGTAGTTTACTGGCGGCGCCAGGTAGGGCCACGCCGGGTAACGCCTATGTCGTCATAGATAGGCCGTGAGCACCATGCCCCACCTCCCCCACGTTCGGGTGTCAATCACGGGTTCGTCCATCAACCTTCCTGCTCGCACAGCGGCAACAGGCTCTCGTAGCAGCGGCGTGCCGCCTCTTTGGCCGGCAGCCGCCACAACTTCGCGCTGAACATCTCGATGGAGAAGTAGCCCTCGTAGCCGTTGCGTTCGATGGCGGAGATGATCGCCGGCAGGTCGATCACGCCCTCTCCGGGCAACACCCGGTCAAAATCCCGGTGGGCGAGATCCGCCGGGGTGTCGGGCATGTCGTCGAGGTGCACGTGCTTTATCCACCTAACCGAGCCCTCGTTTATGTCCCGCAGCTTCGTGGGCGTTACGTGGTAGTGGGCGGCGTCGAAGAGGACGCCGACCCTCGGGTGGTCCGCTATCTCGGCGACGTGCACCGCGCTTTGCAGGCTCCTGATGATCGGCGACCAGTTGAACTCGATGGCGATGTCCACGCCGACGTCCTCTGTCGCCTCGGCCAGGTTCCACATCGCGCCGGCCACGGCGTTGAGCGCCCCGACGGAGTTCTGCTCGGGGCCGTCGGTGCCGACAATCATCTTGTCGGCACCCAGCTCGCGGATGAGGCGGGCGTTCTCGGCGTTGGCCCTCAGGTTGGGGAGCCGGGCGTCCGGCGAACCGAAGCACATCACCTCCAGCTGCGAGCTGGCGACGACGGAGAGATCCCGCTCCTCGAAGAGCCGCCGCGCTTCGTCCACCGTGTGGCCGTCGTCGAGCCAGTCCCTGACGAGGTTCAGGTGCGGCTCCACGTTCTTGAAGCCGGCGGCGGCGTACGCGTCCAGGGCCTCCTCGAGGTTGTGCTGGAACGTGCACTGCGAGTTTATGGCGAGCCTATCGGCTTTCACGTTGTTCTTCGTCCCCCTTCCCGTATGCGGCGCCCGCGCCGACTCGGTTCGGCGATTCCCCGCTACCGGCAGTCGGGCGCCCCGGACTACACTCGTCGCACCTATCGCCCCGTCACGGACCCGCCTCCTCGGGCATCCTGACGGTGGGACCGGAAGCTGCATCCGAGAGGTAGCGCACGATCTCGACCTTGTTCTCGGTGAAGAAGCGCACTCCGTCCTTGCCCGTGGCGTGCAGGTCCCCGTAGAAGGAGTTCTTTATGCCGTTGAACGGGAAGAACGCCATGGGCGCCGCCACGCCTATGTTGACGCCTAGCATCCCCGCCTCCACGTTCTCTCTCCAGTAGCGCACCGCTGCGCCGTTTTCGGTGTAGATCGAGCAGGCGTTGCCGAAGGACGACCCGTTGGTGAACTCCACCGCTTCTTCGAGGCTGTCCACCCGCACCACCGACAGGACGGGCCCGAAGATCTCCTCCCGCGCGATGCGCATGTCGCCCGTCACGTTGTCTAGGATGGTCGGGCCGAAGAAGAAGCCCTCCTCAAGCGGCGGCTCCCGGCCGTCGAGGGCGACGGTCGCGCCCTCCTCCTCCCCGAGGTCCACGTAGTCCTTGACCCTGCTGCGGTGGGAGTCCCGGATCAGGGGTGTGAGCTCACCGTCCTCGTAGCCGGGGCCGACCTTCATCGCGGAGGCGGCCTCCTTTACCGCCTCGACGACCCGGTCCCCCGCCTCGCCGACCGTTACGAGGACGCTCCCGGCCAGGCACCGCTCCCCGGCGTTGCCGTAGGCGCTGCTTATGATGTTGGGCACCGCTTTGTCGAGCACGGCGTCGGGCATGACGATCATGGAGTTCTTGGCCCCGGCCAAAGCCTGCACCCTCTTGCCGTGGGCGGCGCCGTGGCGGTAGACGTGCTCGGCCACCGGCTGGGAGCCGACGAAGGAGACCGCCTCTATGCCCGGGTGCTCAAGTATGCCGTTGACGGCGTCGTGGGCCCCGTTGACGATGTTCACCACGCTCTCGGGCAGGCCGGCCTCGATCAGGAGCTCGACCAGCCGTTGCGAGGTAAGCGGGGTCCGCTCCGAAGGCTTCAGGATATAAGCATTCCCTGCCCCGATGGCGACGGGCATGGTCCACAAAGGGATCATGCACGGAAAGTTGAACGGGGTTATGGCCGCGACGACCCCGAGCGGGAACCTGTAGGAGACGTTGTCTATGCCCCTGGCCACGTCCCTGGAGCTCTCGCCCATGAGCAGCGAGGGCATCCCGCAGGCGAACTCCACCACCTCTATGCCGCGCCTCACCTCGCCGCCGGCGTCCTTGGCGTCCTTGCCGTTCTCCAGGGTGACGAGGTCCCTTAGTTCCTCGAAGTTCTCCTCCAGCAGCATCTTGTAGCGGAAAAGCACCTGGATGCGCTGGATCACGGGCGTGGCGGCCCAGTCCTTGAATGCGGCGGATGCGGCCTTCACGGCCCGGTCCACGTCCTCTTTGGTGGAGAGGGGGGTCTCGGCTATGACTTCTTCGGTGGCGGGATCGTAGACGGGCTCCGTCTCCCGGCCGTTGCCCTCCACCCATTCGCCCCCTATAAAGTTGCGGACTTCCCTGCGCGTCTTCTGCATCGTCGCTACGCTCCTCTTTCTGTGGTGGCTAGAAGAGCCACTCGTGGTCGGGGTCGTTCTTGAACTTCCACTCGCGGATCGGGCCGGCCATAACGTTGAGGTAGTAGAGGTCATAGCCGGGGGGTGCGGAGACAGGGTGGTAGC
>CADCUZ010000020.1 GCA_902806015.1 uncultured Rubrobacteraceae bacterium
GGAAAAATTCGCAGGTCAGTATGGCAGCCCACAGGCCACTTCCACTTTTCGTTTGGTGACTAATCGTGCCTAGCTGCACCTAATGCCACCATCACGTTGTTGCGCCAAGCCCCTGTGGGGCTTAATCAATCACTGCACCTACCCCTTTTGGCCTAGTGAATGAGGGCTCATTTACGCATCCCCGGTTCAAGGATTTTTTTGCGCAGGCGGATGGACTCTGGTGTGATCTCGACGAGCTCGTCCTCTCCTATATATTCGAGGGCATCCTCCAGCGTCAGCTTGCGGACGGGTGTCAGGTTGAGGGCGTCGTCGGCGCCGGCGGAGCGGACGTTGGTCAGTTTTTTGTTCTTGCAGACGTTGACATTGAGGTCGTTCCCGCGGCTGTAGGAGCCCACGACCATGCCGACGTAGACCTCGGTGGCCGGCTGAATAAAGAAGACGCCGCGCTCCTGTAGCTTCCAGATGGAGTAGGCGTAGGCGCTGCCGGCTTCTGATGCGACGAGGCTGCCGTTCTTGCGGGTCTTGAGGTCGCCGGCCCACGGGGCGTAGCCGTCGAAGACGTGGCTCATGATGCCCTCGCCCTGGGTCATGGAGAGGAACTGGGTGCGGAATCCTAAGAGCGCTCTGGCCGGGATCTTGAACTCTATTCGCGTCCGCGAGCCCTGAGGCTCCATGTCCACGAGCTGCCCCTTGCGCCCCGAGAGCGTGCCGATAATCGTCGAGGAGAAACGCTCGGGCACGTCGAGTACCAGGTGCTCGAACGGCTCGTGCTTCTTGCCCCCGATCTCGCGCACGATGACCCGCGGCGACCCCACCTGCACCTCGTAGCCCTCCCGCCGCATGGTCTCCAGCAGGATGGACAGGTGCAGCTCGCCGCGTCCGGAGACCTCGAACTCTTCGGGGCGCAGCTCCTCGACTCGCAGGGAGACGTTGGTCTGGATCTCGCGCATCAGGCGGTCGCGGAGGTGGCGGCTGGTGACGTACTTGCCCTCCTTGCCGGCGAAGGGGGAGGTGTTGGGGCCGAACGTCATGCTGACGGTCGGCTCGTCCACCGTGATGATCGGGAGCCCCTCGGGGTCTGCGAGGTCGGCGACGGTCTCGCCTATCTGCGCGTCCTCGACGCCCGAGAGCGCCACGATATCCCCAGCGCCGACCCTCTCGGCCTCGATGCGCTGGAGGCCGAGGTGCGTGAAGGGCTGCACGACGCGAAGCTTCGTTATCGTGCCGTCCTTGTGGACGAGGTTGACGAACTCGCCCTTGCGGACCTCCCCCCGCTGCACGCGGCCGATCACGATGCGGCCCAGGTAGTCCGAGTAGTCCAGGTTGGTGACGAGCATTTGAAAGGGGGCACCGAGGTCGGTGTCGGGGGGCGGTATCTCCTCCAGCACGGTCTCGAAGAGCAGCTGCATGTCGTCGTGAGGATCTTCGAGATCCTTAAAAGCCTTGCCTTCGCGGGCGACGGCGTAGAGGATGGGGAAATCCAGCTGCTCGTCGGAGGCGCCGAGATCGGCCATGAGGTCGAAGGTCAGGTCGACGACCTCCTCGGGGCGGGCGTCCACGCGGTCGATCTTGTTGACGACCACGATGAGTTTGAGGCCGAGCTCTATGGCCTTGCGCAGCACGAAGCGGGTCTGGGGCATGGGGCCTTCGGCGGCGTCCACCAGGAGGAGGCAGCCGTCCACCATGCCGAGCACGCGCTCGACCTCGCCGCCGAAGTCCGTGTGGCCTGGGGTGTCCACTATGTTGACCTTGACCCCCCCGTACTCGACGGCGGTGTTTTTCGCCAGGATGGTGATGCCGCGCTCCTTCTCCAGCACGTTGGAGTCCATGGCGCGCTCGACGATCTCCTGCCCGTGTCCGAGCTCCAGCGTCTGGCGCAGCAGGGCGTCCACGAGCGTCGTTTTGCCGTGGTCGACGTGCGAGATGATGGCTATGTTGCGGTATTCCACGCGTTCTCCTGACAAACACTTTCCACCACACAACCCTCTGATGCGCGTGCGGGGGACCCAAGCAACAAAAAAGGCCGCGTGGCGCGGGCCTTCGGACGAAGATTTTACCGCATAAGGCGACGACGACTACCCGCTTCGTGCCAGGGCGGTCTTCTTAGGTGTAGGGCTTCTCCCGCTCGGCCAGCGTCGCCACCTGCTTCGCGAGGCGGCGTGCCCTGGTCTCGGGCTTCTTGGCGTCTGGGATCCTGTACAGGATCGCGTACCCGTTGGCGCCGTCGAGCGAGGCGAAGAACTCGCGGGCGTTCTCGGTTCTCTCCAGCTCCAGGCGCAGGTCGTCGGGCACAGTCGCGGTGCTCTGAGGTTCGTACGCGGAGTCCCGTCTGCCGTCGGCCCTGGCCCGCTCGACCTCCCGGAGGCCGGCCGGATTCATCACGCCCACCTCGATGAGCTTCGTGGCCTTCTGACGGTTAAACCTCGACCACTTGCTCCTCGGTTTGCGGGGGGTGAACCGCTGCAGCCAGTAGTTCTCATCGAACCCGCCTTCCTGGCCGTCGATCCAGCCGTAGCACGTGGCCAGGTCGAGGGCTTCCGCGAGGTGACGATCTCGATGCCTGAGCCCTTCTTGGCGATCTTGAGCCAAAGCCTGTCAGAGGCGGCGTGCTCCTCGTCGAGCCAGGTCTTCCACGCTTTGTGCGAGACGAACGGGACGATCGGCAGGTCCGGTTTGGCGGTTACGGCGACTCCCTTCGACGGCCGGTGTCCCGAGGAGCCGCGAGTCTACAGGGAGGTATGGTCGGCCCCAAGGGGCATCCACGCCGCGGCGCGACCCTTCTACCGGTCGGCTCAGGGCGTTTCTAGGGGGTTTTTCGCTGGATTGGAGTAGTCTTACGTGCCACGCGGATGGCAACCGAGCAGGAGGGATCGTACGGACTTGGGATCGTCGTTTTCGCGCACGCTGACGGGGGCGGCCTTCGTGGTGGCCGGGCTGCTGCACTTCCTCGTCCCCAGTGCTTACCAGAAGATCATGCCGCCTTACCTCCCGCTCCACCGCGAGCTGATCTACTTGAGCGGTGCGATGGAGGTTGCCGGCGGAATGGGGCTGTTGTCTAATCATACCCGTCGTGTCGCCGGTCTCGGCCTGATCCTTTTGCTCTTGGCCGTCATGCCGGCGAACGTGCAGATGCTGCTCGACGCCCACGCCGGCAAATCACCGTGGTGGGTGGTTCTCCTGTGGCTGCGCCTCCCGCTGCAGCTCGTGCTCGTCGCATGGGTCTGGAAGGTCTCTCGTCCCCGCGTCTGAAGGACCCGTCGGTTAACGTAGGCCGGAGGGCTGCATATCCGCGGGTTCGTAGGACGCGTAGAATCGGAGGACGACGGTCGATGGGAAGGTACGTGGGGAGCTGCTTGATGGATTGATGGGTAACGCCTCAGAGGTAGAGCCGGCGAAGATAGAGGGAGACTTCGCCCGGCTGCTTGCTGGGGGCGAGCGGATCGAGAAAGCTTACCAGCTGCTCCGAGACCTCTTCGTCTTCACGAACAACGGGGCTGATCCTCGTAGATAAGCAGGGCCTGCCAGGCAAAAAGGTCGAGTACCGTTCGCCGCCCTACAGGAGCATCACCCACTCCAGCGTCGAGGCCGCCGGCCACGTCGACCTCGATGCGGAGCTGAAGGTCTGGATCTCCGGTAACCCATTGCCCATCCAGAAGCGCTTCAACAAGCAACTGAACATCTACGACGTCCAGAGCGTTCCCACGGGCTACGTGCCGGAACAGCCACGCAGGAGAGCCGCTTCCAAACCCGCCCGACGCCGCTAGCCGGCGAAGAGCAGCACGTAGAGGACGTAGAGTAGCGCCGCGGCCAGGATCGTGGCCACGACGACCACCGCAACTTTGCCGGTTGCACCGGTCCGCCAGACGGCCTGAACGAACCGCCCGAGCTGCCTAAGGCGGATCTCCGACCAGTCCAGGAGGCGGGCGGCGGGGAGGAGCTCGCCGGCCAGAATCGCGAGCCCGAGGGAGACGGTGGCCAAGCCGGGGCCCGGAAGGGGCGCCGTCAAGAGGCTGCCGACAGCTATGACGGAGCCGAGGATCACGAGGAGAACCCGCTTGACGATGTGGCCCGGCTCTTCTTGCCGGCGGCGGTAACGGTCTTTGAAGCGCTCCCCCGGTTTGCTCTCCTTGAACTTTTCCCAGCTTCCCCTGAATCTACCGATCATGCCCGGATCATGCCCGTTTTCCCCCTCTCGGCAACATCGCTCAAGAGCACGCGCCCTGAGCAACCTCGACGGAAATCTCATCCCTGCCGCGCAGAGCTTTGCTGCTTGGTAAGCAAGTGGAACCCTCTTAGACTCCCGTTACGGTTTCGGGAAGGAGGAAAACGTGGGCAAGAGGACGCATTATGAGCCCGGCACGTTTTGCTGGACGGACCTGGCGACGACGGACCCCGAAGAGGCGAAGGCCTTCTACGGCGGGCTGTTCGGCTGGGAGGCTGTGGACACGCCCGCCGGGGGGGCGGGTACGTACGCGATGCTCTCTTTGGACGGCGACGACGTCTGCGCGCTCTACGAGCTGGAGCCTGAGCGGCGGGAGATGGGCATTCCTTCCCACTGGATCTCCTACGTGAGCGTCGAAAGTGCCGACGCGGTCGTCGAGAGGGCTCGGGAGCTCGGCGGCGGGGCGTCCGGTGGGGCGTTCGACGTCATGGAGGCGGGGCGGACGGCCGTCATCCAGGACCCCGCCGGCGCGGTGCTTGCGGCATGGGAGCCTAAGGCGCACGCCGGGGCGCGGCGGGTCAACGACGTGGGCTGCATGACGTGGAACGAGCTTCAGAGCCGCGAGCCGGAGGAGGCCGCTACCTTCTACGCAGAACTCTTCGGGTGGGAGACCGAGCCCCAAGAAGTCGAGGGCAATGTGGCCTACGTGACGATCCAGAACGCCGGTTCTCCGAACGGCGGGATCATGCCGATGACCCGGGCGCACGGCGATGCGGCCCCGCACTGGCTACCGTACTTCGCGGTTGCCTCGTGCGGCGCCGCCATTGAGACGGCACGTGAGCTCGGCGGCAAGGTCCTGGCCGGCCCGATAGACGTGGGCGCCGGGCGCATCGCGGTTCTAATGGACCCCCAGGGCGCGGCGTTTGCCGTCTTCGAGGGCGAGACGGACGACTAGCCGCAGGCCCTGGCGGAGGGTGTGTGGGGCCTCTCCCTGCGTCCTTCCACCGGATGCGGTATACCAAAATCGCATGAAACATACGGAAAGAGGTATGGCGGTGGAAGAGAGCAACGACGCGGGTCGCAGGCAGGTGGCGACGCTCGGAGGCGGGTGCTTCTGGTGCACTGAGGCGGTCTACCTCGAGGTGCGGGGCGTGGAGAAGGTCGAGTCGGGGTACTCGGGTGGGCACGTGCCGAACCCGACCTACCGGCAGGTGTGCAGCGAGACGACGGGGCACGCCGAGGTCGTGCAGGTCACGTTCGACCGGGAGGTGGTGTCGTACCACGAGATCCTTGAAGTCTTCTTTGCTACCCACGATCCGACGACCCTCAACCGCCAGGGGGCCGACGTTGGGACGCAGTACCGCTCTGCGGTTTTCTATCATGACGAGGAACAGCGGGAGGTCGCCGAGGAGGTCATCGCGGAGCTCGGGTCCCGGGGCATCTGGGACGACCCCATCGTGACGGAGGTCGTGCCATTCGAGGAGTTCTACGTCGCGGAGGACTACCACCAGAACTACTTCGCCAGCAACGGCTACCAGCCTTACTGCCAGGTCATCATCGCCCCCAAGGTGGCGAAGTTTCGCAGGGAGCACCTCGCCAGGCTAAAGGCGTAATGTGATAGCGGTCGGGGGCAGAAGAACGCCGTGAGGAGGCTGCTCCTCGTCTTTCTCGTCGCCGCCCTCTGCTCCTGCGGCGCGCAACCTCCCCCGGCGCAAGGCGGTTCGGACGGCGGCGACCGCGAACGGACCGCCGAAAGGACGATCGCGGAGAGATCCGCGGCCGAAGGTGACACCGACGAGGAAGCCGCCGCGGGGCAGATCACGGCCGCCCGGCCGTCCGGCGGGCAAGGGACCGAAGAGGAGGACCGGCGGGCGGACGCGGGGCTGCGCGAAGGGCCGTCGACCACGAGCACGGCGACGCGAGCGGCCGTCGGGACCAACGGGATGGTTAGCGCGGCCCACCCGCTCGCGACGCGGGCCGGGGTGGAGATCCTTAAAGGCGGCGGCAACGCCTTCGACGCGGCCGTGGCCGTCGGCGTCGCCCTGAACGTCGTCGAGCCGATGATGAGCGGCGTCGGGGGGTACGGGGCCACGGTCGTCTACGACGCGAAAAAAGGGGAGACGCGCTTCCTGGAGACCGGCAGCAAGACCCCGGCCTCCCTGGACCCGTCCGTCTTCCGTCCGCCCGCGTCGAGCTATGAGGAGAACCGCTGCGGGGGTCCCGTCGTCTCGACGCCTGGCAACCTCAACGCGTGGGAGTTGATGTGGGAGGAGTACGGGCGGAAGGAGTGGTCCCGGCTCTTCGAGCCGGCGATCCGCTACGCCGAGGGGGGCTTCGTCATCGGGAAGGAGACGGCCGGTTGGATCGGCTCGGAGTACCCTGCCTTCCCGGCGCACGCGCAGGAGATCTACGGCAAGAACGGCTTCCCGTTGCGCGCAGGCGACCGCCTCGTGCAAGACGACCTGGCGGGCTCGCTGCGCCTGATCGTCAGGAAGGGCGCCGACGCGATCTACGCCGGCGAGCTAGGCCGCGCGATGGTCGCCGAGGCGCAGGAGAACGGCGGTTTCCTGACCGAAAGAGACCTGAAACGGAACCGTGCCCGGTGGCGGGAGACCATAGGCGCGGACTACCGGAGCGACAGGGTGGTCACGGCCGGGCCTCCGGCGACCGCGTGGGGCGCCCTCGTCCGGCTCGGGACGATGGAAGAGCTCGACCCCGCATCCCTCGGCCATAACACTTCTCCCTACGTCCACGCGCTCACGGAGATCTCCAAAAACGCCTTCTCCCAGACGGCCCGGTACGCCGCCGACCCGCCACTAGGGAAGCTCCTCTCCGGGGACCACCTCGCCCAACAGGCCTCCGCGGTGGACTTCTCCGGTGCCGCCCCCTACGATCCGCCCGTCGCCTTCGACTCGGCCACGAGTTGCTCCCCCACGGGCTACGTCCCCACGACGGACGCCGTTTCGGCGTCGGCAAGCGCCCAGGCCGGCGTCGGGCACACCACGCACTTCGTCGTCGCCGACGGCGAGGGCAACGTCGTCTCTTCCACCCAGACCCTGGGTAACGTCTTCGGGAGCAAGCTCATGCCCGAAGGAACCGGGCTGTGGCTCAACGACCAACTCGCCTGGAGCCGCTTCGAGCCCCGGGGCAACGTCTTCGACGTCTACCCCGGCCGCCAGACGCTCTACGCTCTCTGCCCGACGATAGTCCTGCGCGAAGGCCGGCCCGTCACGGCCCTCGGTACGCCAGGCGGGCGCACCATCCCGCAGACGACCACGCAGATGCTCACCAACATGGAAGCCTTCGACATGGGCGTCCAGCAGGCCATAACCGCCCCCCGCTTCAGCTTCGTCATCCCGGACCTCCTCGGCGTCGAGCCGGGGATACCGGCCACCGTGCAGGGCGAGCTGGAGGCTCTCGGCCACGGCCTCTACGTCGACGAGTTCGGCTTCGGCAACGCCCACGGCCTCACCATCGAGTACGGCGGGGAAGGGGAGCCCGTGAGGTTCACCGGCGGCGCGGACCCGCGTGGGGAGGGGGAGGCCGCCGGGTACTGAGCGACGGGACCCGACCGCCGACAGCCCTAGTTCCTGCCCAGGCCTCCTAGGCCAAAAAGGTCCGTCTCGTCCCGGCCCGTCTGGAGGGCTTCGATCAGTTCCTCGAGACGGCCCATCTCCACCCTCATGCCACCCTCCCCGGCCGGAGGCGGGCTGAGGGCGACGTACCGGGCCCTGTCGCGGACGGTCTCCAACGCGACGAGCAGACCGGCGCCGGAGACTTCGACGGGCCTCCAGTTGGGGCCAAAATCCGTAGACTCGAGGAAGGTCTGGGCCTTTTCGGCGGAGTCGAAGAGGGGGAGGGTCGGGCGGTCGTCGACGGAGATCAGGAGCGGCTCCATCCCCGGCGCAGCCTCCTCGAAGAGGAGGACATAGGGCGGCTGTGGGGCTTGCCTGGCCGGCATCCCTAGGCGGGCCTCGGGGCCATCGTGACGAGCAGGACCAACTCGTCGCTCGAATCGTTGCGCACGCCGTGGGGGATACCCGCCCGCGCGATAGCGGCCTCCCCTTCGCCTAAGTCCGCCTCCTCGCCGCCGATGGTGAAGCGTCCGGCGCCCCTCACCACGAAGTAGACCTTGTCCGAGCCCTCATGGGCGTGGACCTTCTGCGATTGGCCGGGCAGGAGGCAGTAGGCGTCGTAGAAGAGGTGGGGCGAGTCGAAGAGGGCTTTTTTCTGCATCTTCCCTTTCGAGAAGGAGATCTGCTCTTCTAGTCGTCTACTCTCCAAGACTGTGCCTCCCGTCTCTTGCAGCCTCCCCACTCTAGCATCCCGGAGGGCGCTTGCTATCATGCGCCTGTCATGAAAAGAACGGAGAACATCGGATTCCCGCAGGTGAGCTTGCGCCTCCCCGATTGGGTGGGGGGCCTCCTCTCCGGAGGAGACCAAGCGTACCCGACGGTGGAGGACAGGATGCGCCTCGCGGTCGAGCTCTCTCGCCTGAACATCCGCAACGGGACCGGGGGACCTTTCGGGGCGGCCGTCTTCGAGGGGGAGACGGGAAGGCTGCTCGCGCCCGGCGTGAACCTCGTCGTGGGGTCCGGCTGCTCCGTCTTCCACGCGGAGATGGTCGCTATCATGGTCGCCCAAAGGATTGCCGGCACCTTCGACCTTGGTGGGGAGAACCTGCCGGACTACGAGCTGGTCGCCAGCACCGAGCCGTGCGCGATGTGCCTCGGGGCGACCCCCTGGTCCGGCGTCCGGAGCCTCGTCTGCGGCGCCCGCGACGAAGACGCCCGCGCCGTCGGCTTCGACGAGGGCGCCAAGATGTCCGAGTGGGTGGGCTCGCTTGAAAACCGCGGCATCTCTGTCCGTCGCAGCGTCCTGCGCGAGGAGGCAGTCGCGGTCTTGCGGGAGTACGCCGAAAGGGGCGGCGAGATCTACAACTCCCGCCGGGGCTGATGCGTGGTGGACCCGCGATGATCCCGGAGTTCGCCCTGCTGGACGTCCCGGCCGGCAGAACGGGCGAGAGTTTGAGACGGCCTTCGCGCGGGCTTCAGAGATCCTTTCTTCGGTGCCTGGCTACGTCCTACGAGCTGCGAGCGGTGCCCGGAAAACCCCTCAGCGGTACGTCCTGCTCGTGCGCTGGGATACGCTTGAAGACCACACCGTGGGCTCGCGCGGTTCGGACGAGTACCGGGAATGGAAGCGGCTGCGCAACCACTCCTACGAGCCTTCCCCTACCGTGCAATACTTCTCCCCGGTCCACCGTGGGCTAAAACACCCGTCCCAAGTGACTTTACGAGCCAAGAGCGAACACCAACCCCCGCAACCGGAATCCCCGCGCAGACGGGATGCGTAGGGGGAGTGTCCGATAGGGACAAGTGTCCTATTCGACCTCAAACTCTACAAGAAGCCTAAACGACAAACTCCTTCGGGAAGCGCGTCAGGTTCCGGCTGCCGTCTTCGGTGACGAGGACCAGGTCCTCGATGCGAACGCCGCCGATGCTTGGGTAGTAGAGGCCCGGCTCGACGGAGACGATGTCGCCGGGGACGAGTTCCTGTCCGGTGAGGCCGAGGCGGGGGGCTTCGTGGATCTCCAGCCCGACGCCGTGCCCCGTGCCGTGGAAGAAGCCTTCCGTGAGCGGCTTGCCCTCCTTGCGGTCGTGGATCTGGGTCACGTAGCCCGCTTCGTGCAGGATCTCGGAGACCCTTTTGTGCACGTCCTTGCCGTCGATGCCCGGCCCGATCATGGCGAGGGCGGCCTCCTGGCTCTCCAGGACCGCGTCGTACATCTTGCGTAGATCCTCTCCCGGCTCGCCCTTGACGAAGGTGCGGGTCATGTCCGCGTAGTAGCGGCTCGAGAGGTCCATCGGAAAGATGTCCAGGATGATGGCCTCGCCGGCCCTTAGCGGGCCGCTTCCTCGCTCGTGCGGGTCGGCTGCCTGGGACCCGCCGGCGGTTATCGTGCCGTCACCGAGGCAATTGCGGCGCAGGAGCTCCACGTTTATCTCGGAGCGCAAGATCTCGCTCGTCAGCGTCTCGCCGCGCCAGAGGAGCGCGCCGTCCTCGCCGACCGTGGCCTCCCGCAAGATGCCGACGGCGTGTTCGCAGGCCTCCTCGACCGCCCTTTGGGCTCTCTCGACGTGGGCCACCTCCTCCGACGTCTTGGCGCGGCGCAGCCCGTCGAAGAGTTTGCCGTCCGGGATGAGCGTCAGGCCGCGGGCGCGCAGAGCGTCGGCGTAGGCGACAGCCAGGGTGGGGGGGACGTGCAGGGTGAAGTCGGGGGCGCCGAGCCTCTCCAGCAGGGTCCGGATCGCCTGGGCATAGGCCGCAGCGCCGCTCTTCAGCTCGCGGGCGAGCTTCGGAACCTGCATTTCCTCGTAGGAGAGCAGCTCGTCCGCGGGGGCGGCCTTCTCGGCCCTCCCGTACTCCAAGGAGGAGACCGCGAGGTACCTCTTGCCGCCTACGCGGAGGCAGATCACGTCATCCGGCGCCAGGAAACCGGAGAGGTGGTAGGCGTATGCGTCGTGTTCCGGCGCCCCGATCACGAGCAGGTTCCGCCCCTCGTCCGTCATGCTCTTCCTCCCATAAAGACAAACCCTACAAGGCGCTACATTCTACTACCGGCCGCGGGGGACACGCCCGGGCGCTCGTATATAATCGGCGCGAGGTGCAGGAGAGACATGACATGCGAAGCCGGGTGCAGGACGCCCTCGACAAGGTGCGCCCCGCCCTCAAGGCCGACGGCGGGGACGCCCGCATCGTAGCCTGCGACGAGAGGACCGGCACCGTCAGCATCCAGATGCTCGGCGCCTGCAAGGGGTGCCCCCTCTCCCAGCTGGACTTCGCCTACGCCATAGAGAGCCTCATCCGCCGCGAGGTGCCGGAAGTGCGCGAGATACTAGCGGTGTAGGGCTGAGGCCTTAGGTTCCGGTAGTCGCTTATGGAAGTCGGCGCACGCGACGCGGCGGGACGCTCTTTCCTGGCCGCACAACCGAACCCGATACCCAGTGCCTACTGTTGTTCTTGCCTCGACGCACGTATGGCCTCCGGGGGGAGCGTTTCGCGGGCTTCGGCGAGGGCGTCGATGGCCCTCTTACGCGCGCGGCGGAGTTTGAGGCGTTGGAGGAGGGGGGCGTTGGGGCGGGCTTCGTTTACCAGGTGGGTCAGGGTGATCATGTCGTTGGCGCAGGCGCGGTAGCCCAGGGCGCACATCTCGACGCGGGTCTCGTCGGCGGGGAACTCGGTGAGGGAGCGTCGGATCTCGCCCGCCCGCTCCACGATGGAGCGGGAGAGGTCCTCGGGGGTTTCCGCGGCCGGTTGGCGGGGCCTGTGGCGTGTGATCGCCTCGGGGGAGAGGCGACGCAGGCGGTGGGCCGGGCTTTCGAGCTCGCGGCGCACGACGAGCGCGATGCCCACGGTCAGCGGGATGAGGGGCACGAGTATCCAGACCGGAACATAGGAAGGCGCCACGAGCCCGAGTGCGAGGAGTCCCGCGACCTCCGCTGCCAGCACCAGCGCCACCCCGAGTTTGAACATCCCCCGCGACATCCTTCCGCCACCGTCGTTGCGAAGAACCCTAGTCTAAGTTTCGCGCGCCGGTTTGGCAAGAACCTTTCCAGCTGGCGGTATAATCCCGCCCATGCAAAACCAGAAAGCCCCCGAGTTTAGCCCGGCCCTGCCCCTCTCCAGCGCCCTGGCGACGGTCCGGGCGGTGCTCTTCTCCCCGATGGGCTTCTTCTCGAACCTTCCGGCTGAAGGTCGTCTGAGGGCGCCGGTGCTTTTCGTGCTGCTCGTGGGGGCGGTTACCGGCGCGCTCGGGGCGGCCGTCGCCCTCGTTTCGAACGTCTTGGCCGGGGGGCTGGGCGCGGACGACCTTCGGGCGGCGGTAGTCGAGGGGCTCCTCTTCGCGGTGCTCTCTCCGGTCGGCGTCGGGGTCGCGGCGGGCGTCTACCTGCTCTCCATAAGAACGTTCGTCGGGAAGGTCGCAGATTTCCCGCAGGTGTACCGCCTGGTGGCCTACGCCTACTCCGCCTTCGCGCTAGCCTGGGTTCCGGTGCTGGGATCCATCGCCATCTCCTACGCCCTGCTGGTGCTGATGGGGATAGCCATAAAGCAGGCCTACGAAACCTCCTTCCTGACGGCCCTCATCACGGCGCTGGTGGGCTTCATCCCGGTCGGCACGATGCTGGTGTGGGTCACGGTCGTGGGCCTCTCTTCCTAGAGAGCGCCTCGAACTCGCGCAGGTCTCGCTCCGCCCGGCGCCGCAGCGGTTCGGGTACGAGCCTCAGCCCTCTCCCGTAACGCTCCACGAGCAACCTGTTGGAGATCTCCAGATACCCCCGCCGCGTCGCCAGCTCGGCCGGCACGGTCATCTCCCGCGGGAAAACGCGGTACGCCGCATCCTCCCGCAGGCCCAGCGCCGGCGGCGGGGTGCCGCGTTGCGCGCGAGAGGAGATCCCGCCCTCCCAACGTCTCCTGAGCGCACGCACCGCTTCGGTGTCCGGTAGCGCGCTCAACGGCCCGGCCTCGAACGTGTCCTCCGGCGTGAACCCGAAGGATTCCTCGAAAAGCTGGGCCGACTTCCCCGCGCCCCGGCTCACTAGGTACTCGTATTCGCTCCGGAGCAGCACGAGCTGCGCGTCGTAGTAGGCCCCAAGACCGTCCCGCGCCGGCCGCGAAGCGTCCAGTCCCCGCCCTTCCAACAGCCCCCGCACGGCACCGACGCGCCTCCCCAGCCGGAGGCGCCCCCGCAAGAACGCGCCGCCGCCCGATGCGAGGCCGGCCGCGATCGGGATCACGGGCGCAAAAGGGCCCGCCCATGCCGTCCCGAAGAGCGGTGCCGAGAGCAGCACGAGCGCCCCCGCCACGCAAACGACCGTGAGCCCGAGCTTCCACGCCCACCTCCCGCCGCCCGCGGCCTCCGAGTAGGCCCGTCCGAGCTCGTACCACAGCGCCAGCGTCTCATCTTCAAAGGCATCGGGTGTGCGAGGGCGTTGCACGCGCCCTATTCTACCCATCATGGATAAACAAACTCCGGGCCTCGCCCGCGCCACCACCAACGTCCTCAACCCCTTCGTCATCTTCACCGCGCTCTACGCCCTCGTCTCCTTGGCGGGGGCCGGAACTCTAGCGGCGGTCCTATTTATCGGGCTGGAACTCCTCGCGGCGGCGGCCGTGGCCGGGTACGTGTTCCTGATGCGGCGTCGCAGGCGGGTGGGGGACTTCTGGATCTCCGTCCGCGCCGAACGCCTCGTCCCCGCCCTGGTCGTGCTCACCGCGTTCCTCGCGCTCCTCTGCGCCCTGTATCTCCTCGAAGCTCCACGCGACCTTTTCTTTCTGACCCTCTCGATGGGCCTCGCGAGCGCCACAGTAGCGGCCATCACCCTCTTCTGGAAGGCAAGCGCCCATTGCACGGTCGCGGGCCACGCTGCGGCGGCGGGGCTCCTTGCGCTGGGTTCCCTCGGGCTCATTTTTCTGTTCGCGCTGCCGCTAGTGATCTGGTCTCGCGTCTCGCCCGCTGCGCACAACCTCGCCCAGACGTTCGCGGGCGCCGCGGTGGGGGCCGGGTTCGCGGTCTTCTTCCTGGCGTGAGAGCCCGCCGGGCTTCGTGCCCGCGGCGTGGCCAACTTACAACCCGCCCGACTTGTCGACACGGTCAGGGTGACGAAAGGTACGTCCGTGGCCGAGTGCTATACCGTCGGCGGAGCATGGACGGTATAAGTATACGGGCACATACGTTGGCGATTACGCAGGGCGGATACCACACCGCCGTAAGCACGCAGACCGTGTTTTGCGCGTACTTATCGGGCGTATTCGTAATGTATTAACTGAATCTGCAAAGACGATATGGTCTTCGTGGCAGCACAGCGAGTTTGGATGCATATACGTTATGTGTCTCTGCGTCCACGAGCGGACGCCTCCATCTCGAACACCACGTCGACAGCGATGGCTTCCAGGTAACCTACGGTTTTGGTTTGACCTTGCGCACGTGCGTGTTCCAATGCGCTCATCAACCACGATAGATCCACAACGGTACCCTTGTCCGCGTCTGTCGCCAGTTCCGTCAAGATAACCCTTTCCGAGAGGTACCCTGACAGCGTAGCGTAGAACAGGGTCGCCCACGTGCGTTTAGGCTACATACTTCGAACCATAAAGGGGCTGACACAACCAAGATGTGCCCCACGGCACACAAGCCGGAAGACCAAATCTCCGCCCGTCTGAAAAAAGGCGAAACAAAGGAATGGTGCGGGCATTCGTGGTGGGGTAGGTGCACAGGAATGGAGAATAACCGTTCGCGTGAGGCGCCGACCCGCACCGACTGGCAACACCACGCTAAGTACGGTCCGAAGCTTGCACGCTCACGACGCTGGGTACAATCGCGATGGAGGCGATTTTGTGGGAGGTGCGGAGAATGGGCGAAGATGTTTCCGAAGCAAAGAGTCAGGGTGTAGATATGCCCAAGGCGGACCCTCCCAAGGGGGCCGTCAGCGTACACGAGCAGGCGCGCAAGAAGGGTGAAAAAGCACGCCAAGAGCGCGAGAAGGTAGAGCAAGAGGCGACAAGGGAGCAGAACAAAAGGAACCACGAAGACGGCCTAGAAGCACCCCCTGGCGACTGATCCCAACGCTGGCCCTAAACCGGGCCATTCCGCGCACGTCGAGCCGATTCCGTCGAAAATCCGGTTCGGTGTGAGGGTAGGGGAAAACCTTTGGGGTAGCCGGATCGACGAGAGTGACCCCACCGGGATTCGAACCCGGGTTTTCGCCGTGAGAGGGCGATATCCTGGGCCTCTAGGGGACCGTGCCACAGTGGGTTTCGCTCCTTCGGGAGGGGTTTGACACCCACGACTGACCTCAATCGCACCGAACCACGGACCACGGGAGGCGGTTTGTGGCGAGGAAGAACGGCAACGGCGAGGGCAGCCGACCGCGCGCGAGGACTGACCTTGGGAAGCGAGGTACTGGGTAGGTGTCCGATCCGGTTGGCAACTCACTTCACGACGCGGAATTCGAGATGCGTGACCCCAGCGCCCTCGATCACCCGGGTGCTCTCCAGCTCTATCGCCCCCGTGCCCAGATGCTCAAACAATCGGACGCCGTCCCCCAGCAGGACGGGCACCAGGTCTAGGTGTATCTCGTCGAGGAGCCCCGCCCTGATGCACTGGTGCGCGATGCTGGCGGCGCCCACGGCGACGTCCTTGTCGCCCGCGACCGTTCTTACTTGCTAGACGGCGCTCTCGACGCCGTCCGTGACGAACGTAAACGGCGATCCCTCGTAAACCTATTCTTGCGGGTTCGCATGGTTGACGACGAAGGTCGGTACGCCTAAGGGGGGCTGCCACCCTAGCCGTTGGCGATGCCGAACGTCCTGCGTCCCGTCACGAACGCGCGCATTTTGCCGTGCGCCTCCCGAAGGAGCTCGGCGCTGGGCGACGAGACCTTGAACACCGTCTCGGTACCAGGCAGCCTGTATTCGGTCGGTGTCGCCGCCTGAGTACCACGCGAAGAGTTGCTCACCGCCGCCACCCAGCGGTGACCCAGGGCCATCGTTCGGCCCGGCGACGAAGCCGTCCAGCGACATCGATAACCCCGTAGCGACTTTCCCCATATCCGTTCCCCTTTC
>CADCUZ010000021.1 GCA_902806015.1 uncultured Rubrobacteraceae bacterium
ACGTGCGGCGGGCCGAGGTGGCGGGGCAGATGTTGCCGGGGATAGTGTCGGTCTGGATCCTGCCTGAAGAGAGCGCCTTTCCCGGCCTGCCTTACGTCATCTTCGCCGGCAACGTCGGCGAAGCCGACTCGCTTGCGAGGGTCATAGAAATCTTGAGGGGGAACTAGATGCGAAACCTTGCGTTTGTCGGCCTCGGCGCGATGGGCGCCCCGATGGCGAAGAGCCTCCTCTCCGCGGGCTTCGGCCTGCGCGTCTTCGACGTGCGCGAAGAGAACGCGCGCCCACTCGTGGGCCTGGGAGCGGCGGGCGCCGGCTCGCCCCGCGAGGCCGCGGAGAACGCGGGCGCCCTCGTCCTCATGGTCGTCAACGCCGAACAGGCCGAGGCCGCCCTATTCGGCGAGAACGGGGCCGCCGAAGCCCTTGCCCCGGGTGCGGCCGTTGTCGTCATGAGCACGGTGGGACCGGAGCCGGTGCGGGAGCTGGACGGGCGCCTCTCCGAGCGGCGGCTTCGGCTTCTCGACGCGCCGGTGAGCGGGGGCGTGGCGCGGGCAGAACGGGGCGACCTGCTCATCATGGCGGGGGGACCGGAGGACCTCTTCGGGGAGCTTCGTCCTGCCTTGGAGGCCATGGGGTCCACGGTGGTCCACTGCGGGCCTGCCGCTGGCGACGGCCAGTCCGTGAAGCTCGTCAACCAGCTCCTGTGCGGCATCCACATCGCGGCGGCGGGTGAGGCGCTCGCGTACGCGGAGGCCCTCGGGCTCGACCCGGGGTCCGTGTACGAGACGATCCGGCACGGCGCGGCGGGCTCCTTCATGCTAGAAGACCGCGGCCGTCGGATGCTCGACCGCGAGTTCCTGCCCCCCAAGAGCGCCCTCGACATCTTCGTGAAAGACATGGGCCTGGTCCGCGTAGCGGCGGCGAAACACGGGTTCGCCGCACCGCTCTCCGACGCGGCGCACGGGCTTTACGAGAGGGGGGCGTCTTTGGGCTTCGGCGGCGAGGACGACTCGGGCATACTGCGCGTCTTCGAGGAGGGGATAGGCCCCTCGCAGCAGACGTAGTGGTTTTGGCTTACGGCCGTCGGCCATTTGTTCCCGCACAACGTTCTGGACCGTTCGTGCCAGCGGGGCAGAACTCCTCCCGGGCAGCGCGTACAGGAGGGAGTCGTCCCCGCTGTCGACCGCCAGGCGGCCGTGGTCGGCCAAGCGGGTCAAAATTCTCTAGGCCTCGGCCACCGTGGGCGGGGGCTCGATTGCCGCGTCGACGGGCGTGATGCTTGCCGCGGCCTGGGTCGCCAGGAGGATCTGCCTCTCGCTGGCCTCCGCTTCGGGGCGCTACCCCTTCGCGTGGTCCGCAGGAGGAGCCAGCCCGCGTTGTCTAGCCGGTGGGCAGGTATTGTGTTGCGGGCCCATAGAGCGTACGGGAGAATAGTTACAGGGAGGTAACCACGTATGGCGTTTTCCGAAGAGGTCGCTTGGGTGACCGGCAGCAGCACCGGGATAGGTCGCGCCGTGGCAGAAGCCCTCGCCCGGGAGGGCCGTAGGGTCGCGGTCCACTACAACGCGAGCGAGGGAGAAGCAAGGAAGGTGGTCGAGGCCATCTCTTCCTCCGGCGGTGAGGCGATGCTCGTTGGGGGGGACGTTTCCGGCGCCGGTGAGGTCGACCGGATGGTCGGGGAGATAGAGCGCCGTTACGGGCGGCTGGACGTCCTCGTCAACAACGCGGGCTCCCTCATAGAACGCCGCGGCCTCGCCGAGATGACCGAGGAGCTCTGGGACCGGGTGATGGACGTCAACCTGAAGAGCGTCTTTCTCTGCTCCCGGGCCGTGCTCCCGATGATGAAGCGCCAGGGCGCGGGACGCATCATCAACCTGACCTCCGTCGCCGCGCGCAACGGGGGCGGACCCGGCTCCGTCGCCTACGCCACCGCCAAGGGCGGCGTCAGCACCCTGACCCGAGCGATGGCCAAGGAACTGGTCTCAGAGAACGTCCTGGTAAACGGCGTCGCTCCCGGCGTGATAACCACCCCCTTCCACGACCGCTTTACGCCCGACGAAGTGCGGGAGAACCTCAAGAACGCCATCCCGATCGGCCGCGAGGGGACGCCCGAGGAGACCGCGGCGGTCGTCGCGTTCCTCGCCTCGCCCGCGGCGAGCTACCTGGTCGGTGAGATCATCGAGGTCAACGGCGGTCAGTTGATGAGCTAGAGGCGGGAACCGACCGCCCCGGACCTTTGTACGGAGGGTAGACGGGTCCGAAAGGGAGGCGAGTCTGACGATTTTGGCGACCAGGATGCGGGCCAGTCCTCTTTTTTTGTGCCCTCATAGCGAACCTCTTCTCGCGGCGTCCTTCGACGTGAGGCCGACGCTGTCCCCAAGTTGTTGTACGGTCGCTGCGCTCGTCGCGAGGATGACACGACGCGACTAGCCCGCGCCGACGGACGGGAAAGGTTTTTCAGGTTAGGGAGTTCAGCCTATCCCACAGCTCGCCGGGGATCTGGTGAGCCGCGAGATCCAAAGTCTGACCGACCCTCTCCGGGCGGCTTACGCCGACGATCGTGGAGACGACGCGCGGCTCATTAAGGGAGAACTGGAGGGCCGCGGCGGCCAGCGGCACGCCGAACTCCCGGCAAGCCTCTTGCATCTTTCGGACCTTTTCGACCATCCCTTGCGGGGCCTCCCGGTAGGCGTAGCGGGCGTAGGCGTCCGGGCCCTTGGCGAGGATGCCGCTGCCGTAGGGGGCGGCGTTTAGCAGCGCGACGCCGCGTTCGGCGGCGACGTCGAGCAAGGGTTCGGCGCTGCGGTCGAGGAGGGTGTAGCGGTTGTGGGTGATGACCGCCTCGAAGAGGCCGGTCTCGACGTATCGGATCTCGAGGTCTATCGGTCCGCCGGCCACGCCGAGGTGCTCGATGACGCCCTCGTCTCCGAGGTCCCGTAAGACCTCCACCGGGCCGCCCGGCGCCATCATGTGGCCGAAGCTCTCGTGCTCGGGGTCGTGCAGGTAGCAGAGCTGCAGGCCGTCCACCCCGAGAAGTTTCAGGGAGCGCTCGACGGAGCGGCGCATCTGATCCCCCGAGAACTCCCCGGTCTGGAGGTCCCGGTCGGCCTTGGTGGCGAGCACGGCGCCCTCCGGCAGGCCGCCCCTCCTCTTCAGCACCTCGCCGATGCGGCGCTCGCTCTCACCGTCGCCGTAGGAGGCGGCCGTGTCGAGAAAATTGATGGGGCTCCGGAAGACCGCCTCCAGGGTCCGGAAAGCCCGGTCCTCGTCAACCCCGTACTCGAACGTCTCGGGCATGTCCCCCAGGGGGGCGCACCCGATGCACAGCGGCGAGACGGAGAGGCCCGTGTTTCCCAGGGGCCTCCTCGACGCCGCATCCCTCGCCGCCTTGTCTCTCACTCGGCACCCCTCTCCTCGCCTGCGATGGTCTACGCGTGCTCCGGCGAGTCGGCGCGGTGCCGGGGCTGGGGTGCGACCGTCCCCGCCCCCGCGGACCAACCGCTGCCCGCCGGGAACTCGAAGGTCTCAAGCGATTTCGGGTGCATCTCGATGCTGTAGCCCGGCTTTTCGGGCGGCACGTAGCGCCCGCTTTTTATCTTTACCGGGTCCAAGAAGTGCTCGTGCAGGTGATCTACGTACTCAAGGACGCGGTCCTCCAAGGAGGCGCCGACGCAGACGTAGTCGAAGATGGAGAGGTGCTGCACGTACTCGCACAGGCCGACGCCGCCCGCGTGCGGGCAGACCGGGACCCCGAACTTCTTCGCCATCAGGAGCACGGCGAGGACCTCGTTGACGCCGCCGAGGCGGCAGGCGTCTATTTGGCAGAAGCTTACGGCCTCGGCCTGGAAGAGCTGCTTAAAGAGGACGCGGTTCTGGCCGTGCTCGCCGGTCGCCACGCCGATCCCTTCGGGGGAGACGGCCCGGGCCACGGCGGCGTGGCCGAGCACGTCGTCGGGGCTTGTGGGCTCCTCGATCCACCACGGGTCGAACTCTTTGAGGCGCCCCATGTTGGCTATGGCCTCGCCCACGTCCCAGACCTGGTTCGCGTCCAGCATGAGCTTGCGCCCGGGACCGATCTCTTCGCGCACGATGCGGGCGCGGCGGGCGTCCTCCTCGACGTCGGCGCCGACCTTTATCTTGACGTGCTCCCATCCGGCCTCGACCGCCTCGCGGCAAAGCCGCCTGATCTTCTCGTCTGGGTAGCCGAGCCAGCCCGCGCTCGTCGTGTAGGCCGGGAACCCGTCTCTCAACATCTCCGCTTCTCGCTCGGCCTTCGTCCCCTCGTTCTCGCGCAATATCTCCAGCGCTTCTTCGGGGGTAATAGCGTCGGTTATGTAGCGGAAGGGGACGCAGCGGACCAGCTCCTCCGGGCTCATGTCCGAGAGGAGCTTCCAGAGGGGCTTCCCCTCGCTCTTCGCGCGGAGGTCCCAGACGGCGTTGACGACCGCGGCGGTCGCAAGGTGGATGACGCCCTTCTCGGGACCGACCCAGCGGAGCTGGCCGTCGCCGGCGACGTGATGCCAGAAGGCGCCCATGTCCTCGGCGAACGACTCCAGCGTCCTGCC
This sequence comes from uncultured Rubrobacteraceae bacterium, assembly GCA_902806015.1. The sequence continues at coordinate 4,563 of CADCUZ010000021.1, forward strand.
GACGACGCGGGGGGCGAGGGCCTCTATGGCGGCGACGCACAGCTCGTTGCCGCGCCCGATGGTGAAGGTTAGGCCGTGGCCTTCGAGGCCTTTCGGGGAGTCCGTCTTGAGGACAGCGTAGGCGGCCGAGTAGTCTGGGGCGGGGTTCATGGCGTCCGAGCCGTCGAGGTTCTCCGAAGTGGGGAACCGAATGTCGCGGGCCACTACCCCGGTTATGGTGATCGGGCTCATCGTCTTCTCTTCTCCTTTTTTCGCCGCCGGTTCGTCATCGTCCGCCCCGCGCCGCGCGCCCCGCCGCGGCCTCCGTCTCCCGGAGGGCATCCTCCACGCCTCTGTTCCGCAGGAACACCTCCCGTATCCCCTCCCAGATCGCGTCCTCGACCGCCGGGTAGTTCGGGTGCTTGGGCGGTATCAGGGCGGCCTCCTGCGCCCTCTCCAGGAGGTCCCACCGCCTCCCGGCCAGCGACCCCGGCTCGGCCTCCGCGCGGGCGTCCTCCAGCGCGTCGCCACGCGCCGGCAGGGTGCCGAGCCCCGCCTCGTAGGCCTGCGACTCGCGGGAGGTAAGGAAGCGCAAAAGCTCGACGGCCGCCGGGCGGTCGCGGACGCTTGCGGGGATGGCGAAGGAGTGGGAGCTCGAGTAGACGTGCCGCCCGGCGCTGCCTTCCGGGTAAAGCGCCACGTCGAAGCGGCCCGCGACCTCGCTCCCCTCGGGGTCGACGTAGGTGTAGAAGCCGCCGGGCCAGTCCGTGCTCATCGCGGCCCGGCCACCACGGAAGCAGGCGGCGACCTCGTCGTAGTGCCAATCCGGGGTCTCCTTCGGGGCGGCGTTTTCGTAAAGGTCCTTCAACAGCCCGAGCGCCCAGCGGCCGGCCTCGTCGTCCATGCGTGGCACGGGCGGGTCATCGTCCTCGAACATCCTTCCGCCCGCCATCGCGTGCAGCTCGAAGAAGTGGCCGAAGAGCCCGGACTCCTTGCCGGGAAAGACGAAGCCGTAGAGGTCATCGGAGAGGAGCCGGGACGCCGTCTCGCGCAAATCCTCCCAGGAGGAGGGCTGGTCTTCCATGAGGTCGGTGCGGTAGAGGAGGAGCTTGACGTCGAGGTTGCGCGGAACGCCGTAGAGCGCGCCGTCGATGCGCGCCAGCTCCAGGGGACGCCCGCTAAATGGCGCGAGTTCGGCAGGGGAGAGATCGTCGTCGAGAGGGGTGAGCCACCGCTTCTGGCTCGGGGCGTACTTGGTGTGCGTGGAGATCAGGTCGTACCGGGCCCCGCCCGAACCGAACTCCTCCTCTATCCTCTCGTTGAGGCCGGGGTGGGTGGGGGCGACGACGGCCTCGACCTCCAGGCCGTGCTCCGCCTCGAATTCAAGGAGGCGCCCGTATAGGGGGTCGTACATCGGGCCGCCGACGAGCAGGACCCTCAGGTCGGCGCTCACCCGAGGGCCTTCTCGACGCGCGCTGCGACGGCCTTTCCCAGCTTGCGGTGCTCGCCCGCCCCCAGGTGTATGCCGTCCAGGTCGCTGGAGGCCACCACCGCGCCCGCCTCCAGGAACCCGCACCCGTACTGCTCGGCGAAGCGCCGGTAGTGCCCGGCGAAACGTGCGGACTTCTCGGTGGAGCCCTCGAACATCTCCGCCATCTCGGTCAGCCCGGCGACCGGAGGGGGCGAGATCAGGAGGACCGCCGGCGCCCCGCCCCCGGGCCCGCAGCCGCTGCGCAGGATCTCCTCGGCGAGCGAAGCCGCCCCTTGCGCTATGTCCGATGCGGAGGCGCCGAAACGCTCCTTCAGGTCGTTGGTCCCGAGCATGAGCGCGACGAGGTCGATGGGCTTGTGCGACTCCAGGCACGCCCGCAGGTACGTCCGGCCGTTCTTGTGGGCGCCCTCGATGGGGTCGTCCCGGACCGTCGTCCTGCCGGGCAGCCCCTCCTCGATCACGCGGAACCCCTTGCCCAGCCCCCGCGCCAGCACCCCGGGCCAGCGCACGTCGGCCGAGAACCGTTCGCCTGTCTCCGGGTCGAAGCCCCACGTGTTCGAGTCCCCGTAGCAAAGCACCGTTTGCATCCCGTCCTCCTATCTCCCACAACACAGACCAATACTGGCCGCGCAGCCCCGCCCAGTCAAACCGGCCCACGGACGCGCTTCTTGACACAAACCGCCCCATCCGTTACCTTGCAAACGATTGCGCAAACGATTGCGGATCGGGGTGAGGGTGAAGACCATGAAGGACGTGGCGGAGCGGGCACGCGTCTCCGTGAGCACGGTGTCGCACGTCTTGAACGGGACGCGGAAGGTGTCGGAGGGGACGCGGGGGGACGTGTTGGCGGCGGTGGAGGAGCTTGCGTACAGGCCGAATTTGCTGGCCAAGGGGCTCAAGACGCGGAGGACCTACACGATAGGGTTGCTGATCTCGGACATCCAGAACTCGTTTTTCACCTCCGTGGTGCGGGGGGTTGAGGACGTGGCTCTGAGCCGCGGCTACCACCTCTTCCTCTGCAACACGGACGAGGACCCCGAGCGGGAGGACGAGTACATCACGGAGCTCGCGAAGAAGCGGGTGGACGGCCTGATGGTGGCGCCCTCGGCGCGGCGCGAGAGCCACGTCGAGCGGCTGCGGGACGAGGGGGTGCCTTTCGTCTTCGTGGACCGAGACGTTGAGGGGGTAGATGCCGACATCGTCAGCGTGGACAACCGCGCGGGGATGCGCCTCATAGCGGAGCACCTCGTCGGGTTGGGGCACCGGAGGATAGGCATGATCTCCGGCCCCCTGGACAAGGCCTCGGGCTACGAGCGGCACCTGGGATTGCGCGACGCGCTGGCCGACCTCGGGGTGGAGCTGGAAGATTCGCTCGTCCGCTTCGGCGACTTCAGGACCTCGGGCGGGAGGGAGGGGGCGGCGGAGCTTCTGGGCCTCCCGTCGCCCCCGACGGCTCTGGTAACCGCCAACAACCAGATGACGCTCGGGGCACTGCTCACCGTGAACGAGATGGGCCTGGGCGTCCCCGGCGACCTCTCCGTGGTGGGCTTCGACGATCCGGAATGGGCGCCGCTGACCGGCCCGCCGCTCACGACGCTCGCGCAGCCGACCTACGAGATGGGGGTGAGGGCGGCCAGGATGCTGCTTGACAGGATAGAGGACGGACCGCGCGAAGAGGGCAGGAAGAAGGTCCTGCTGGAGCCGTGGCTGGTGGTAAGGGGGTCCACCGCTCCCGCAAAAGGGTTAGACGTGTGGGACGGATGTCGGGGAAAAGCAGGGGTGACGAGAGCGCGACCCGTGGGGCCGGACGCGGAAGGGAAAGGATAGAGAGATGAAGAGCATCGAGAAGGTGGGCAGCAAAGAGACCGGGGGCATGAGCCGGCGGCGGTTCCTCGCGAGGGGCGCGGCTTTCGCGTTCGCGGCGGCGGTGACGGGGCCGGGATTGACGGTGCTCTCCGGGTGCGGGGGCAGCTCGGGCTCCGGCGCGCTGAAGTTCTGGCAGTTCTACGGCCCCGGCGGCGAGGTCAAGGCGCAGGGCAAGTGGTTTAGCGACACCGTCAAGGGGTGGAACGAAGGCCACGACACCAAGATAGAGTTGCAGTACATCCCCGTCACGGATTACCTCAACGGGTCCAAGCTGCAGACGGCGTTCTCCTCGGGCCAGGGTCCCGACCTCTTTATCATCAGCCCGGGAGACTTTCTTCGCTACTACAACGGCGGCGTGCTCCAGGACCTGACGCCGTACATAAAGGACGAGGCCAGGAAGGACCTATACCCCAACGTCATGGCCACCCGCGAGGTGGATGGCAAGATTTACGCCGTCCCCATGGAGGTCGAGCCGATGGCGATGTACTACAGCACGAAGGCCTTCGAGGAGGCCGGACTCTCCGAGGCGGACGTCCCCGAGACCTGGGACGGGCTCCTAGACGTCGCCGGTAGGCTCAAGAAGGGAAACAGGTTCGGGGTGCTCTTCGAGACCAACCCCGGCTACTACCAGAACTTCACCTGGTACCCCTTCATGTGGCAGGGCGGCGGCGACGCCGTCGCGGCCAACGGCAAAGAGAGCGCCTTCGATTCGGAGGGCGCGGTGCAGGCCCTGGCGTTCTGGCAGGAGGCCGTGGAGAGCAGGGTGGCGCCGCGCAAGGCCCTTGGGACCGGCGCCAACGACATAGTCGCCAACCTGACGCAGGACTACTGCGCCATCCAGAACTGCGGCATCTGGGCCGTGGCGGCCCTTGAGGCCAACGCGCCGGACTTCGAGTACGGGACCTTCAAGCTCCCGATCCCCCGTGGCGGCGAGTACACCACCGACCTCGGCGGCTGGTCATTCGTCGCCAACTCCAAGGGGAAGAACCCCGAGGAGGCCGGCCGGTTCTGCGCCTGGGCGCTGGCCTCGATGAGCCCGCAGTCCATAGAGCGGGGGGTGGATTGGATCGCCGGCGCCGACAGCACCGTCGCGCCGCGCAAGTCCGTGCAGGAGAAGGCCGAGGCGCAGGGCGCGTTCGACGAGGGGCCGATGAAGTTCTTCAGGGAGGAGGCGTTCCCCGGCGGGCGCGGGGAGCCGCGCTACACGCCGGAGATCTACAAGCCCGTCTCCGACGCCATCCAGGCCTGCCAGCTCGACGGCGCCGACCCCCAGAGCCGGGCGGAGCAGACCGCCGAGCAGATAAACACGTTCCTCGAAGGCTACTCGGGGGCGCGCATAGTATGAGCGTCAAGACGACCGGACCGGCATCCGAGAGGGGGAAAGAAGCCCGCCGGGCGGACGGGCCCATTCGGCGGGGCCTCAGCCGCAAACACCGTGAGTGGCTGGCGGCGGCCCTGTTCGTCGCCCCGGACGCCTTGGGCCTCTTGCTCTTCCTCGGGGTCCCGATGATCCTGTCCCTTTTCCTGGGCTTTTTCGACGTGAGCGGTTTTGGGGGGTTCGCCTTCGCCGGCCTGACTAACTACAAGAGAATGTTCGTCGACCCGCTGTTCCTCAACAGCCTAGTGGTCACCGCCGTCTACGTCGGAGCCTTCGTAGCCGGGGTCTTCGTGGTGAGCCTAGGGCTCGCGTTGCTGGTGAAGCAGAAGATCCCCCTGGTGGGGGTCTTCCGCAGCATGTTCTTCCTGCCGCACGTGGTCAGCCTGGTCGTGGTGGGCCTGGTATGGCAGTTCATGCTCACCGACGGGGTGGGGGTGGTCAACCAGGTGTTGGGCACCGTGGGACTCGGGGAACGTTCGTGGCTCGGGGAGCCCAACCTCGCGCTGGGCACCGTCGTGTTGGTCAGCATCTGGTTTTTCATGGGCTACTACATGATCATATTCCTCGCCGGCCTCCAGGAGATCCCGCAGGAGTACTACGACGCGGCGAAGATAGACGGCGCAAGAAGCTGGCAGCTCTTCCGGCACATAACTTGGCCGCTCTTGAAACCCACGAGCTTCTTCGTGTTGCTGGTCTCCACGATCACGGGCGTCGCGGGCTTGCAGGCCTTCGACCTGATCTACGTGATGACCAAGGGCGGACCCGCCAACTCGACCTCTTTGGGCATCTTCTACATCTACCAGCAGGCCTTCCAGTTCAACGACTACGGCTACGCCGCGGCGATGGCCTCCTTCCTGGTTCTCATCCTTTTGGTCGCCACGGCGGCCATGTTCGTGCTCACGAGGGGGGGACGCTTTGAAACCGAATGACCGCTCCGCCTTGCTGCGCCCCACGAAGCTGGCGCTGTTCTCCCTGACGGCGGTGCTCGCCGTCCTTACGGTCTTCCCACTGCTCTGGATGCTCTCCGGCGCCTTCAAGGGCCCCGACGAGGTCAACAGCGTGAACCTCATCCCCGCGGCCCCGACCCTGGACAACTTTCGGTACGTCTTCACGGAGGTGCCGTTCTTGCGCTACATGCTCAACAGCCTCTTCGTGGCGGCGACGGTGACCCTCGCGGCGCTGTGGTTCCATTCGATGGCGGCCTACGCCCTCGCGAGGCTCCGTTTCCCTGGGCGCGACCTGCTCTTCTTCGCCATCTTCTCCACGCTCCTTGTAGCTTTGCCCGTGATCCTGGTCCCGCTCTTCATTCTGGTCAGGGAGCTGGGGATGCTGGACAGCTACGCGGGCCTGATAATCCCCGCGATCTTCAATGCCTTCGGCATATTTCTCCTCAGGCAGTTCTACCTGGGGATGCCGAAGGAACTCGAGGACGCGGCGTTCGTGGACGGTTGCGGGTACTGGGGTGTGTACTGGCACGTGATACTCCCCCTGAGCCGGCCCATACTCGCGGCCCTGGCGGTCTTCTTCTTCCTGGCGAACTGGAACAGCTTCCTGTGGCCGCTGACCATAACCCAGGATCAGGACCTGTGGATGATCCAGGTGGCCATAGCGAGCTTCCAAACGCAGTACGCCGGGGCCTGGAACTACATCATGGCCGCCGCCACCGTGGCAGCGATACCGACGATGGCGCTCTTTTTCGTCTTCCAGCGCCAGCTCGTCGAGTCCATAAAGACATCGGGCTTCAAGTAGCCCGGAAAGGGGAGAACTTGCCTGGTTACGGGGATTTCGGCAGCAGCCTGCGCGACCTGCCGCGCCTGCGAAACAGCCGCCGCCGCCGCGCGTCGAGCTGGGACCGCTCCGGCGGCAACGACGACCGCCTGCACATAGCGCCCGGGGCCACAGCGACGCTCGCCGAGATCGGGGGCGCCGGCTCCATCAACCACATCTGGGTTACGGTCGCCAACGCGAGCATGGGCAGGACCCCCGCCGCCCCCGAGCCGGACTTCTTGCGCCGGCTCGTCCTCAAGATGTACTGGGACGGCGAGGAGGAGCCGAGCGTGCTCGTCCCCGTCGGGGACTTTTTCGGCGTCGGCCACGGCCGCACGAGGAACTTCGTCTCGGCCCCCTTGCAGATGAGCCCCGAGGACGGCAAGTCTTTTAACTCGTTCTTCCACATGCCCTTCGCCAACGGCGCCCGCATAGAGGTCGCGAGCGAGATGGAGCAAGAGGAGATCCTCTTCTACTACTACATAGACTACGAGGAGTTCGACGACCTCGAAGATGGGCTCGGCCGCTTCCACGCCCAGTGGCGCAGGGAAGACCCGACCGACGGGGTCGATGAGGCGGGGCAGAGCAACGAGGAGTTCCTCTTCGGCGGCGAGAACGTCGGCGGCGGGGGGAACTACACGATCCTCGAGGCCGAGGGGAAGGGACACTACGTCGGGTGCGTGCTGAACGTCCGCAACCTCCGCGAGACGAGCCGGTGGAACTGGTACGGGGAGGGGGACGACATGATCTTTATAGACGGTGAGGGGTGGCCGCCTTCGCTGCACGGCACAGGCACCGAGGACTACTTCAACACCGCCTGGTGCCCCCAGCAGGAGTACTCAGCACCCTACCACGGCATCACTTTAGGCGGCGGGGAAAACTGGAGCGGGCACGTGAGCCTCTACCGCTTCCACGTCGAGGACCCTGTGACGTTCGAGAGATCCGTCCGGGTGACCATCGAGCACGGCCACGCCAACAAGCGCAGCGACGACGTCTCCTCCGTCGCCTACTGGTACCAGGCCGAGCCGCACAGGCCCTTCTACATCCCGCCCGTCGGGGACCGCGTGCCGCGTCAGGGATAGCGGCGGGGCGGCTTGCGGCTGATCGACGCTTATGGAACGATGCAGGCGGGTCTAGGGAAAGCGGGGAGAGTTGGCACGAGTAGGAATTCTGACGATGTCCGACGGCAGGGAGTCCGTCCACCGCGACATCGAGAAGTTCGCCAGGGGTGTGGAGAGGGACCTGGCCGGGGCGCTCGAGGCCGCCGGCCACGAGGTCGTGCGGGCCAGGGAGGTCGTGTGGACGAACCGGCTCGCGGTCGCCGAGGCCAGGCGGGTCGCCGACGCGAGGCCCGACCTGACGGTCTTCAACATCCCCGTGTGGGCCTTCCCGCACTTCTCGATGCTCGCGGCGAACGAGACGCCTGGGCCGCTCCTGCTGTTCTCGAACATAGACCCGCAGCAGCCGGGGATGGTGGGGATGCTCGCTGCGGCCGGGGGGCTCGACCAGATCGGGCGCACCTACGGCCGCGCGTTCGGGGACGCCTCGGACCCCGCGGTGCTCGCCAGGGTCGAGGCCCACGCGAGGGCGGCTGGGGCCGTGCGGTCCCTGCGCGGGAGCACCTTCGGCAGGATCGGGGGCCGCCCGATGGGCATGTACACCGCCGTCTCCAACCCCGACCAGTGGATGGAGAAGTTCGGGGTGGACGTCGAGGAGATCGACCAGTGGGAGCTCGTCCGGCGCTCCGAAGGTGTCGAGGACGGCAAGGTAAGGGCGGCACGGGGGTGGATCGAGGGCCACGCCGCCGGCGTCCACTACGACGGGGATCGGCTGACCCCCGAGAAGCTCGAGCGCCAGGTCCGCTCGTACTACGCGATGCGCGAGCTCATAGACGAGTGGAACCTCGACTTCTCCGGCATAAAGGCCCAGCCGGAACTTACGAACCACTTCGCCACGATGGATGTCACCGAGGCGTTCTTGAACGATCCCTACGACTGGGAGGGCCCCAAGGAGCCCCACGTCTGCTCCACGGAGGCGGACATGGACGCGGCGCTCACCATGCAGATCCTCAAGGGCATAAGCGGCACCCCCGTCCTGTTCGCGGACGTCCGCCACTACCACGCGGACCGCGGGATCTGGGACCTTTGCAACTCCGGCCAGCACGCGACCTGGTTCGCGGCGCGCAGCGACGACGCGGCGGAGAACCTGCGCCACGTCCACCTCTACCCAGAGGTTTTCTTTTTCCCGGCGGGCGGCGCCTCCGTGCACCACCTCGCCGCGCCCGGCGACTTCACCTTCGCCCGCCTCACCCGCTTGGACGGCCGCTACCGGATGCACGTGATGCGCGGGGCCTTCGAGCGCTACGACGAAGAGAGCAACGAGGACCTCATGCGCCAGTCGACCTACGAGTGGCCCCACGCCTTCGCCCGCATGGAGGCTCCCGCCGAGGAGATACTCTCCCGCTACGGCTCCAACCACATACACGCCATCCCGGGCGACCGCGTAGAGGAGCTGAAGATCGTCTGCAAGCTCCTCGACGTGGACTACGACGGCTTCGGCTCCGCCGGTGGCGGGGGGGCGAGGTGAGCGGGCTGCTGCTCGGCGTCGACGTCGGGACGTCGAGCTCCAAGGGCGTCCTCGCGGCACTGGTTCAACCCGACGCCGACTGGAGCCGCATAGTCGGCACCGTCGAGCCGGACGAGGAGAACCGTGGGCTCTACGATGACCTCTACGGCGTCTACCGGGAGCTCTTTCCGGCGACCCGAGAGCAGATGCACCGGTTGTCCGGCATGCAGAGAGGGGGAGGGGATGTCGTTGTCTGAGGTCAGGGCCGGGGAGCCCGTCGTCCGGTTGCGAGGCGTCTCCAAGGAGTTTCCCGGCGTGCTGGCGGTGGACGGGGTGGACCTGGACATCATGCCGGGCGAGGTGCACGTCGTCGCGGGGGAGAACGGGGCGGGTAAATCGACCCTCATGAAGCTGCTCTCGCAGGTGGAACGGCCGAGCCGGGGAACGGTGGAGCTCTCGGGTGAACCTGTCGAGTACCACGGGCCGGGGCACGCGCAGCACTTGGGCGTCGCGATGGTCTACCAGGAGTTCGCGCTGGCGCCGGACCTGTCGGTGGCGGAGAACCTGTACCTCGGGCGCGAGCCGGGGCGCTTCGGGTTCGTCGACCGGGGCAAGGAGATGGAGGAGTCCAGGGGCCTGCTCCGGCGGGTGGGGCTGAACATCGGGCCGGGGCGGTACGTTTCTGGGCTCACCGTAGCCGAGATGCAGCGGGTCGAGATCGCCAAGGCCCTCGCCATCGACGCCAGGGTCGTCATCATGGACGAGCCGACCGCGACCCTGGCCGAGAAGGAGATAGAGGACCTCTTCGGGGTCATAAAGGCGCTAACGGACGACGGCATCGCTATCCTGTACATAAGCCACCGCCTCGACGAGATCTTCCGGATCGCCGACCGGGTTACCGTCATGCGCGACGGCAAGATAGTGGACACGCTACCCGTCTCCGAGCTCGACGAGGACAAGCTGGTGCGCCTGATGGTGGGGCGCGAGATCGGCAACCTCTACCCCAAGCCGAGTGTCCCCATCGGCGACGTGCTCCTGCGGGCCACCGGCATCAGCCGGGGCGAGAAGCTGAAAGACTGCTCCTTCGAGGTCAGGGCCGGGGAGATCCTGGGCTTCGCCGGTCTCGTGGGCGCGGGACGCACGGAGCTCGCCCGCGCGGTCTTCGGCGCCGACAAGAAGGAGGGCGGCGTCGTCGAGCTCGAAGGGCGCCAACTCAACGTGCGCAGGCCCCAGGACGCCATCGAGGCCGGCATCGGCTACCTGACGGAGGACCGCAAAGGCGAGGGCCTGGCGCTCCAGCTCGGGGTCGACCAGAACATCACGCTCGCCAACCTGCCGATGACCAGAAGCCTCATAAACCTGAAGGAAGAGGCGAACATCGCGCGCAAGAGGAGGGACGAGCTAAACATCAGGACCCCCTCCATAAGGCGCAGGGTGCAGGTGCTCTCCGGCGGCAACCAGCAGAAGGTCGTGGTGGCGCGGTGGCTGGAGACGCGGGCCAAGGTGCTCTTCTTCGACGAGCCGGCGCGCGGCATAGACGTGGGGGCGAAGGCCGAGATGTTCGGCCTCATAGGGGATCTGGCCGGGGAGGGGAACGGCGTCGTGCTCATAAGCTCCTACCTGCCGGAGTTGTTGAACATGTGCGACCGGATATTGGTGATGCACGAAGGGGAGATTGCAGGCGTGATCGGACGCGAAGAGTTCTCGGAGGAGCGCGTAATAGCGCTCGCTACGGGCACGGAGGAGGCAGCATGACAGAAGGAACGGCGAACGGAGAAGCGCGCACAAGCGCCCTGCGCGAAAGGCTCTCGGAGTTTGTCTCCCAGCTCGCCGCCGCGGGCGCCCTCATAGTCGTCTTCGTCTTTCTCTCCTTTGCCTCGCCCGACTTTCTGACGGCGGACAACCTCTTCAACATCGGGAGTCAGACGGCCGTCGTCGCCGTGATAGCCGTGGGGATGACCCTCGTCATCATCACAGCAGGTATCGACCTCTCGGTCGGCTCGGTCGCGGCGCTCGCCGGTGTGATGGGCGCGCTTCTTATGTCCTCCTACGGGCTGTAGATGCCGTTCGCCGTGCTCGGCGGGATGCTGGTCGGGGCGGCCTGCGGCCTCACCAACGGCCTACTCGTC
>CADCUZ010000022.1 GCA_902806015.1 uncultured Rubrobacteraceae bacterium
CGCCACCCCCGTCCCACCCCCCCCGGCCAGGGCGCCCAACGCGAGCTCCGTCAACGTGTGCCGTTGGAGCCTCAGCCGCGCCCAGAACACGGCCGGCAGTAGCAGTAAGGCCGGCAGGCCCCAGGACCCGAAAACGAAAATCAGGCAGACCGCCGTTCCGGCCACGCCGGCCGCGTGCAGCGAGATGTTTATGAGCTGCGTGAGCAGGGCGAAGATCACGGTGGCGATGGCGTAGGAGAGGAGGGCCGCCGTCAGTTCCGCGGGCCCGCCCAGCCCGTAGACCAGCAGGAAGGCGCCCGCGTGCAAGGCCGCGACGACGCGCAGGGGGCCGACCCGCTCGGCGCGCGGGATGCTGCGCGGGTCACGGACCTTGCCGGAGCGGGTAAGGTAAGAGAGATAGAGGAGCGAGAGCCCGCTCGTCAAGAGGACGCAGAGCAGTGCCCAGAGCAGGCCGGCCGTGCCCGCAGCCTCGGCGCCGACGGCGAGGAAGAGCGGGACCGCCAGCAGGGGCAGGCGGGTGGCGGCGGAGATCAGATGGGCGAACCTGTCGGGGCGCAAAGCCCGGGGATTGTACAATGCCGGGCGTGGCAGATGCGCGCGACATCATCGCGGCCGTCGAGCGGGTGGCCCCGCCCCCGTTGGCCGAAGGCTGGGACACCTGCGGGCTGCAGGTCGGGCACCGGGTGGCGGGGGTGGGCCGGGTCCTCGTCGCCCTGACGCCGCTGCCGGAGGTCTTCGAGGAGGCCGCGGAGATCGGGGCTGACTTCCTGCTCTTCCACCACCCCCTGATCTTTTCCCCGCTAAAAGGCGTGGATACCGGATCTTACCCGGGGGATCTGGTAGCCCGCGCGATCTCGGAGAACCTCGCCGTCTACGCCGCCCACACTAGCTACGATGCAGCACCAGACGGCGTCTCCGTGGCCCTGGCGGAGGCCATCGGCCTGCGCGGTCCGCTGGAGGTCGTCTCCCCTAGGGGCGCCCTGCGCAAGCTGGTCGTCTTCGTGCCGGAGGGGGCCGAGGACGCGGTGGCCGGGGCGCTCTCGGGCGCGGGGGCCGGCGTGATCGGGGACTACACCCGGTGCACGTTCCGGACACCCGGCACCGGCACCTTCCTCCCCGGCGAGGGGAGCGACCCTTACCTGGGCGAGCCGGGCAGGCTACAGCGGGCGGCCGAGATCCGCCTGGAGACGGTCGTTCCGGCGCACCTGGCGCGGGACGCCGCGGACGCGGCGGCCGCCGCGCACCCCTACGAGGAGGTCCCGATAGACGTCTACCCGGTCGAGGGCTCCCCGGAGGGTTGCGGTTACGGGAGGATCGGGGACCTGCCGGAGCCCCTAACGGCCGAAGGGCTGCGCCAGCGGGTCTCTGACTCTTTGGGCTTCCCGGCCCGCCTGGTGGCGGACCCAGACCCCGTCCGCGAGGGCGGACGCGTCGCCGTGGTGGGGGGGTCCGGAGGCTCGTTCATCGCCGAGGTCGCCGCCTCCGGCGCGGGGGCCTACGTGACCGGCGACCTCGACTACCACGACGCGCTGCTCGCCGAGTCGCTCGGCCTCGCCGCGATAGACGCGGGCCACGCCGCCACGGAGCTGCCTTCCCTAGAACCGCTGGCCCGCCGCCTCGCAGGACTGGTGGACGTGCCGGTCGGGGTCAGCCGGGTCAGGCGATGAGGCGGGCTGGTACGCCCCACACCCTTCGCTTTTAGCCGTCAGCTCCGTGTAGGCGGCGGAACCGTTTGGAGATGCTCCGTTTGGATCGCGTAGCGGGCCTGTTCGCGGCCTTCGTGGAGGGCGTATCCCTCGACGGTCAGGCCGATCTTCTCGAGCACGCGGCGGGAGGCGACGTTCTCGGCGTCGGCGATGGCTAACATGCGGGTGAGGCCGCCCCTCTCGAAGCCGTAGCGGAGCATCGCCAGCGCAACCTCGGTGGCGAACCCCCTCCCCCACTCCCGGCGCGGGATGCCGTACAGCACCCCGACTTCGGGCCCGAAATCGGGGTGTCGCAGGCCGCAGAAGCCCGTCGGTGCTGCCTTGTCTTCCTCCTTCTCAGCATTCCAGAGCCCGAACCCGGCTCGCGCGAAGCCCTCGAAGGCCTCCCGGGCGGCTGCCTCGGCCCTTTCGGGGGGATCACATCGCCGCCCCAGAAGAACCGCCGCATCGCCGGGTCTGTCCGTAGGCGGTGGAGGTCCTCCACGTCTTCGATCGAGACCGGGCGGAGTACGGTCTCCTGACGGTCCGGATGGCGTACCGGGCCCCGGCGTCTTCCATTCAGCCTCCCGACACGAACCTTTCTAACTCGTCCCTCGTCGGCAGGGCGCGCATGGCGCCGAAGTCCGTGCAGGCGAGCGCGCCGGCCGCGCAGCCGCGGAGCGTCGCCTCGCGGACCCGTTCTTCCTTATCTAAGGGCCCATCCGAGAGGTGGACCAGGGCCGCGGCGAGAAAGGCATCCCCGGCCCCGGTGGCGTCTACGACCGCCTCGATGTCGAAAGCGGGGACCTCCCCGCTGAAGTCACGGGTGGCGTAAAAGGCGCCGTCGGACCCTTTGCTGACCAGGACCAAAAGGATGCCGCGGTCCAGCAGCATCCTGGTCGCCTCTTCGACGCTCGTCGTGCCGAGCAGGGGCTCGACCTCGTCGTCGCCAAGCTTCACGAGGGTCGAGAGGTCGAGCAACGGCCCCACGGCATCCCTGGCGGCCTCGCGGCCCTCCCACAAATGCTCCCGGAAGTTCACGTCGAAGGCTACCGGGATGCCCTGCTCCCGGGCCAGCTCCGCGAAGCGGCGCGTGGCGGAGCGCGCGGGCTCCCGGATAAGCGGGATGCTGCCGAAGTTCACGAATGAGGCGCCGGATAGGAGGTCCTTGGAGACGTCGTCTGGCGAGAGAAGCTCGTCGGCGGCGGGGCTGGAGCGGTAGAAGGTAAACTCGCGGTCGCCGCTCTCGCTTATCTCCACGAAGGCCAGCGAGGTGCGGGTGGGAGGCTTTTGGCGACTCACGCCCCCGGTCTCGACGCCCTCGGACTGCAGGGCGCGCAGGATAAAGTCCCCGAAAAGGTCCTCCCCGACGCTCCCGACAAAGGCGGCCTCCGACCCGAGCCGGGAGGCCGCGACCGCGACGTTGGCCGGTGCGCCCCCGGGCCGGGCGACGAAGCCTAGCTCTACGTCCGAGATAGGCTCCCCCCTGTAGATGTCCGAGACGACCTCACCGAGCGCCACTATTTTCCCCAAAGCTTTCCCCCCGAATCTCCCGCCAAGGCGGCTAGACGTCCACCTCGCCGAGACTCCGGATCTCCTCATCCGTATGCCCCGCCTCCCGCAACGGCCCGACGACGTCCTCCTTCGGGTCCGGCACGTAGCACGCCACCACGCTGGCCTCCCCGTCCGGGACGACCCGCGCCTCCCCGATTGCGGCCGGCAGGATGCAGCTCTCGGCCCTCCCGAGCCTCTCCGTACCCCCCTCGTACTCCACCTCTACACCGCTCTCCCCGACGTTCGAGAGCGTGACGAAGCGCCGCGGGTGCGCGGGCTCGGTGTGTGGCCCCCTCAGGTTCCAGCGCTCCAGGGCGAAGTGCGGCCCGGCGCAGCACAGGACCCGCCGGTTCGCGTCGCCTTCCAGCGCGAGGCCCGGGTTCGGGCGGGGCATGAAGTCCGTCTTCAGCTCGTCGAGGGTCGCCTCTATGTTGGCGTCCCATTCCCCTTCGCCCAGGCGGTTGCCGTAGAGGTCTTCTGGCATCACGAACTGGCCGAGGTCGGAGGTCTGTTGGACCTCGGCGATCAGGGTGCCGGGGCCGAAGGTGTGGAGGACGCCGCCGGGTACGTAGACCGTGTCGCCGGCCCGGATGCCGTAGCGCGGCATCACGGAGTCGTAGTCCTGCCGCTTGAAGGCCCCGAAGAGATCCTCGCGGGAAAAACCATCCTTTATGCCGGCAAGGATCGAGGCGCCTGGCTCCGCCCAGAGGATGTGCCAAGCTTCGCTCTTGCCGTGGGGCTCGCCGTGCTTGGTGCGCGCGGTCTCGTCGTCGGGGTGGAGGTGGACGGGAAGCATGTGGGAGGCGTCAAGAAACTTGAGCAGGATCGGGAAGTGCGGCCCGCGCCAACCCTCCCCCACCAGCTCGTCCGGGAACTCGCCGACGAGGTCGTGGAGGGTCCGCCCGGCGTGGGTGCCGTTCGCGACCGTGCCAGGCGCGTCGCGGTAGTCGCTTATCTCCCACGTCTCGGCGACCACGCCCTCCGGTACGTCTTCTTTGCCGAGCCTCTCCGGTATCAGCCGTTCGCCGAAAGCGTATCCGCGCACGTGGAAGGTGAGCTTTAGCGGGTACCGTTCCATCCCCTCCTCTTCCTTTTCCTCCTCTTCCTTTTGACGCGTCAAACCCGTCGTAGCAATTTCGCACTATACAAGACGGCGCGCAGGAGCGCGCCGCGGGGACAAGAGGGCAGCCGATGGCGGACGTGGTCGTGGCGGGTCACTTTTGCGTGGACCTATCCCGACGCTGCCCCCAGCTCACCGGCGGTTTCTCCTACAACCCCAGCTTGCTCGTGGAGATCAGCCCGGTGACCGTCTCGACCGGCGGGTGCGCGCCGAACACGGGCGGGACCCTGCATCGCCTCGGCTCGCGGGTGAGGCTAGTGGGCCGGGTCGGCGACGACCCGTTCGGCGGCATCGTCCGGCGGATGCTCGCCGCGGACGGGCTGGACGGCAGCATACGGACCGCCCCTGGCGACTCTACATCCTATAGCATCATCCTGAGCACCCCGGCGGAAATCGGATGTTCCTCCACTTCGACGGAGCAAACGGCTCCTTCGGCGAAGAAGACCTGACCGACGCGGCCCGCCGGCGCCAGGATTTTCCGCTACGGCTATCCGCCCATACTGCGCAAGATGTACGAGGACAGCGACGAAAACCTCGCCGGGTTCCTGGCACGCGCGAAGGGGCGGGCATCGTCACCTCCCTGGCGCCTCCTGGCGGACGCTCGCCGCCCGACCCCCACGAAGAGGCTCCCCAACGGCGGCGCGGAGTACGCGGCGGACGCCCTCGAGAGGGCGGCCTTCGGCTTTTCGGATACGGGAGCCGTTCCCGCCCCGAACTACGAGGAGGCCCCCAAACCCTGCGGGGACCACGCGGAGTACGAACGTCTCTACGCCGAGGTTCACGAGCCGCTGCGCTCGCGCCTCGGACAACTCAAGACCGCCGTCCTGCGGTAGGGATACGCACCCCACCGCGTTTTGGTGGCTGTTGGCGCTATGACGAGGTGGTCGGCGCTCTCAAAGCCGACGGCGCGGTCCGCGAAGCTCTACCGGCGGGCCAGGTAGACGCCGAGCAGGATAACTGCGCCCCCAATTATCTTGTTCCAACCCAGCGTCTCTCCGAAAAAGACGATGCCAGAGGTGACGCCCACCAGGGTGATGAGGTACTGGTAGACGAGCACCCGGTTCGCCCCGATGCGGCTGATGCCGTTCTGCCATGCCGCGAAGGCGAAGGCCGTAGCGAACACGGCCGCGTACCCGACCGCCAGCAGCGGCCCCGCCCCGACCTCCCGCCACTCCACGCCGATGAGCTGCGGCGAGGAGAGCAGCAAGAGAGCGGGCGCCCCGAAGAGCACCGGGTAGGTCGCGACCGCCAGCGGCGAGTAGCGCTCGAGGAGCGGCATCGAGAGCACCGCGTACGCCCCGACGCAGACGGCGGCCATAAGGACCAGGGCCTCGCCGAGAAGGTCGGCGCCCCCGGCCCCCAGCCCCTCGGAGACGACGCAGGCGACGCCGGCCACGGAGAGGCCCACGCCGAGGACACCCCTGGCGGTGGGCCGTTCCAGGCCGAGCACCGAGCCGAGCAGGAGGCCCCACACGGGGGCTGTGGCGAAGATCAGGCCGGTGCTCGCCGCGCTGGCGAGGCTGACGCCGAAAGTGAAGCCGGTCTGGGCGGTCGCCACCCCGAAGCACCCGAGCGCCGCCATTGGCAGCAGGTCCCTTTTTGCGAGCCGGCTCTTCGGCTCCACCAGACGCAGCACGCAGTACAGCAGCCCACCCCCCACCGCGAACCGGACGCCCACGAGCACGAGCGGGGGTATGGAGCCGGCCGCGTACTTGGTCGCCGCGAAGTTGAGGCCCCAGAAGACCGCCGCGAAGACCAGCGCGGCCTCCGTGACGAAGGCCCCGCCGTCCGCCTTCGCCTCCCCCACCAACGGCGTTACAGCCCCCGCCCGTGGCCCGGCATCGCCAGGGACTCCGGACCAACTCGCCGCGGGTGGCCGGCTTGCGGGGTAGGCGACGGGTCCGTCTCCGCGTCGGGCGGGGTGGGTCTGTGCGGCGGGATCATCGGGGCCAATAGTAACCGACGCGGGACGGAAGTCCGAGCGGGCTCGCCCGGCGGCCCGCCTATCTGCGGCAGCACGGGCCGCCAGACGCCAGCCAGCGGGTTCGCGCCGCCGAGGCCGACGGTTTCGCGCCGTCTCCCATTCTCGGGGAGCCTGGCCTTTGCCTCTTCGGGCAGCCTCTCGTACTCGACCTCTTGGGGCCCTGCGCGCCACGAGGCGGTCGTAGAGGATATCGCGCGGCTACCCCTCTCCGAACTCGGGCGTGGGGTTCAGGGTGTGGTAGAGGTCCTCCCGGCCCGTCGCCAGAAGCGGGAGGTCGAAGAGTTGCGGCTGCTCGCATCCGACGTAGAATCTCGGGTCCGGCACCCCGTTGTACGCCTCGCAATCCGGCATCCGGCAGTCCTTCTGCAAAAGGTCCACCTTAAGGCGGGCGTTGGTCTCGTGGGGTGAGTCGGCGAAGAGGCCGAGCAGCACGAGCGAACCGTCGACGCCGGCGGTGGCGGCCTTGGTCCTCTCGCACGTCTCGATCGTGGGCCGGTACTCGGCGGGTCCGAGGCCGTCGAGGCCTCCTCCCGAACCCCCTACGCGGTGATCCCAATGGACATCCAGATGCCCGACATGGACGGCTACGAGGCCGGGAGCCCTCTTCGGCACCTCCGACGTCCTAGACAGGCTCGACCGGAAACGGCACCGCGTCAGGACCCTCCTAACCACTGAGCTCCGGGCGTATGGGGACCTCACCCTTCGGGGGTCGTGGGGAAGGTTTCCAGCTTGTTCGGAGGCTCGCGAGCACGGCACTAGCGGTCTTCCTACTCGTACCGCAGCGGGCACGCGCCCGTTCATGGCGAGTAACACCCCGGCCGTTCTTCGCCCGAAAGCTGCTACCCGAAGCCCGAAACCTACCCGTACGTTGGAAGCGGGCCCCCGGCGTCCCGCAGCACGTAGCCGTGGTACATCCTCTTGACGATGTCGGGCTTGCCGGCGGCGAGGTCCTTATTCATTTTCAGGTCTTCCCTCACGTCGAAGAGCTTGGCGTCCGAGCCATCGTCGGCGCAGAACATGGCGTAGCGGTCGTCGCGGGCCCAGACGTGGTCGTGGTAGCCCAGGGTGAAGTGGGGTCGCGCTTCGGGCTTGCCGCCGTCGAAGAAGGCCATCAGGTCCTGGCCGGTCATCTGCTCGGGGGCTTCGATGCCGAGGTGGCCGAGGATGGTCGGGGCGACGTCGTGGGTGGAGGCGAAGTAGTCGTTCGTTTCGCCAGAGCGCTTGCCATCGGGGTGCCGGATCATGAACGGCACGTCCACCGTTTCGGGGTAGAGCGCGTAGTGGGGCTTACCTACTAGGCCGTGCTCTCCAAGGATTATGCCGTGGTCCGAGAGCAGCAGGATCAGCGTGTCTTCGAAGAGGTTGAGCTCCTCCATCTTGTCCATGAAGCGTCCGAGCCAGCGGTCCATCATCGTCAGCTCGCCAGCGTACAGGGCGTTCATCCGGTCCAGTTGCGCGTCCGTGAGGTAGTCGCTCGGGCCGTAGGTCGCGGCGTAGGGCTCGGGACCGCCGTAGCCGTCCGAGTACATGCTCGTGTACTTCTCCGGCGGGTCCCAGGGCGCGTGCGGGTCGTAGACGTCGACGGTGAGGAAAAACGGGCCCACGTCCTTCGCATACTCCAGGAACTCCGCGGCCCGGTTGAAGACCCTCGGGGCGAACCAGTCCTCCTCGCCCCGGCGGTCGGCCACGTTGGCGAAGTACTGGGCGAAGTACTGCTCGCCGCCCGTTCCGTAGGCGTCGGAGACCAGGGTCCGCTCCAGGCTCTCGGGGGGACAGGTCCAGACCGGCCTGTACTTGTCCGTCGTCTGGCCGCGGAAGAAGTCCCACACGTCGAAGCCCCGGTGCATATTGTAGGCGGGTTTGTACTGCTGCAGGTTGTCCGTTACGAACAGGTTTAGGTACCCGTTTTCCTTCATAACCTCGGCGAGCGTTACCTGCTCGAGGGGAATCGGCTGCCACCCCCGCAAGGAGATGTTCTCCCCCTTCGGGGGATCGTAGTCCCGAAAAGGCCAGGTGCGAGTCCCCGTGTGGATGGCCCTCCTGGCGCAAATGGTGGGCGTGGATTCCGGATAAGCCCGGGTAAACAGCAGGCTCTCCCCCGCCAGCGTGTCCAGGTTGGGCGTCTTCATCCAGTCGTTCCCGTAGGCCCCGATGTGGTCCTTGCGCAGGGTGTCCACGATGATGAGGACGACGTTTTGCCCCCCATCGTCGCCGGACCTCTTCGGCGGCTCCCGCCTCACCCCCTGCTGCGTGTCGCACGCGTTGGCGCCGAGCAGGGCCATCCCCGCCGTCCCGGCCCCCGCCGCCTTCAAAAAGGTTCTTCTAGTGAACGTGCGCCGCAGGACCGTCGCTCCCTTCGATCCTTATAGAGGCTTCAACGCACGCGAGCATACCAGAACACCTCCCGAGCAAGAGCCCCAAGGGCACGCCCGGCAGGACCCCAACCCGCGACCCACGGCAATGCATATCTCTGGCCGAGCCTCCCCGATACGCGAAGAGCGCTCATACAACCGGCTCGGGGTGGTTCGCGCTATCTCTTGTTCGATTTAGGGAGGCCCAAAGGTTCTCGATGACCTCCTCTGGCCGTCCCTCGGAACGTCTTCTACCCCTCTCGGCGGGTACGCATTTCGGGACATTCTGCGCCGAGACGCTGGTAAGAGCGTTGATACGATCGCTATGTGCGGTACGAAATAAAAACTTGGTGCCCGCTCCTACTTTCCTTTCCCACCTATCATCCCCGATAGGCGGGCACCAAGCCTCCAGTGTCAGTCGGCGGGTCGTCCCTCCACCTTTGCGGTTCGTAGAACCAGTAGAGCCCCGCGCTCCCGTCCTCGGACCGCACATTTATCGCCAGGTGGTCGGGACGACCGTAGGTCCTCTCTAGCGTGCCTACGCGCCCTTCCTCTTCCCGTTTCCCGCCGTCCGAGAGTCGCTTACCGGAGTGCCGGTACGAGCTTCGTTGAGAGCCCAAGAGGTTCACCACCGTGTCGCTCAAGATTTGGGGCCAGACCCGACCTCCGGCCCCAAGCACTCTCCCTTTCCCGCGGTATAGTGTACCGTGTTTCTACACCTTTTTATGTATACCGTGATACTTTTTTTGAGACCGATGCACCCTCCTCGCCAAGCCTCTGCCCCGCCCAGTTTGGTCCGATGGAACTTGGCACGCCTCGAGGAGCCGGCCCCACCGGGCCAGGGATTCTGGGGAGGCTCCCCGGCCAAAATTGACCAGGGTTCACCCCGACCTTCACCCGTGCCCGGCTTTCCGGCCCGCCAGTGCGTTCACGCCGGGCCCTCGAAGACCCGTTCTGCCTCTTCCTCGAGTATCGGCCCCACGACCTCCGTTCGCCTCGTCCCGGCGGCCAGCACCTCGCGGCAGGGTAGCCGTAGCACCGGGTGGGCTTCATCGGGCGGAAACATCTCGTGGAGCCGGGCGGCGCTCGCGCCGTAGACCACCCTCCCCACGCCGCCGAAGAAGATCGCCGCCGAGCACATCGCGCAGGGCTCACCGCTGGCGTACAGCGAGGAAGAGGCGAAAGTCTCGGCGTCGACAGACCGGAAGGCGGCGCGGATCAGGTTGGTCTCGGCGTGCCCGGTCACGTCGCGCCCCGTGGTCTCGGTATTTAGGCCCTCCGCCAGCACCCGCCCGTCCTTGTCCACGAGCACGGCACCGAAGGGGTCGTCGCCCCTCTCCCGCGACTTGCGGGCGAGCGCCATCGCCCGCCGAAGGTGGGCCGTATCCCTTTCGTCAACGCTTGCCATCGTTCGGTCCTCCTCTAGTCTGTCTCGTGCGGACCACGCTCGGCGGGCCCCCGCAGAAGGTAACGCGGCGGCCAAAGCCAGCCAAGCTCCCCCACGACCCCAAAGAGGAGCACCACGAATAGCACGAGCGCCCAGGCCCATCTCCCCGCCACGCGGGCATCTTACTCCATTCGCCCAACTGCAGAGAGGAAGCGCATACCCCCGACCCTATACCCTCAAAATTTCTCCCTGCAGGCGTCCCGCTTTGCCCCGGTCGGAGGGAGCTTGCAACACCGGTGGACGGGCATCCGGGATTTTGAACGCGCTCTCGCTACAAACTAATCTTTGTGATACGAGAAGAAAAACCTTCGAGCCGGTCCGCCACGTTAAGCTGTAGACCCTTCGTCACGAACACTGGTGACAAGGCGGACCACGTGGGTAATTCCTGTGGTTCTCAGGGAGTTAGGAGAGCGGGCTCGGCAGGATTCGAACCTGCGATACACGGCCCCAGAAACCTTCTGCTCCCCCTTGCGATTGGAAAAAGCGTATTTCTATAGGGTTTCTCAGTCATCCCCCGCGCACCACATCATGAATGCAGACCGTCATAAACTGCCGCATAAGCTGTCAATTTTTCACGCGTCCGTTCCACTATCTTATTACCCGAAAGCGTCCACCTTACTATGGGTTACCCCTAAAAAACCCGAAGAAGGGGTTTCCTTAGTGCAAAGAGACCGCTCCCCGAAGGTGCCGTTCAGCGCGAGCGCCCCGTCCTCCCCGATGTTGCGTATCGCTCCCGATGGTGGCCGTGCCTGTAGGGATGGTGCTGTGCGGGTTTGCGTTTGATATCTTCGGCTCGCGCCTGACCCTTGCGGGCATCTCCGCCTGCTACTTGGCGGTTGGGCTTCTGTTGTTCCTAACCCCGGCCCTGCACGAGCTGGACAAGCCCCATGGGTAGCCGACGGCGCGGTTGCCGAGGGCGTTATGGGCTGGCCAGCGCCACGTTCGGGGGCGCTTCCTCATGCCAGCTAGAGGTTCTTTAACACTAGTTGTTCGTCCGAGCTGGCAGAAGGGGCGTTCTCCGAAGCCCGAGCTTGCAAAATGGGCGATGCAGCGGCAACCCGCGACGAGGTTCTTGCGCTTCGGTACGCCTTTCGTGAGCTGGATAACATCGAATCCTAGCGCCGAGGGTAACATGGTCCAAGCCGGTCGGGCGACGAAGGGAGCGAACCTTGTCCCAGGAATACGAGCAGAGCCAGGCGATAGAAGCCCCGCCCGAGGAGGTCTTCGCTTGGCTCTCGGACGTCGGCAACCTGCCCGAGTACCTGCCCCCCGTGGTGGACTCCTCCGTGGTGGGGCCGTCTAGGGAGGGCGTCCCCGGGAAAAGGATCAGGACGACTCTAGAGTACCCAGGCGGGGGCGGGGGCACGTTCGAGGCCGAAGGCTACCTCGCCGTGGACGAGCGGGAGCGCAGGATGGAGTGGGGCGCGGAGGCAGGGCGCGACTACTCGGGGTGGCTCACGGTGGCGAACCGCGGCGAGGGCGCAAGCGAGGTGGTGGTGCACCTCTCCTTCGGCGAACGCTCGGCGGGGCCGGAGATCGAGCAGCGCTCGCCTGAGGACCGCGACCCGCTGGCGGAGGGCATCTCGGCGACGTTGGAGTCCATCCGCAGGCAGGTAGAGGAAGGCTCGGGCAAGCTGGAAGCACCGCCGCCTCCGGAGGGGGCTGAGCCGCAGCTGGAGGAGAACCCGGCAGTGGTCGACGAGGACCCGCCGCGAGGGTGACCGCTTTCTCGGAACTTTGCGTGTAGGGGGTCCATGATGGGCACCCCTTCGGGCATGTCCTTGCCTGCCTATAGGCCGTAAAGCAGCTTGCTGCCTTCGGCCCGAACCTCCAAGTGTCCGCCCTGTGCCAGCTCCGAGAGCATCCGGCCCGCCTCGGCCACCGTCAGCGTCGTCTCAAGTGCCGCCCTGACCGGGGTGATCTCCCCGTGGCGTTCGATCGCTTCCAATAGCTGGCGTTGGGCGTGCTTGCCGTCGCGATCCACGACGGCTGGCGTGGGCACCGGACCGTCCATGGCTCCATTCCACTGAGACCCCGACGTCCACAATCCCTCGACACCGCGCCTCCACAGGCGCGTCGCGCCCTTGGTCGCCACGGCGCAGGTGAGAAGTAGCCCGAAGAAGAGCGCCCACCACCAGCCCTCGGCGAAGCCCACGACCGACAGCACCGTGGCCATCCAGACCTGGGCCTTGGGGTCAAAGACCCTACGGACCGGCGACCGCTCGCCGATGTCTTCGCGTGCTGGCAACCTCGTCATGCGAACCCTCTCCTCCCGCTCCTCGTGGTTTGCCCCGCTCCTTTGCCCGCCGATCACGAGGACGTAGAGGCGAGGCTTGGTGGATGTTCGGTGGTCACGGATGGTCTCCTCTAGGCGGTTTATCGCCCGGTTTTACCCCGCCAGGTTCGGAGTTTTGCTCGGGATGCGACGAGGCGACGAGGGTTTCGAAGGCGGCAAGGGCGCGCGCGTCCGCCTCCGGGTCCCTCGTCAGTCGTTGGGACACGTGGTGGCTGAGGTAGACGCCGTTGAGCTCCCAGACGAACTGGACGGCGTCAAGGTCGTCCCTCAGGTGCCCGAGGGCCATCGCCTCGTTCACTAACCCGACCAGCATCCCCGACCATCCCCTCTGGCTCTCCGCCAGGTAGTCGCGCACGCAGCCTTCCTCGGCGTCGTCAAGCTCGAAGGCGGCCCCGTACAGCGGACAGCCACCGGGCAAGCCCGAGCGCGACGCCCACCCCAGCCAACGACCCACCAACGCCCTCAGCCGCGGCAAGCCCTCGGGCTCCTCCATGGCGGGGAGGACCACCTCGCGCCGCAGCGCCTCCTCGGCCGCACGCAGGAGTTCGATCTGGAGCTCTTCTTTGGATCTAAAGTGGGCGAACAGCCCGCTCTTGGAGAGCTCCGCCCGCTCCGCCAGCCCGCCGAGACTCACGCCCGCGAGGCCGCGCTCGCTTACGATCTCGAGGCCGCGCCCGAGAATGCGCTGGTGCGTGGAGTCCGACTTAGGCATGGGTGCACAATAGCACGACCGGTCGTGCTATTACAAGTTCCACAGCGGTCGTTTGAGCCTCAGCTCTCCTTCTATCCTTATTTACCAGGGGTCGTGGAATGGGAGGTCTCCGAATTTCGCCTCACCATGGCAGAATACTCAGAGATGGAAGCGGAACGCATGCACGACGGTCACACCAAGCTCGGGTTATCAAGGGGAAGGGTCAAACATGGCTATCGATAAAGTCCTCGCGAATGTCGCGGTCGACGATTTCCCCTCGGCGCTCACCTGGTACGAACGACTTCTCGGCCGTCCTGCCGACGCTGCACCGATGGAGGGGTTGGCCGAGTGGCATCTCGCCGAGGGTGGGGGGCTGCAAGTGAGCGACGATGAGGCCCGTGCAGGATCGTCCAGCGTCACCCTCATGGTGCAAAGTCTTGACGACCAGCTTGCCGCACTGAGGGCGGAAGGAATACCCGTCGGACCGATTCAAGGGACCCCAGGGCTCGTGAAGGTCGCCACGGTAACCGACCCCGAAGGCAACCGGCTCACCTTCGCCGAAGATCTCGTTGACAAGAATTGAAAGCGCATCCAATGACGGTCAGTTCAAGCCGGGCGTTCTCCGAAGTCCGTATCCAGAACGTTGAATGAGAAACCTCTTCGACCACGAGGATGCCATGGTATGGTCTGCCCTGGCGACAGGACGGCCACAACACATTTGGTACCCCTGAATAAAGATGCGTGAGGAGGGATACGCCTAGCTGCTACGGGGCAGTAGCCTTTAACACCACCTAGCTCAGCACCAGCTCCACCTCCGAGGCCCCTCCGGTAAGCTGGGCGCGGAACCTAACCTCTGGCGAGTTTGTAGTTGGGAAACCCTCGATGCCGCCGCAGCGCCTCGTTGAGCGCCTGGCAACCATAGGCGCGACACGCCTTTGCGTTGACGGAGGAAAGACCATCCAAGGGTTTCTGAACGCGGGACTCATCGACGAACTAACCATTACTCGAGTCCCTATCCTGATCGGCACGGGGGTACCACTCTTCGGACCGCTTACCCACGACGTTAGGCTCACCCACATCGCAACACGGCAGTTCGAGAACGGGTTCGTACAAAGCAAGTACCGCGTTGCGGATACCGTGTGACGAACAATTGGGCAAGCTCGTAGAGCTCAGAGTCGGCGCGGTTAGAATTACCTAGGAGACACAGCTCTCAGAAGAATTGGCCGACGAAGGAGTTGCACCACGTGGATTTCGGGCTCTCCGTCTTGGACGTCTCGCCTGTCAGTGCGGGCTCGAATGGCGCCCAAGCACTCCGCAACACGCTCGATCTAGCTCGGCTAACCGACCGGCTCGGCTACAAGCGCTACTGGCTGGCCGAGCACCACAACCTGCCGAGCATAGCCAGCTCCGCGCCGGAGGTCATGATCGGGCACGTCGCGGGCGTGACACAGAAGATCAGGGTCGGCGCCGGGGGGATCATGCTCCCCAACCACGCCCCGCTCAAGGTGGCCGAGACCTTCCGGGTCCTGGAGGCCTTGCACCCGGGACGCATCGATCTCGGCATAGGCCGCGCCCCGGGCACCGACCCCGTCACGGCCACGGCCCTGCGCCGCTCCTCGGACGGGCTCGACGCGGAGAACTTCCCGCAGCGTTTCGGAGAACTCCTGGCGTTCTCCGGCGCAGGATTTCCGGAGGAGCATCCATTCCGGTCAGTGGTCGCAATGCCGTCCGACATTGGGCTGCCGCCAATCTGGCTGCTCGGCTCCAGCGGCTACTCGGCGCGGGCGGCCGGTCAGATGGGCTTCGGCTACGCCTTCGCCGCGCACTTCAGTCCGGCGGACCCAGCCCCCGCCATGCGCGCCTACCGAGAGAGCTTCGAGCCCTCCGAGGGCTTCGAGCGTCCCTCGGCCATCCTCGCGGTCGCCGTCGTCTGCGGGGAAACCGACGAGCACGCGAGGATACTCGCCTCTTCCATGGAGCTGGCCTGGGTCCGAATGCGCAGCGGCAAACCAGGGCAACTGCCGAGCCCCGAGGAGGCGATGGCCTACCCCTACACGCCGGCTGAACGCCACCTGGCTGACACCTACCGCTACATGCAGGTCGTCGGTGACCCGCGGACAGTGAGGGCACGCCTGGCGGAGCTCGCCGAACACACGGCGACCGACGAGATCATGGTCACCACCAACATCTACGACCACGCCGAGCGGCTACGCTCCTACGAGCGGCTCGCAGAGGTCTTCGAGATCGCGACGCCTGGCAAGTAGGCTGATAGCTTATCGCGCCCCATCAGGCCGCCCGATCAGCAGTGGGATCAGTACCAGTTTGAGGATCAACGCAGCAAAGGACTCCCTCGATAAGCAGGAACAGCGCCGATGGTATGAACAAACCCCTCACCTAGTAGCTCAGTGGTGTCAAGAGGTCCCAGCGAAAGAGTGGCGGCTCCCTGAATCTTCGACAATTTCGCGTATTTAAGCCGATCTGAGAGCCGACGAGCGGACTCGAACCGCTGACCTAATCTGTTGAGGAGTGATAAATAGAGTGTTGCAGGACTTCGCGCTCGCGGTG
>CADCUZ010000023.1 GCA_902806015.1 uncultured Rubrobacteraceae bacterium
ATAGCTCCACCAGGTCGAGCACCTTGGCGAAGAGGTTGACCTTCGCCCGCAGGTCGTTGAGCTCGAAGTTGATCTCGTCGACCTTCACGACCGGCACGTCCAGCAGGACGTCGGGGATCTTGCCGTTCATCGCAGCGTCGTCCTGGTCGTACTCCAGCGTATAGTCCGCGTAAGCCTTTTCCGGGATCGTCTGGTCGCCGGGTATGTTGTTCGCGAACCGGTACTCTTCGGTTTTCTGAACGGAGGTTCGCGGGTCGTTCTTCCTAACCGGAGCGTTGTCCTTTATCTCGTTGTGGTCGTGTGGTTGCTGGCCCTGATCCTGCTGGACTTGGCTCTGCTGGGATCGGCCGTCCGACTGCTGGTTCCGCTGGTCCTCTTGTCCCTGCCGTTCGTCTTGCCGCGACTCCGTCGCCTGATTGGAGCTTTCCGATGCCACCCGAGGACCCCCAGTTGCTGTTTAGAAACCGAACCTTGGTCATTGTGCCATGCTGCACACGCCCGCAAACCCCTTCTAAGGCAAAACCCAGGCTGCTACGTGCCATATATTGTTCTTTTCGTTGACTTGGACGCGGCGGGGCCCTCTGTGGTTACGGTCCCGGAGACGCGGCCCCCGATTTCGGAAGGTGGCGTCACCCGTAGCGGACGCGCCCGTTACCGAATCTCGTGTTTGAAGCCGGGATGGAAGGCCACAGAGCGCGGAAGAACGTCGAACCACCGAGCCGGGGGCGACCCGTTCGCCGAGCTCAAGGACGCTCACGGGTACTACGAGGTATCCGAGGCCTACCGCGAGAACGCCGGCAGGGTAGGCGACCTCTTCGTGGACGCGAAGGACAGACCGATCTACGTCGGCCTCCGGACCAGGCTGCTCGGCATGAGATCCACCCTCGTACCGGTGTACCGGTAGAGCTGGTGCGCGTAAACGACCGGCGCAGGGTCGTCGAGGTCTCCGTTTTCAGGGAGCGCCTCGAGCAGGCTCCCACTTCGACGACGCAGACGAGCCCAATCTGGAGGTGGAAGGTAGGATCCGGGCACTCTTCGACCTGGACACCCGCACCGGCCACCGTCCCATCCGGACAAACGTCCTGTCGAAGAAAGTCCCCTTCGGGGCGGGCGCATCACCTCATCCTTGGGGAGAGAAAAGCCGAGGAGTCCCCAAAACGCCTCCTGCGGAGGTTGCGGAGGTAGGCCGCCGACCTACACGAATTTCTTGTAGACGCTTATGTTGGAGGTGTCACGCACGCCGAGGGCCTCTTTCAGCTCGTGCAGGGTTGCGCCGCGCCTGAGCAGCCGGATGGCGAAAGTGTGTCGCAGGACCATGGGCGAGACGCGCCACATGCCGACCCCGTCGCACCGCTTCCAGATGGCGTTCTGAAGGGACTTGGAGGTGGTGACGGGCCGGGCGGCCCGCCCGACGATCAGCTCCGGCGTCGCGTCTTTGCGCATCCCGAGGTAGCGTTTGAGGGCCTCGACGGTCTCAGGCGAGAGGCGCCGGGCGCGGCCGGCGAGGTGGGAGCCTGAGCCGCCGAGCTGAACTTGGGCGGCCTCGAGGTCCACGTCGTCCTTGAGGAGGCCCCGAATCTCCCCCACCGTCACCCCCGTGTCGAGCATGAGCCTGATGATCGCGGCGTCCCGGGCGGAGTCGAGGGTGTTCGTCGGGAAAGAGAGGAGCTGGTCCGCCTCCTCATCCTCCAAGGAGACGATCTTCTGGTCCAGCGGCTGGTGCATGGGCTCGATGGGATCGAAGTCCAACTCCGCGTCCGCGGAGGTCCTCGCCCAGTCCAGGAAACGCCGGACCGCCGCGTCCTTGCGGTAAACGGTGAAGCGTTTACGGTTCTCCCCAAGCAGGTGGTTGCGAAAGTCCATCACCGCTCCGACGCCTAGGTCTTTCGCCTCCTCCACCCCCCTGCCGGCGAGAAACCGGGCGAACTCGCGAAGATCGGCCAGGTAAAACTCGGCCGTGCGGGGGCTCGTGGCAGGGTCGTCCGAGAGGTTGGCGGAGAAATCCTCGATCAGGGCTCCTATCTTCATGCCGACCATTCTAACGGTAAATGCGGGCCAGCTGTTGTACTCTTGGGGGGTGTTAAGGGGTCGGAAATCGGCATTCTTCGTGGCCTCTCTAGTGACGCTTTGCCTCCTCTGCCTGTCCGTCTGGTACGAGAGGGAAAGATCGTTGGTCGCGCTTACCATCCAGGAGGTACAGCACACCGACGCCCTCCTCGGAGAAGGATTGCGGATACCGAAGACCCCGACCGCAGACGCCTCTCCGGATCCTCCCACCGCCAAAGAGATGACGCTCACGGTGCCGAAGCTCGGCTTGAAAAACGTCGCGGTGCCGACTGGCTTGCGGCAAGCAGAGCTCGACCGGAAGGGCGTGCTGCGCATGAAGGAGAGTGGCCTGCCATGGGAAGAAGGGTCCAACACCTTTATCGCGGGACACGCGCTGGGCTACCCCTGGACCCACGTGCCGCGCGCCTTCTACGGCCTCGAAAAGCTCATGCCCGGGGACGAAATCTTTCTGAAGAGCGCTGGCCGGACGTACACATTCAGGGTCTACGACCGGATGACGGTCGAGCCCGACGACACCTGGGTGACATACCCTGTGGAAGGCAAGACGGTAGTCTCCCTCCAGACCTGCACCCCGATACCCACCTTCGAGAACCGCCTTATAGTGCGCGGCGAGCTGGTTTCTTAACAATTTGCCTCTGACAGCTAGTCAGCACGACGCTTCGCGCCTTGTTAGCGCGCTTCGGCGTTCGGCCTCGCTTTCAGACTGCTTGCGGTTGGATGTCGGAGCTGGGCTATCGTCAGGTTTTCGGGGGTGCCGTTCCTCGGTTTTTGTTCGCTTTTCGCGACGATTTCCCATAGGGTTTTCTGAGGACCGTACCTTTTCATCGTGCGTTCTTCCGCTATCAGTACGCGCCACCCCGTTGCGAAGAGCGCGCCTACGCTCTGGCGATCGAAGAGACGTTCTGGAAATCCATCTACGAGGTAGAAATTTGGATCAGCTCCTCTTTCTCCGCGGCGGCGTGGTGGTAATCTCTCGTCGAGTTGAGGCGGACCAGAAGGTGACTGTCCAGGGCAAGGCCGCGTAGGACGGCTTCCACAGGTCTTCAAGGTCTTTACGAACGAATAAGAAGAGGACCGGGGGGTTAGCCCCGGCCCCCTTCGTCGCTTTCCGATGGGCCCGCCTTAGGCGTTGTTGGCCCTTATCTTGCGGTCTATCTGGGCGATGAGGGTCTCGCGGTCCTTGTGGGTCTTCTCGTACTCCCTAACCTTGCGCAGCTGCTCGGCGGGAAGGCCCTCTATCCTCCTGGAGACCTCCTCGACGGTCAACGCGTCGTAGTCTGTGGTCCCCAGCGCGCCAAAGACGGCGGTCCTTAGCTCCGCCTGGCGGGTGGCCTCCTCGGTCCGGCGCAGCACGTCCTGGGTCTGCTCGACGGCCGAGAACGGTCCCGTTTATGAGGACGACCAGGAGATCACGCCGGAGCTAAAGCGCCAGGTTCACGGCCATTACGGGATCGAACGGACGGCCGGGGCCGAGGACCGTAGTGCCTACGGCGACTACCGTTCGGGCGTCGAGCGGATCGGTGCGACCAAGGACCCTGGCGATCTCAAGACGGCGACGGGCGGCGCTGAAAGCGACCCCGCGGCCGAAGACGAAATCAGGGTGCAAAGAAGCGAGGAGGAACTCAGGGTTGGCACCCGCGAGCGCGAGGCCGGTGCCGTGAGGATCCGCAAGGGCGTTCGCACGAAGCGCGAGAGGATGGAGGTGCCCGCAGACACGAGGAGGTGCCCGTTGAGCGGGTCCCGATCGCGGGGGCGGAGATAGGCGAGGAAGAGGCCGTCGTGCCGGTGACCGAGACCGAGGTCGTGGTTTCAAAGTGGGCCGTGGTCAAGGAGGAGGCCCGCGTCCGCAAAGCCGTGGTGGAGGGCACCGAGGTCCTCGAGGAGGACGTAAGGCGCGAAGAGATAGACGTGGAGGACGAGACCGGCCGAAGAAGGGAAGTATAAGTGTCCAAGAGGAGCAGCCGAGACGAAACAGAGGTTGGCGGATCAACACCACGATCGCGGTGGCTGACCGATACCCCAGTGCATAGTAACTTATTCACCCGAGCTCGCGGAATAAGAGTTCTGCGAACTTCGCCGTGAGGGGCTACGAAGGTCGTAGCTCCTCTATCTGGCGATCCACCTCGTCTAGCGCCCGCCCGATGACGCCTTCCAGGCTAGCCCGCCGATGGGCCCGGGGCCACTCCAAAGGTCGCCCCATAGCTCTGAGGGGGCATCCTATTCAAGGCCCCGGATGCGGACTTCGGGGAAGCCCCCTTACGGGCGCTCGGGCGAACAGAGAATAGAGGAAGGGCCGGACACGGATACCCTGGCCCTCGATACCCCACACTACGCTCGCGCCGGCTTACGGAAAGCCGACGATCGCCTTCTCGGGGCGGTCGGTCCTCCCAGTGTCCCTGCCAGGCCTACCGTCTAGGGAGTCGTCCTTTTTCACCGCGTCCTTGGAGTCGAGGTTGTCGGTGCTACCCTCCTCGTACATGTGGTCCGCGCCCGCTCCGGCCCCGGCGGGCCTGGCCCATTTCGAGCGACTAAAAGCGGAGAAGTTCTCGCGCAGTTGGGACGCATTTGGCCGTAGCAAGTCGCACCGGCTTGGATTAATCGTTGTCCGGGCGAGGAGGTACGGGGGGCGTAGGTGGACGCGTAGGACCGACAGGCTGGCCCGCAACCGTTCTGTGCTCTTCGTGGGATGTTCTCAACTCGATCTCCTTTCGCTCGCCTTCGCCATTTTACATCCTGTTGCTGGGCGGAGTATTCCTCCGGTGGTTAGGGTGCGTTAGGGGGCAGCAATCTCTCGAACTTTTGGCGCTGGTAGGGTGTTTGGGCGTCGGATTTACCCGCTTGTTGCCGGTTTCGAGGGGCGGCCTTCCGCGAATTACTATTCCACGTCGTTCGCGAATAGAGCAAGAAGAAGGGCCGAGGCTGCTAAGTGCCCCGACCCTCTGCTGGACCTCCAGGCCGCTGGCTTCGCCCGGAGGAGGACAACAGCCGCTGCTACTGGCGGCTCCCCCGGGAAGGATTGCTGGCGTAGGGTTTGGTGTCGGTGACTTGAGGCTTGCACCCACCGCCTGGGTTGATCGTCCGGATATCCTCGTCATGTCCGTCGCCCGCTGTGTAGACGATCTTCTTGCCGTTGGGCGGGTGGGAAGGGTCCAAGCCGTCCGTACTGTTGTCGGTTAATTCGGCCTTATGCCCCTCACCGACGTTAATCGTGTGGATAGGTGACCTTCTTGCCGGTGGGTGAGTAGTCGAGAGGGTAGCCGTCGGCAGGGTGGCCGGCGACTTTGGTCTTACCCTCCCCGGTCGGGGTTGACCGTGTAGAGGCCGCCGCCGTCCGCATAGGCTATCTTGCCGTTTGGGCCCGCAAGGGTCGCCTCCGCCTTCTCGAGCGCTACCATCAGCAATGCCGTCGCACACCTCGCAATCAGCAGCGCCGCCGCCAGCGAAGCTGCCGTCGCAGGCGCCAGGATCGCTCGTCTATCCCCGTAACTCGCCCCCTCCTTGGCGGAGCAGGGAAGGATGGAGCCAGCTTCGCCACTCCCGCCCCTCCTCCTCCTGGTGGTTCAGGCGACGACCGTAGCATCAGCCCCTGGGCCAGAGTGGCGCATTCCGCTGGGCGGCGCATCTTCGGAGACACCACCACACTACTTCCGAGAACGCCCCTCCCACGCACCCGGATGAATAATAGGAACCGACGGCTGACTATCACGTTGGCAAGCCCACGAAGGAGGCTCGGATGGGCGAGACGCAAGTCGGCGCGGGAGCAGGTCCTCTGTAGGGCAAGGCTGCGCTGGTGACGGGCGCCAGCAGCGGACTCGGGAGGGCCACGGCCATCACCCTCGCCCGGCCCGGCGCGGACGTCGCGCTGGTGGCCAGGAGCCGAGAGGGACTGGAGAACGCCGAGGAGGATGTCTCGAAGATCGGCCGCCGGGCGCTGGTCCTCCCCGCGGACCTGGCAGAGCTCCCCTTCCACGCACTCGGGTGAATTGGAGCAAGAAGCGGGGCCCTAATGCGGTGCACTGGACCCTCTTACTCGGGACGCACCTGCCCCACCCGTAGGCGCCGAGCGCGGTTCGGGAAGGGGCCTTACCAACTGTCATCGTCGTCGCAGCAGTAGCCGAGGTCGCGGTGGTCGAGGACGCTCCTCGGCCTCACCGGCGGCTCCTCCCTCCTCCACGGCCACATCCAGGTGTGCACGAAGTCGTGCGGGCCCATCTTAAGCGCCGGCCGGAAGCTCCTCCTCGGGTCGGTGCCGAAATTCCGGGGTCTCGCGTCTTAGGGGAGGCGCCTCAAAACCCGCCCCACCTCCCACCGCTCCGGCAGCAGCCTCGGGGGCCGAGAGGAAGCGCGCGAGGTGATCCGGCTGGCCCCTGAGGTCCTTCACGATTATGGCCAGTTCCCCCTCGAGTAGGCGAACGGGCCCCTCGTGACCCGCTCGTCGCGCTCGCGGCCGTCGCCGTCCATGAGGTCGGCCCTCTACGGCGCCCCGGCGTGGCATCCGCCCCTGGACCAGACGGGCGCTCAGAGGCTGGTAGCGGGAGGCTAGGAGCTTTCAGACCTTACGCTTCCGGATCGAAGCGCAAGGCGGCGGAGTTTATACAGTAGCGCAGGCCCGTGGGCTGCGGTCCGTCCTCGAAGACGTGCCCCTGGTGGGCGCCGCAGGAGGCGCAGTGGACCTCCGTCCGGCGCATGAAGAAGAGGGTGCGGTCTTCTTCTGTCTCGACGTTGTTCTCGTCTACGGGCTCCCAGAAGCTGGGCCAGCCCGTCCCGGAATCGTACTTGCTCTCGGAGGAAAAAAGCGGCGCCCCGCAGGCTACGCAGCGGTAAATGCCCTCTTCCTTGTTGTCATGGTACTCGCCGCTAAAGGGGCGCTCGGTGCCCTTCATGCGGGTGACCCGATACTGCTCGGAGGTCAGCTGGTTCTGCCACTCTTCTTCTGTCTTTTGGATCTTCTTCGGCGTATCTGTCATGCGAGGATTCTACCACGCCGGCCCGCTCCCTCGGGTGTGCGTCAAGCTCTGGCCACGGTGTCGCCGTCGATGCCGAGGGCGCGGTCTATCGAGACGGGGCCCGGTCCGGCGAAGAGGATCACGGAATCCGGCGATCAGGGCAAGGTGGGGATCACAACTACCCGAGCGACCAGCGGGGCCAGGCTGGCCAACCCGGCGAAAGGCGAAAGCGCCAACGTCCTTATCCTGTCTTGCTCCGTTCGTTGAACGCGGCGTGCCCGGCGTTTGACCCAATAGCCGTCGGTTGCTTATTTTGTGCGGGTCCGGCGGCCCACGGCTTGAAAGATCTATGCGATCTTCCCCTCCTAAGCCGTCGGGCTGCTTTTCCGCCTCGACCCGGATCTCAAAGTGGGTCGGAGAGCGCCCGCTCGTGCGCTTCGAGGTCGCGTCGACTGAAGAGCACGAAGCGGATCAGGCGCACGTTCCGCAGGTTCTTCGCCTCCTCGGCCGCGGCCCGCAGCGCCACCCCCGCCGCCTCTTCGACCGGGTAGCCGAAGACGCCCGTAGAGATGGCCGGGAAGGCAACGGAGCCCGCCCCGTTCTCGTCGGCGAGCGCGAGCGAGTTGCGGTAGCAGGCGTCCAGCAGCTCGTCCTCCGGGCGGTCCTGGCCGTAGACGGGGCCCAAGGCGTGGACCACGAACCCGTTGGGCAGCCTGTGCCCACTCGTGATAACGGCCTCGCCGGGGCTTAGTGGGCCGAGCGGCCGGGCCTCCTGGGCGAGCCCCGGCCCGGCGGCGCGGTGGATGGCACCCGCAACCCCGCCTCCGGGCTCCAACCACGCGTTGGCCGCGTTGACGACCGCGTCGACGTCGCCCTGATCCGTTATGTCCCCGAGCACGCACTCGACGGTCACCGACCCGACCGTCCTCTTCAACCCTTTTTCTCGGGGTAGGCGTGACGGCCGTTGCGCCAGACGGCCTGGACGGAGAGGTCGGGGGCGAGCACCGTCACGTCGGCGTCATAGCCGGGGACGAGGCGGCCCTTGCGGCGGCCCTCGCCGACGAGCCTCGCGGGGCCCGCCGAGGCCATGCGGGCGGCCTCGGGGACGGTGCAGCCGGTGAAGGCCAGGATATTGCGGAAGGCCTCCTCCATCGAGAGGATGCTTCCGGCGATGGCGCCGCTGCCGAGCCTCGGGATGCCGCCGTTGGAGTAGACGGTGCGGGTCGCGAGACGGTACTCGCCGGCGGGGGCGCCGGCGGCGGCTATGGCGTCCGTGACCAGGTGGAGGCGGTCGGGTCCGAGCATCCGGAAGGCGAGCCCGACCATCTCCGGGTGGACGTGGTGCCCGTCGGCGATGATGCCGCAGGAGACCCTGGGGTGGGCGAAGGCGGCCCCCGGAAGCCCCGGGTCGCGGTGGTGCATCGGGCTCGTCGCGTTGAAGAGGTGGGTAACGCCGCCGACCCTCTCGTCGAAGGCGCCGTAGGAGAGCTCGAAGCTTGCGTCCGAGTGCCCGGCGGAGACGACCACCCCGCGGCCCGCGGCCTGGTCGATCAGCTTCTCGGCATCCCTCAGCTCGGGCGCGAGCGTGACCATCCGCACCGGGCCGAGGTCAAGCAGCCAGGCGAGCAGGCTGGGGTCGGGCGGCACGACGTGGGCGGCGGCGTGGGCGCCCCTCTTCTGCAGGTTCAAGAACGGTCCTTCGAGGTGGACGCCGAGCACCTCGGCGCCTTCGGAAGGGCCGCCGGTAACGGCCCCGATGCCGGGCAGCGCATCCTCGTAGAGCCCTTCTGGGGAGGAGATCACGGTCGGCAGGTAGGCGGTCGTCCCGGTCGAGAGCAGGGACCGGGAGAGTTCGGCCAGGCGCGCTGGCTCCGAGGCAACGTCGATTCCGAAGGCCCCGTTGACCTGGAGGTCCACGAAACCGGGCAGGAGCAGGGAGTCCGGGTACTCGTGCACCTCGTCCGCGTCCCGGGCCAGCTCCCCGTCCCGGTCCACATCCGCTATC
Organism: uncultured Rubrobacteraceae bacterium; assembly: GCA_902806015.1. The sequence goes on from CADCUZ010000023.1 coordinate 9,019, forward strand.
GCCCCGTCGCCGAAGAGGACCGTGCCCTCGGGCCAGACCTCGTAGTCCGTCACGACCCGACCCCGGAGCGCGACGAGCCTCATCTCTCTCCCCTTCATAACCGTATATCTTCCGTCCGCGCGCCCGGCGAATCAAGTGGCTCGGACTCCCCATACAAATTAGGCCCGCAATAACGAAACGCATGTCCGCGGCGTGGCTTGGCAGAAGCCACGCGGTCGAAAGTGTTTCTGGAGTGGTTCGCCGGTGTTAGCGTTCGGGGTCCGGTCGCCGGTTTCGACCGACAAGCTGGACAATGCCCGCGACTCCTACGAAGACGGTGCCTTGGCGGCGTTCACCGGGCTCGGCGCGAAGAGAAGGACTCCGCCCCCGACCCACAGCGGGAAAAGTAGGAGAGTATGATGACCGAGAAGATCGTGTTCGCGAAGTCGTAGGACACCCAGGCCCACACCGCGAGCCCCGGGACCCCACAGCCCCTGTCGCCCCGAACCCCCCACGGCGGCAGTATAGATGCGCCCGGCGGTCCCGGGCGACGCGCGGGTGCTTCGGTCCACCCGGTTTTGCCGCCCTACTTGTGCACGCTTGCTACTCATCGCACGGTCTGCGGCGCAAGCCGGACCGGCGATGAGGCACGCTCGGCTCCCGGGCTCATCGAGGCGGACGACGGACGCGTAAGGAGACGGATGGACCTCTTTTTGGTGGTGTTGGGGGCGCTCGGGGCCGAGGGCCGCTACTTGCTAGGCGGCTGGCTGCACTCGCCATCGGCGGGGCTTTTCCCTGGGGCACGTTCGCGGTCAACGCTTTGGGCTCGTTGCTGATCGGGCTGGTCTTCGACCTCGCCCAGCGGGGCTCCCTCCCCCGGCCCCACCACGCTTTGCCTCGCCGTCGGCGTCCTGGGCGGCTTACCACGTTCTCCGCGTTCAGCTACGAGACGATGCGACTCCTCGCCAACGGGAACGTCGCGGCCTCGTTCCCGAACGTGGCCGGTCAGTTCGCGATCGGCCTCATCGCCGTCTACGTCGGGTTCGTCGCCGTACGCGGCCCGTTCGGCGCCTGAGCCGGACGCTAACTCAGCGCCACGTCCAGGGTCATCATGACGGCGAAGCCGACCATGAGGGACATGGCGGCGATGTCCGGGCTTCCGCGCTTGGCCTCCGGGATCAGCTCCTCGGCGACCACGAAGATCATTGCCCCGGCGGCGAAGGCGAGCGCGTAGGGCAGGATGGGCTGGGCGAAGAGAACCGCCGTCGCCCCTACGACGGCCGCTATGGGCTCGACCGCGCCCGAGAGCTGGCCGTAGAAAAAGCTTTTGCCCCTGCTCATCCCCTCGCGCCTCAAGGGCATGGCCACCGCGGTGCCCTCCGGAAAATTCTGGAGCCCGATGCCGATGGCGAGCGCGATCGCCGCCCCCAGCGAGGCCCCCGGCAGGCCTTCGGTCATGCCGAGCCCCACGGCACCGAAGGTTACCCCCACGGCCAACCCCTCCGGGATGTTGTGCAAGGTTATGGCGGAGACCAACAGCACGCTGCGCCGCCAGCTCGTGTGAACGCCCTCCGCCTCGGACATCTTCATCCCGGGGTGCAGGTGCGGGAGCACCTTGTCTAGCAACCTCAAGAACACGCCCCCGGCAAGAAAGCCGATGACCGGTGGCACCCACTTGGGCAACGCCCCCCCCTCCGAGAGATCTATTGCCGGCAGGAGAAGAGACCAGAAGCTGGCAGCTATCATCACCCCGGCCGCGAACCCCAGCATCGAATCGAGCAGCTTGCGGTTAAACTTCTTCGTCCCGAAGACCAGCGCCGCCCCCGCAGCCGTCATACCCCACGTAAACATCGTCGCCAGGAACGCCTGCAATACGGGCGGCATTCCGGCGATGGCCCCCGTCACCGTCGTTCCCCCCGACAAACACAGCCCCTCGCCCGTCTTCTCATATCCTCCACTTCCAGATTAATTTTAGCCTTACCTAACATTACGGTTTTCGGGCTCTATAGTCAAGACAAAGCGTGAAATTGTGTTTTAGTTTAAACTAACATTGATCATGGTTGACTTCACGACAACCACGCCGTCCTCGTCTGTGGGGGATTATTTGAAGGCCGTGTGGGATCTAACGGGGGCTTCGGGTGGGATCGCGGGCACCAAGGACGTGGCGGGGAGGCTCTCAGTGTCGCCGGCCTCGGTGACGAACATGTTCGTGCGGCTGCAAGAGCGGGGGCTTGTCGAGTACGAGCGCTACCGGGGGGTCTCGCTCACGGGGCGGGGCCGGGCGGAGGCTCTCAGGCTGGTGAGGCGGCACCGTCTGATCGAGACGTTCCTGCTGGAGCATCTCGGGTACGACCGCCAGGAGGTCCACGACGAGGCCGAGAGGTTGGAGCACGCCGTCTCCGACGCCTTTACCGACCGCCTGGCGAAGCTTTTGGGGCACCCGGAACGCGACCCGCACGGCGAGCCCATCCCCGCGGCGGACGGCACGCTGGCGGCGGACTACTCTTTCCCCCTAGGCAAGGCCAAGCCCGGGACGCGGGTCCGTATCCGGAAGGTCGGCGACGACGACACCCCCGTGCTCGACCACCTGGAGGGGCGGGGTCTCGTCCCCGGGTGCGTCCTCGAGGTCGTGGAGGCGCGCGAGCTCGACGGCGTCGTCACCGTCGAAGACGAGGACGGGGGGATGCACGCGCTCGGAGAGCTCCTGGCGCGGGCCATCTTCGTCAAGGTTGAACGGCGATGCTGACAGTCCTTCCACCAACAAGAAACGGTACCGCGAACTGGACGGCGTCGGTGCCCTCGAAACGATGTGACCGCGATCCCCGCCCGAGCAGGGTCCGGAGGACACGACGAAGCCGGACCAGCATGGACACGCAGCGTCGGCGAAGCGACCGAGCACCGCTGCAATGGCCCGCGCCTCATCCTCGGTCAGGTGCTCGCCGAAGTGTTCTGCGATGCCCGCCGCGTAGACCGGCCACATCCGGCGCGGCATGACCCGGTCCTGTCCGTGCTAGCCACCGGCAGCACACCGGAGACGCACGAGGCCTTCCTCCGTCTCGCGCCGGGCTTCCTGGCCGCCCCGGCGCTGCTCATCGTGGCCGGGCTCGTGAACGGCTTTGCCCAGGGCGCGCTCTACGGGGTGCCGTACTACCGCGCCGCGGAGCGCCTGGCCGAGGAGCGCATCGAGGCCATGAACAAGGTGCGCCTGCTGGGACGGCCCGACACGGTGCACTACTAAGTCGGTGTGCCCGGAGGCCCGATCGAGTTCTTTGAGTAAACGGGCGGCTTTCTCCAATGCGTGCTCCTTTTATTCGACGGTCCGGGGGTAGGCGCAAGGGTACTCGACACTCGGTTGCGAACCGACTCGGACGAAGCCCGATCTAGACGTCTACCGGAGTCTTCGGCCCCTCGCCGGAGAGGACGGCGACGATGTTTTCGGCGGCGAGAACGGCCATCCTGTCGCGGGTCCCGGCGGAGCCGCTGCCGATATGCGGGGCGAGGACGGCGTTTTCTAGCCGCAGGAGCTTCGGATGGACCTGTGGCTCGTTCTCGTAGACGTCGAGACCGGCGGCGAAGATGTGTTGGCCCGCGAGGGCATCGGCGAGGGCCTCTTCGTCCACAACGGGGCCGCGGGAGGTGTTTACGAGGACGGCCGTGGGCTTCATCTTGTCGAGCTCCTCGGCGCCGATGAGGCGCTGCGTCTCGTCGGTGAGGGGCGTATGGATGGAGACGAAATCGGCCACCCTGAGCAGTTCGTCGAGGTCGGCGTAGCGGGCGTCCAGCTCCTTCTCCGCGTCTTGATTGCGGGAGCGGTTGTGGTAGAGGATCTCCATGCCGAAGCCCCTGCCGCGCCTGGCGACGGCCTGCCCGATGCGGCCCATGCCGACGATACCGAGCTTCTTGCCCCACACGTCCACGCCCACGAAGAGCTTGGGACCCCACCACTTCCAGTTTCCGGCGCGCAGGGTCCGTTCGGACTCGCCGAGGCGGCGGGCGGCTGCGAGGAGAAGCATGAAGGCGGTGTCGGCGGTCGTCTCGTCGAGGACGCCGGGGGTGTTGGTGACGACTAGGCCGCGCTTTTTAGCGGCCTCAACGTCCACGTTGTCGTAGCCGACGGCCATGTTGGCGACGACCTTGAGGTTCTTGCCGGCGGCGTCCATGAACTCCGCGTCGATCCCCTCGGTAACGTTGGAGAGGACCCCCGCCGCGCCCCTGGCGGCCTCGAGCAGCTCGTCGCGTGCGGGGGGCGCCTCGGAGAGGACGGTCAGGTCGAATTCTTGGAGGGGGCGGAGCCCGGCGGCCGGGATCTCACGCGTGACAAGGATCTTGTCGGCCACGGGCTCCGCCCCCTCCGCCTCTAGCCGTCTTCCTTGAGGAACTGGCGCAGCACGGTGTGGAGGATGCCGCCGTTGCGCAGGTACTCGACCTCGACCGGGGAGTCCACGCGGGCCTTGACCTTGAACTCCTTCGACGCGCCGTCGTCGGAGGTGACCCTGACGGTGAGCTCCTTGCCGGCTTCGAGGTCTCCGAGGCCCCTTATGTCGAAGGATTCTTGGCCCGTGAGGCCCAGGGAGTCGGCGTTCTCGCCATCGGGGTACTGCACGGGGAGGACGCCCATGCCTATAAGGTTGGAGCGGTGGATGCGTTCGAAGCTCTCGGCGATGACCGCCTTCACGCCCAGCAGGAACGAGCCCTTGGCCGCCCAGTCGCGCGAGGAGCCCGAACCGTACTCCTTGCCGGCGAGGACCAGCAGGGGGACGCCCTCTTCGGCGTACCGGAGGGAGGCCTCGTAGATCGTGGTCTCCTCCCCGTCGGGCAGGTGGACGGTGTAGCCGCCCTCCTTGCCGCCCGCGAGCTTGTTGCGGAGGCGTATGTTCCCGAAGGTGCCCCGCACCATGACCTCGTGGTTGCCGCGGCGGGAGCCGAAGGAGTTGAAGTCCCGCGAATTTACGCCCTTCTCCATAAGGTACTGGCCGGCCGGCATCTTCGACGGGATGGCGCCGGCCGGGGAGATGTGGTCCGTCGTCACGGAGTCGCCGACCTGCACGAGGACGCGGGCGCCCTCGATGTCCTCGAGGTCGGCGGCGTCGGGGTCGAGGTCCTTGAAGAAGCTCGGCTCCTGGATATAGGTCGAGTCCGGGTCCCACTCGTAGAGGTCGCCAGATGGGACGTCCACCTCGTTCCACTGCTCGTTGCCGGTGTAGACGTCGGCGTACTGTTCCCTGTATACGTTCGGGTCGAGGGCGTTCTCGATCTCCCTGGCGACCTCCTCCTGCGACGGCCACACGTCCCTCAGGTAGACCGGGTTGCCGTCCTTGTCATCGCCAAGCGAATCTTTGGAGAGGTCGATGTCCACCGTGCCGGCCAGGGCGTAGGCGACCACAAGCGGCGGCGAGGCCAGGTAGTTGGCCCTGACGTCCGGGTTGATGCGGCCCTCGAAGTTCCGGTTGCCCGAGAGGACCGCGGCCACCACGAGGTCGTTCTCCTCGACGGCTGACGAGATCTCGTCGGCCAGGGGACCGGAGTTGCCGATGCAGGTGGTACACCCGTACCCGACGACGTCAAACCGGAGCTTCTCCAGCGGGTCGAGCAGGCCGGAGGTCTGGAGGTACTCGGTGACGACCTTCGAGCCCGGCGCGAGGCTCGTCTTTACGTGCGGCTGCACCTTCAGGCCCTTCTCGACCGCCTTCTTCGCCAACAGCCCGGCACCCATCATGACCGAAGGGTTGCTCGTGTTGGTGCAGGATGTGATCGCCGCTATGACCGCCGAGCCGTGCCTGAGGTACATCTCCTCCCCGTCCACCGTGACGGTGACGGAGCCCGAGGGCTCCGCCTCGGGCGCCGCGCTGTCCGGCTCGCCCCCGGATGTCGGGTCCGCATCACCTTTGCCGGTCGCGTCCGCGGCGCCGGCCGGTGCGTCGCTCGTCGGGAAGGATTCGGTATCGTCGGCCTCGTGGCTCTCGCCGGTGGAGGCGGCGCCGCCCTCCTTGCCCTCGGCCTCGTTGGCCGCGCCACGCGCGGCGGGCGAGCCCGGGCTCGGGGTGTCGCTCGCCGGGAAGGACTCCTCGTCGGCGTGGTTGTAGGCGTCGTCCCCGTGGCCGTTGGAGGGGCCGTTGGCCACCAGGGCGTGGTCGGTGCCGACCATCTCGGCGAGCGCCTGGCGGAACGAGGGCTGCATGTCGTCGAGCGCCACCCTGTCCTGCGGCCGGCGCGGCCCCGCGAGGCTCGCCTCGACCGTCGACAGGTCCAGCTCCAGCGCCTCGGAGAAGCGCGGCTCGGGCGTCTCGTCCGTGCGCCAAAGGCCCTGCTGCCTGTGGTACGCCTCGACGAGCTCGACGAGCTCCTCGTCGCGCCCGGTCCCCCGCAGGTAGCGCAGCGTCTCCTGGTCCACGGGGAAGAACGTGCACGTCGCCCCGAACTCGGGGGAC
>CADCUZ010000024.1 GCA_902806015.1 uncultured Rubrobacteraceae bacterium
GAGTACGGCCTGTCGGGCATCGTCTACACCGGCTCCCTGGGCCGGGCGGACCGCGTTGGCCGACGCTTGCGCTCGGGCGTGGTTTGGGTCAACACCTTCCTCGTCCGCGACCTCACGGCGCCCTTCGGCGGCATGCGCATCTCAGGTATTGGGCGCGAGGGCGGCGACCACGCCCTCGACTTCTACTCCGACCTGAAGACGCTCCAGATCCTCGAGGGCAGCGTGGGATGAGAGAGCTCGCCGTCGCCGACGAGGCCGTGCTGGCCGCCGTCGCCGCGGAGGCCGGATGGATGGAGGACCTCCTCGTCCGCCTCGTCGGGGCGCCTACGGTCCTCGGCAACGAGGAGGCCGGGCAGAGGATCATGGAAGAGGCCTTCTCTGAGAGCGGCCTCGAAACCCGCGGCGTGCCCTTGGACGCCGAAGCCCTGCGCGCCGCCCGGGGCGCGTCGCCTTTCTCCTGGGAGGTCGCGGGCAAGCGCAACGTCGTCGCGGACTGGCCGGCGGGGGGCGGCGAAGACCGCGGGCGTTCCCTCGTCCTTAACGGCCACGTGGACGTGGTGCCGCCGGCCGCGGAGGAGCTATGGACGCACCCGCCGTACGCGGCTACCCGCGACGGCGACTGGCTCTACGGCCGGGGGGCGGGGGACATGAAGGCCGGCCTCGCCGCGATGGCCGGGGTCGTGCGGGCGCTCAAGCGGGCCGGCTACGCTCCCGCGGCGCCGGTGCAGCTGCAGTCCGTCGTCGAGGAGGAGTGCACGGGTCACGGAGCCCTGCAGTGCCTGCTGGACGGGGCGACGGCGGACGCCTGCGTCATCGCGGAGCCGCACCCGGACCACTTGACCGTCGCCCAGGTCGGTGTCCTCTGGTTCCACGTCGACGTAGCCGGCGTACCCGCCCACGCCGCCCGCGCCAGCCGGCTCGGCTTCAACGCCATAGACGCCGCCTACGAAGTGCTCGCCTCGCTGCGGGACCTCGAGGAGCTGCTCAACGAGGACCCGCCGGCGCCCTTCGACGCGTTCGAGCACCCCATCAACCTCAACCCGGGGGTTATCTCCGGCGGCGACTGGCCCTCGACCGTGGCGGCCTCCTGCACGCTCTCGTGCCGCATCGGGCTGTACCCGGGGCAGGGCCCCGAAGAGATGCGCCGCCTGGTCGAAGACGCGGTCGCAAAAGCCGCGGCGTCCTCGCCGCGCCTCGCGGAAAATCCGCCGCGGGTCCGCTACGACGGCTTCTCGTCCGAGGGGTCCGTCGTGGCCGAGGACGACCCGCTGGTCGCTGCGCTGTCGGGCGCCTACGGGCGGTTGCACGGGGAGCTTCCCGCCACGGTGGCGACGACGGCGACGACGGACGCGCGGCACTTCGTGCGGGCCGGGGTGCCGGCCGTGTGCTTCGGGCCGCGGGCGGAGAGGATCCACGGCATCGACGAGCGCGTCTCGCTGCGCTCGGTCGTCGAGTCCGCGCAGGTGCTCGGGCTCTTCATAAAGGATTGGTGCGGGCTCGTCTGGGCGCCGGACCGAGAGGAGGAGAGCTGATGTCCACAACAGAGCCCACCGCCGCCCCCGCGCGGGAAGGACGGGAGACCGCGAAGCTCCACCGGCGCGCCCTCGGCGTCCCGGACCTGGTGTTCTTTATCGTGGCGGCCTCGGCCCCGCTGACGGCGGTAGCGGGCGGGCAGGCGGCGACCTACCTGGTCACCGGGAACAGGGCCGTGCCGTTCATGTTCATTCCTCTAGGGATCATACTCGCCCTGTTCGCGGTCGGGTACGCGGCGATGAGCCGGCACGTCGCCAACGCTGGGGCCTTCTACTCCTACGTCTCGCAGGGTATCGGCAAGGTGCAGGGCATCGGGGCCGCCTTCGTGGCCCTGATCGCCTACAACGCCATGCAGATAGGGATCTACGGACTCTTCGGCGCCGCCTTCGGCGCCTTTATGGCCGGCAACCTCGGGATAGACCTGCCCTGGTGGCTCTGGTGCCTCGTCGGCGGCCTCGTCATCGCCGCGCTCGGGGTGCTCCAGGTGGACCTCAACGCCCGCGTTCTGGCCGTCGTGCTCTGCCTAGAGGTGCTCGTCGTCGTCCTCTTCGACGTCGCGGTGCTGGCTGACCCGGGGCCCGAGGGGCTCTCGCTCGTCGCCTTCGACCCCACGGTCGCGTTCGGCGCCGCGGTCGGGGCGACGCTCACCTTCTGCGTGGCCTCTTTCGTCGGGTTCGAGTCGGCGGCGATCTACTCCGAGGAGTGCCGCGACCCCAGGCGGACGGTCGCCCGGGCGACGTTCTTGGCGGTCGGCCTGATCGCGGTCTTCTACGCCATCTCTTCCTGGCTGCTCGGGGCCGCCGCGGGGTTCGGCACGATGGTGGACCCCGAGCGCCTCGTCGAGGCCGGCTACGCCACCGGCGGCGCCCCCGATCCGACGACCGTGCTCTTCGTCACGGGGACGGAGCGGCTGGGCCAGATCTGGGGCACCGCGGCGGCGCTGCTCTTCGCCACGAGCCTGTTCGCGGCCCTGCTCTCGTTCCACAACTCGGTCGCCCGCTACATGTTCGCGCTGGGGCGCGAGGGCGTGATACCCGCAGCTTTCGGGCGGGTGCACGGGGTCACGGGTGCCCCGTATGTCGCCTCCCTCTCGCAGTCGGTCCTGGCGCTCGTGATCGTCGGCGTCTTCGCCCTCTCCGGCGCCGACCCCGTCCTCCAGCTCTTCACCTGGCTGACGAACATGGGCGCCTTGGGCGTCCTCCTCCTGATGGCCGTCACCTCCTTCGCGGTCGTCGGCTACTTCAGGCGCCACCCCGACTCCGGCCTGGGCCGCTGGGCCTCCACCATCGCGCCGGGGGCGGCCGGCGCGATGCTGCTCGTCGTGCTCGTCCTTGGGGTGGTGAACTTCAACGTGCTGATCACCGGCGCGATCGGGGCCCCCCTGGACGCGATGGCGGTGGTGCTGCCCCTGATACTGTTCGGCGGCGGAGCGGCGGGCCTCGTCGTCGGCGCCCTTTTAAAACGCCGGAACCCGGCCGTCTTCGCCTCCGTTGGCGAGGGCGCCGGGGCCGAGGCCGAGGAGCCGGCCCGCCCCGACCGATGAGCCGCGGCAACGAGACGAGGCGGCGGATGGGCGCCGCGCCGCAGCACGAGCAGGCCGACCTCCCGGCGCTGGCCGACCGCGAGGCCGTCTTGGCCGACCTCGACCGCGTCATCTGCGAGGCCTGGGCGTCCTTCGACGCGCCCCGCCCCTCCGAGCCCGAGCTGGACGGGGCGCTCACGGCCCGCCTGAAAGGGCCACTGCCCGAGGAGGCGGGCGACGCCGGGGCCGCCGTCGACGACGCGGCTCGCGTCCTGGATGCGAGCATCTCCCCCTCGCGCCCGCTCTACCTGGCGTACATAGGCTCCACCGGCCTCGAGGTGGGCGTGCTCGCCTCCTCGCTCTTGGCGACCTACGACGCGAACCTCGCCGTCACCGCCGGCGGCGCGGACCTCGTCGAGGAACAGGCCCTGCGCTGGGTCGCCGAGTTCGTCGGCTTCCCGATGGCGGAAGGGTCCTTCACGAGCGGCGGCATGACGTCGAACCTGACGGCCCTGCTCGCCGCCCGCGAGAAGGCCATGCCCGGCTCCCGCAGCCGGGGTGTCGGCGGCCGCCTGGCCGCCGTCTACTGCTCCGAGGAGGCCCACCACTCCGTCGTCCGCGCCGTCGAGGTGTGCGGCCTCGGGAGCAACTCCGTCCGCGGTATCCCGATAGACGACCGACGCCGTATGCGCCCAGAGGTCCTCGACGAGGCGATCTCCGCGGATGTCGCCGCCGGGGTCGTGCCCGTGGCCGTGGTCGCGACCGCGGGCACGACGCTCACGGGCGCCGTAGACCCCCTCGACGAGATCGCCGACGTCTGCGATGGCCACGGCGTCTGGTTGCACGTGGACGGCGCCTACGGGCTCCCGGGGGCCGCCGTGCCCGGCTCGGCCCCGCTCTTCTCCGGCTTGGAGCGGGCCGACTCGGCGACGGCCGACGCGCACAAGTGGCTCGGGGTGCAAAAGAGCTGCAGCGTCGTCATGATGCGGGAGGTGGGGTGGCTGCGGGCGGCGTTCGGCCACGAGGAGCGCTACATGCTGCACGAGGGCGACGTCGCCAACCCCGTGGACCGCACGCTCGAGTACTCGCGCCCTCTGCGGTCCTTGAGGCTCTGGATGGCCCTCCGCGTGCACGGCGCCGCCCAGTACCGGGCCTGGATCTCCCGAACCCTCGACAACGCCCGCCGTCTCGCCGCGCTCCTGCGCGAGTCCCGGGACTTCGAACTCCTCAACGACCCGATGCTCTCGACCGTCTGCTTCCGCCACGTCCCGCCCGGGGCCGAAGACCTCGACGCCCACAACCTAAACGTTGCCCGCCGGATGCAGCGCGACGGTCGCGTCTTTCTCGCGCCGGCCTCGGTGGACGGCCGCGCCTGCCTGCGCGCCTGCTTCGTCAACTTCCGCACCACGCCCGAGGAGGTCGAGTACGTGCTCGACGTGGCCCGCGAGCTGGGACAACCGGGGGCAGGCGGTTGAGCCGGGTCGGCGCGGATAGGGGGACCAAGAGCAACCTCGTTCCGCTCGCTCCCGGATCGGGCGCGGGCACGAGCAACAACCGTAGACCGTAAAGGAGCGATATGGACCACACGACGGCCTTCTACCACGACGAGCGGTGCCTCTGGCACACGACCGGGGAGGCGGTGCTGGTCATGCCTGTGGGCGGCTCGCAAGGCCGGTGCGTGAGACCCGCCTCGGGTCGGTGGGCGTGACGCTATCGGGCGCTCGGGGGGAGGCGCCGCCGTACCGGTGAAGTTCACCCTGGGCGGCGACATGGGCCTGGACATCTTCGCCACGGGCTACCCGCTTTCGCGGCAGATACCCAACCTCCAAGAGAACATGGACGGCGTGGAGCAGACCGGTGACCGCGGGCGCGGGCGGCCTCAGCTACGACGCCGCCAGCGACCGCTACACCTGCGTGTGGAAGACCGAGAAGGGGTGGGCGGGCCAATACCGCCAGCTGGTGGTACAGTTCGACGACGGCACCACCAAAGAAGCCAACTTCAAGTTCACCAAGTAGTCCAACCGCTGCCACTACCAAGGGCCGGAGCGTACCAGCGCCGGCCCTGCCTCTTGACCTCTATTCACCCGAGTGCGTGGAAGGGTTGTTCTCCGAGCCGAGAACTCAGGACGCCGCCGCGCGAAGGGCTAGGAATGCGGCTGACGTTGCGAGCGCCGCGACGGCGGGAGCCGCCGAGGGGCGACCGTTGCGCTGCCTGCCCACGGACGCGAGCGTGGCCGCGGCATCGAGCGCCTCGGTCAGCGCGTTCAGCGTCGCTACCCGCCGCAGCCACGCGCGGTCGTTGCGGGCCTGCCAGAGCATCACGCCGAGCACGACCTGGCGGACCCCCAGGAGACGGGCCATGTAGCGCGCCGCCTCGGTGTCGTATCCCGGCGCTGTGAGGGTTCCGATCGCGCGACCGGGCGCGACCGCCACGAACCCGCCCGTCGCCACGCGTTCGAAGGCTAGCCCCTTCGCCGCCAGTTCGAGTCGGTACGCCATGTCCGGATCATAGCAAATAGAGGAGCGACGGTCGCCTGCGCCCCGCCTGCCTCCGCCTGCTCACTGACCCCGCGCCTCTAAAGCGCGGGATGGTCAGCTGGGTCCCCGACGGCTACGTGGGTGATCTGTTCAGGACGATCGGCAAACACGTGCCGCCACCCGCTGGCCTCAAGCCTCCCTTCCGGTGGGGGACCGAGGAGGGGCTAGACGAGCTCCTGCACGGCGGCGTAGGCTCGCTGCAGACAAGGCGACGCAGCTTCGTGTGGCGCTTCCAATCTGCCAAGCACCACGTCGGGTTCATGCGCGGGTACTACGGCCCCCTCCACAAGGCTTTCGAGGTGCTCGACGAGGAAGGGCAACAGGCGCTCGATCAGGACCTGATCTCGCTGGTCCAGAGCTACAACCGCTCCGACGACGGGACCGCGGTGTGGTCTGCGGACTACCTGGAGATGGTCGCGACCAGGCGCTAGGTGGGTTGGGGCGTGGGAGGGGGCAGACCCCTCCCACGCCAAGATGAGGCTGACGCGAACTAAGGAGGAGATTGTCCGCCATGAAACGAACACTACTGTTGTTGCTAAAGGCCCGGAAATGGTGTTGACGCTGCCCAAAGTAGGCTGGTACAATAGATAGCTACATAAGTAGCATATATACCGTCGACCAGACACGTCCGGTGGGGGAGGGGAGTGGCTAGGTGACGACCGTGATCGAGCGTATCGAAGGCACTACGAGGTGCAAATTGAGCGAGGAAGGAAGAGGAAGATCATCAGAGAGTGCGGCCCTGCTTGCCATCGTGCCCTCGCTGCGTCACCGTTATTTGATCGTCCGGCACGGGTACAAGGGCTTGGAGTTGCCACACCTTTTCTTGAACTCCGGTGAGGAGGTACTGTCGGTGTTCTCCTCCAAGGAGGTGGCCAGCAGGTTCCTCTCGTCCGTAGTATTCGGGGAAGGTTGGTACGTCAGAGAGTTTTCCGCTGGAGAGCTGGTGTCGGTGCTCTATTCCTTGTGTGCAGAGATAAAGCGGGTCTTGTTCAATCCTCTCCCGGAAGCTCTCGTGGGTGATGAGGGCCTAGCATCGTTCCTTGTGGATCGGGACAGATTTATAGGATCGTTGATCGAGGGCTGAAGCAGCTGCGGCAGAAGAGTAGTAACGCTTCCCCGTGTACTGCGTGAGTGAGGTGTCTTGGCGGAAGTTACCCGCCGATTTTGTTGACCCCGCCTGGTGGCCGAGAAAGGTACGAGCGGCCTGAGCTTGACCTGCAATCGCGACTAAAGAATCCCGTCCTCGGCGCGAACACATTGGGTGGGGTGATGGCTCCGAGCTTAGAACCCACGACACGAATCCCCAGGTTTTCTCGTTCGGGAACCATTCCCCGCCATCGGAAGTCGCAAGCAGGTAGCGGTCCCGTCTCGGTCGTAAGCCAACGCCGTGCGGCAGCGTTTCCCAACTCCGCGTTGCCAGGGATGAGCAGCAATGCGCCCTCGCCGCCCGCTCTCGCCATCCCTCGTATTTAGCGGCGGTACGTGACGGGCTGCTTAGCCCGCCAGGCTTCCTTGATCACTCCAAGCGGTGCCATCAGCTCTTGTTGCGGTACAGGTACATGGCGAGCGGGGCGAACACGCCGACGAGCAGCCCCGACGTCAGGAGTACCCAGCCGATCTGACCGGCACTCGCCGTCCCGTGCATGAGCCCGCGCACCGCCGTGGCCAGGTGGGTGATGGGGTTGGCACCGACTATCGTCTCCAACCACGGCGGCATGGTCCGCGGGTCCACGAAGATGTTGCTGGCGAATGTGAGGGGGAAAAGCACCATCATGCTCACGCCCATGACGGAGCTGGGCGTCCGCAGGACCAGCCCTAGCGCGGTCCAGATCCACGACAGGCCGAACGAGAACACGAGGAGGAGCGCCACGGAGAGCAGCACGCCGAGTATGCCCCCGTCCGGACGAAAGCCCAGCACAAGACCCAGCACGACGACGATCGTCGACGCCATCGCGTAGCGCGCGGCGTCGCCGAGCAGGGCCCCGACGAGGGCTGCCGGACGCCAGATCGGCAGCGACCGGAAGCGGTCGAAGACCCCTTTGGCGATGTCGGTGTTCAGCCCGAACCCTGTGTAGATGGTGATGAACACGACGGTCTGGACCAGGATCCCGGGCAAGAGGTAATGCAGGTACTCGCCGGTCGACCCGGCCAGGGCGCCGCCGAACAAGTAAGTGAAGATGAGCGTGAACATTATCGGGAAGGCGGTGACGTCGAAGAGCTGCTCGGGGACGTGCTTTATCTTCAAGAGCGCCCGCCAACCGAACGTGAGCGAGGCGGAGAGGGCGTTCGGGCGCGGCGGCCGTGTACGGGCGGACAGCGCCGAGCGTAGCGGCTGATCGCGGAGGGGCTGTACCGAAGTAGTCGGCGTCGTCATGCGGCATCCTCCTCGGTGGCGCCGTCGTTCTCGGGTGGGCGGCCTGTGAGGGCGAGGAACACCTCGTCGAGGCTCGGCTGACCGAGCGAGAAATTGGTGAGGGCCACGCCGGAGCGGGAGAGCTCGGCGAGGGCGTGCGCGACGCGTTCGGCGTCGTAGATCCGGGCCGACAGCGCCGCCGGGTCGGATTCGAGGTGCACGGGTACTTCGAGAGCCTGCGAGAGGACCCGCTCGGCGTTTGGTCGCTCTTCGGGATGGCGCAGCCGCACGTGGAGGGCGCCCGAGCCCACCGAGGCCTTGAGCTCGCCCGGGCTACCCTCGGCGATGACCTTGCCGCGGTCGATGACGGCTATCCTGTCGGCGAGCTGGTCGGCCTCGTCGAGGTACTGCGTGGTCAAGAGCACCGTCGTGCCCCCGGCGACCAGGGCCCGTACGATGTCCCAGACCTGGTTGCGACTGCGCGGGTCGAGGCCCGCGGTTGGCTCGTCGAGGAACATGAGGTCCGGCGTGACCACGATGCTCGCCGCGATGTCGAGCCGGCGCCGCATGCCCCCCGAGTACTTCTTCACCTGGCGGCCGGCCGCCTCGATCAGGCCGAAGGCGTCGAGCAACTCCTTGGCCCGCGCCTTGGACTGTGCCCGCGAGTGGCCCAACAGCCGAGCGATTAGGAAGAGGTTCTCTAGACCGGTGAGGTCCTCGTCGACCGAGGCGAATTGTCCGGTGAGGCTCACCCGACCACGCACCGCATCAGCCTGACGCACGACGTCGTAGCCGAACACCCGCGCCGCGCCGGCGTCCGGACGCAACAGCGTGGCTAGCATCCGGATGGTGGTGGTCTTGCCCGCGCCGTTGGGCCCCAAGAGGCCGTAGACCATGCCCGTGGGCACTGCGAGGTCTACGCCGTCGACCGCGGTGCTGTCCCCGAACCGTCGCACTAGACCCTCTGCGCGAATCGCCAGCCCATCCGCGCCCTTCGCTGGATCATGCTCGCCGCCCATACCTTTGCCACCTTCCCTCGCGCCTCACCTCATCGGCAGGTTGCCCCGCAAGAGTGCCTTTTCCGACACTTCTAGGCTTTGTCAAATATAGGGCAGAAACCCCCATTTCCCCTCATCGTTCTCCGCGGATCTAGCAGATTATTGGTCACAGCAGCCGTTGTGCTGGGTCGCTAAGCCCGTCGGGCGGGACGAGGCCCAACGGCGATGTATGCGCACCGTTCCCCACTGGACAGCTCGGCCTCGCACTCAGGGCACCTCAAAAGCAGCGACCTCCTTCGCTGAACGTACGCTCGCGGCTACGACAATCTATAACCGCGGGATTCTGCATCCGAACTTCGCAGAACACCCTTTCCACGTACTCGCCTGAATAGGCTGTCGTGGGAGCCCTAGGCGCGGTACCGTGGGATTTGGCAGAGGCGCGAAACGAACAACGGGAGGTATCGGCGCGTGGGTCGAATCGTCCATCCGGACCTCCACGCGGCGAGCGCGGCGGAGAGCGAGGCGCTGCGGGGGTGGGTCGCGAGGGATGGGGCGACCCGGACGGTCGAGGTCGGCCTCGGCTACGGTGTCCCGGCGCTTCACGCCTGCGAGGTCCTGCTGGAGAACGCCGATCCGACGGCGGCGCGCCACGTCGCGGTCGAGCCCCACCAGGCGCCGAGGTTCTCGGGGTGCGGCCTGCAGTCCCTCGAGGAGGCGGGTGTCGCGGGGATGGTGGAGCACCGCGCGGAGGAGTCCCGGATCGCCCTGCCGCGCTTTTTGGAGGAGTCCCGCGGCTTCGACCTGGCGTTCGTCGACGGCGACCACCGCTTCGACGGGGTGTTCGTCGACCTGTCCTACCTCGGGCGTCTCGTGCGTCCGGGCGGTGTGGTGTTCCTAGACGACTACCAGCTGCCAGCGGTGGAGCGGGCGGCCTCGTTCTTGCTGAGGAGCCTGGACTGGGAGTTGGAGGAGGTCTCGGAGTGGGACGACCTCCACCGGTGGGCCGTACTGCGCACCTCGACGACCCCCGACACTAGGCACTTCGACTACTACGTCGACTTCCGAGAACGCCCCTTCCACGCACTCGGGTGAATAGGGGGCGACGGGCCGAAAGTTGCCCCCTTCTACGAGCTTCGGTGGATAGTCACCAGACGCGAGGGATGAGTCGGTATCTCACGTTCCGTTCGTACTCGTCGTATCCGGCCAGGCCGTTCTCTAGCACCCGCTCTTCGAGGGGGATCCTCCAAACGAGTAGACCCAACACCACGGCGCCGGGCAGGAAACCCCACCACGAGCCCAGCAGCAGTGCGGCCGCGGGCAAGAACAAGAACGTGCTCGAATACAGGGGGTGCCTCACGTACCGGTACGGGCCGGTGCCCACCACGCTCTGGCCCCGCTCCTCTTGCAGCTTCACCACAACGGCGAGATAGGCGTTCTCCCGGAAGGCCAAGAACATGATGTAGAACGAGAGCACGAGTCCCAAGGCCCCCAAGAACTGTAGCCAGCCGGGCACCTCCGACCACCCGAACCTCACGGCGTCCAGGGGCATCACGATCAGCCAGGCCAGGAAGAGCAGCACCACCGCGGCCACGAACACCTTGTCCCAGAGCGGTTGGCCCCTCTGTATCGGGGAGGACATCCGTTCGGCCAGGAGTTCGGGCTCTTCGCGGGCCAGCCAGAGTACCATCGCGAGGGCGAAGCCGAAGAAGAGTGCCATGAACGCCCATCCGGCGGGCCAGAGTAGTGTCCCCGCGGATCCGAAGAGCGCCGCGGCGAGCACCACCAAGAGCGCCTTACCCAAGAGCGCATCCCGGTTCATGGCGCACCTCCACGAGAATGGCGCCCGTAGAGTTTACAGGAAGCTTCAACTTCGGAGAACCCCGAACGCCTGAACCTCCGAGAGCACCCCTTCCAAGCACTCGGGTGAACAAGGGCAAAAAGAAGGGCCTAGGCTGCTACGCCCCGACCCTCCACCGGGGCTGATCGACTACTTCGACGCCCTAGGATCTTACCTTGCAGGTCCAGTCTTGCCTCTGCGAACCGCGGAGGGACCCGTTCTGGTCCAGCGGGTTGCCCGCCTGGTCCTGTGCCCCCAGGTTCACGGAAGGCTTGTAGGTGGCCCCCCTCTGCAGGGGGTTGGTCGGGTCGAGGGTGGCCGTCTTGGTGCTAGGGTCGTAGCTGACCGTGGCGGCGACGAAGCCTGTGGCGTTCTGCTTGCGCAGCGTGAAGGTGGTCTTGTTGATGGTCGAGGCCAACATGTCCTCTGAGAAGGTCGCCTTGACGTTGACCGTGGGGGCAACTTCCGTGGCGTTCGCGCTGGGGACGGCACTCGTGACCTTGGGTGCCATGGTATCGGGGGACGAGAGGGGTTGCCAGTGCCGCCTCCCTAACCGTCAACTTTCACCAAATCTTTCCGCCGCAACCCACTCCCTTAGGCGCTGCGGAAAGAGGCAGAGACGAAGAACTGCTTTGAACCAACCGATGCGCTCGGCGACCTCAACCCCTCTATCCGATTCGTGTCGGGCCAGCCGTCGAAGGCTAAGAGAGACGCCACAGGCGTATCGCGGTGGCCTCGATCCAGGCGAGCAGCGTGACGATGAATAGGTAGTAGGCCACGCCCGGCAGCATGAGCAACAACACCGCTAGTATCCCCGTGGCTACAGTGTAGCGACCGTGGCCCCGCCAACGGGGATCCGCCTCCAACCTGCGCCACAGCGAGAAGAGGGCGGCCAGAAAGGCGAGGACAAAGATCACGAAGGCCACGTCGTGGATCAGGCCGTGCAAGCTACGGGGCCCGACCCTCCGTATCGGATCGGTCTCGAAGCCCATGAGTGCCATCGTCGTTCCCGCCATGAAGAGGAGGGCGGGACCTAATAGCGAACCGTACCCGTTTGTCGCCCCGAGATGAAGGCCGAGCGCGAAGAAGGCCAGCAGCAGACCCGAGACGACGAAGTTGGCTACCTGCGCGGAGCCGTAGGGACCGAGGGCGAGCCCGCTAGGCCAGGCACCCGCCGGGTCCGCGACAGGACGCCATCCGATCCCGAGCATGAAGTCGTACTCCAGAGCGCTCAGCGCGAGTAGGACGGTCCCGAACAGGACGGGCCCGACCATCCCTGCGACCGCCGCTGCCCTAATGATCACCTGCCGCTTCGTCTCGATCCTCGCCAAGAAAGGTTGCCCGTGCCCTACATCTTCTTGCCCGGGGGTAAGGCGAGCCCACGCAAGACTAACAGTCGGCGCTAGTCGCATTTCATTTCGCCGCAACTCCCTTCCTTAGACGCGGCAGAAAGACTCGGAGACGATCGGCGCATACGTAAGAAATATTCTCAAGGACTCCGGAATCGTACGACGAACCTTCCCCCTCGCCGAATGTTCCCTACCGCTTAAAGGATCCCTAAGGCGGCTTTGGATGCCCCTTGGCGGGGAACGGGAATGCCGGTAGCGAGCGGCGGGCGTGGGTATACAGGTCACCATGTTCATACACGGTTGCAGAAAGAGGCGGGCATGAAACTGAAACCGGTAGTGGAGCAAGTGGTGGTCCTGATGGGCGCCTCAAGCGGCATAGGCCGCGAGACGGCACGTCGATTCGCGAGGAAGGGCGCGAAGGCGGTGGTCTCGGCCAGGAGCGAAGCGGGACTGCGCTCCCTGGTAGACGAGATAGCGACCGAAGGCGGCGAGGCGACGGCCGTCGTTGCTGACGTCTCCGAGTTCAAGCAGGTAAAGGCTGTTGCGGAGAAGGCGGTCGAGAAGTACGGTCGGCTCGACACCTGGGTACACCTTGCGGCCGCCGGTCTCTTCGCCCCCTTCGACCAGACACGACCCGAAGAGTTCGGGCGCGTGGTCGAGGTGGACCTTATGGGACAGGTTTACGGGGCGATGGCCGCGCTGCCGCACATAAAGCGTGAGGGACGCGGGGCTCTCGTGCACGTCTCCTCGGTGGTAGCCAAGCGCTCGGTGCCCCTCCAAAGCGCCTACTGCGCCTCCAAGCACGGCATAGACGGCTTCCTGGAGTCCTTGCGCGTGGAGCTCGTGCACGAGGGATGGACCGATATCGGTGTCACCAACGTCATGCCGGCGGCCATTAACACCCCTTTCTTTACCAAGGCTCGCACCAGGCTAGGCGTTAGACCCAAGGGGTTCCCGCCGATCTACCAGCCTGGCGTCGTAGCCGACACGATCGTCTACTCTGCCTCGAAGGCGCCTCGGGAGATCGTCGCCGGCGGCGCGGGCAAGGGCATGCTCCTTACCCAGCGCCTTTCGCCGCGTCTAATGGACGCTCTCATGCTGCGCTGGGGTTTCGGGTCCCAGATGACAGAAGAACCGAAATCCGCCGCAGATCCGGACGGGCTCTTTGAAACCATGCAAGGGCAAGACCGGGCGGAAGGGGACTTCGGCGAACAAGCGACACCGAGGAGCTACCTAACCTGGTTGGACACCCACCGGGCGGCGAAATGGGGCCTCGGGGCGTCGGGGGCGTTGGCGGCCTTGAGCGCCCTACGAGCGAAGTCTTAGGGCCCTCCCGAAAGGGCGAAGCGGGATCTGAACGTGGCACCTTACCGGAAGGATGACGCCGCGAGCCCTTCCCTAAGGCACGCACGGCGGAAAGAGTCGGACACGGGCACCACCTACGCGAGGAGCCGTTTTGAGAGCCCCTCGGTTCGAGGGTGGACGACTTCTGCCCGTCGAGTGTTGTCCCTCGAGCGTGAAGGGCATTTAGGGTGGCGTTGAACATACGCCTACCAACCCGCGCGAGCAACCCTCAATGTACCCTCACCAGTCTCGCCCCTCGAAGGTGCCGGTTGGGGTCTAGGGTAAGATGGCCGAACCCAAGACCGCGACTAAAGGAGCAGCGAAATCGTGCGAGCCATGGTCACACCGCAGTTCGGAGGAGCGGACCTCTTCGAGGAGCGGGACGTCGGGAGGCCACATCCTGGCACCGGCGAGGTTCTGGTCCGCGTGGTTGCCGCGGGAACCAACCCCGTAGACGCCAAGTTCCGTGCCGCTGGTGCCTCCATCGGGCTCGAAGCGCCGATAGTTCTGGGCGCAGACATCTCGGGCGTCGTCGAGGGGGTCGGGCCGGGGGTCACCGACCTCGCCCCGGGCGACGAGGTGTACTACACGCCGGAGGTCTTCGGCCCTAATTCCAATGGGGCCTACGCCGAGTACCACGCCGCGAAGGCGGACATAGTGGCGAAGAAGCCCGCCTCGCTCTCCCACGAGGAAGCCGCGGCCGTGCCGCTCGCCGGAGGCACGGCCTACGAGGCGATGGTGAGGAGGCTCGCCGTGCGGGTCGGAGAGACGATCCTGATCCACGGTGGGGCCGGCGGAGTGGGGTCTTTCGCCGTCCAGATCGCCAAGGCGGCCGGTGCCCGTGTCCTCGCTACGGCGGGTTCCGACAACCAGGAGATCTTGAAGGAGCTCGGCGCTGACGTGCCCATAGACTACGAAATCCAGGACGCGACGGAGGTCGCTCTCGACGATACCGGTGGGGAGGGGGTGGACGCCGCCTTTGACGCTGTGGGCGGCGGTACGATTGTTGACAGCATCTCTGCCACGAAGTCCTTCGGACGCCTGGCAACCATCCTCGGCGCGCAAGGCGACCTCACCCCACTCTACCAGAAGAACCAGACTCTCTATGGCGTGTTCCTCACGCGTGAGCGAGCACGACTCGAGGAGATGGGCGCGCTCTTCGAGCGCGGCCAGGTACGGCCCCTCGTCGCCGAGGTGCTGCCACTGGAAGAAGTCGGCAAGGCCCACGAGCGGTTGGATTCCGGACACGGGCGCGGGAAGGTCGTCCTCAGAGTGGGGAAGTAGGGAAGACAACGTACCGACGTGCAAGGCGGGTACTGTTCAGAAAGCGGGAATCAAGGACTCATCAACGACCGTAGTAGCCCGTTACTGGCGAGCCATCGTTTCCGCCGTAACCCCTCTCCAAGGTACGGCAGAACAATCGGGAGATCGCTCTACTGCACGCTTGGCAGACTTGGGCAAAGTGGGAGGTACGTTTTGCGCGGCTTGCGGCGATGAACTAGCGTCCGGGTAGGGGTCGGCGCGCGCGTTCTTGCGGCGGGCGTTCTAGTCGAATTCATGAATGTCAGTTACACCGCTTCGCGGTCGACGACGGATAAAGCGCTTGCCTACGGGGGAAGCGGAAAGGCGAACAACGTTTAACTCGGTCATACCCAGCAAAGCCCCCCGTTGACCTCCGCTTCTGCCACCTTCCCACCATCTGACCCCGGGCATCCGGCGCGGAAGACAAGCACCCACGAACAGGTACCGGACATCTGGCAGGCTGGGGTTGCGGTACCAGTCAGGGATGACTGGGCTGCAGCTGACCGAACTACTGTAACCAATCGCCTTGAACGGCTTCGCTCCCCACAGCAAGCGCCGCTTTTCCGCGTGGAGGACCGATTCGGAGGCACGCGGCAAAAGCGCCTTGCCCATCATCCCCAAGTAGGCGGCGACC
>CADCUZ010000025.1 GCA_902806015.1 uncultured Rubrobacteraceae bacterium
GACGCATCGAGCAGTAGTAGCCGCGGGTATCTTCTGGGAGAGGTGGCTCTGACCTAGCCCCACCTAAATCCCTTGTGGGATCCTGGGTTATCTCTAATCCGCCTCTCTGGTTGTTTAGGCGGACGTGCTAGAAACAGGGTACCTGCGCAAGGCTCAACAGGGTACGGCCCCCGGATCTCTCCGGGGGCCCGTTTTTTGTTCCGACTTGCCGGAAATGTTGCCCCTGTGCCCTTCTAACTTGGCCCGCAGGTGCAGGGCAACCCAGGTCCGCGGTACGGGCGCTAGAGTCTGCCCATCTCCTCCGTCTGCTCCGCTCCCAACGACTCACCCAACCCATAAGCCCCCGTGGCGGCGCTTCAGACGCGGCCCACGCGTAGGCAGGCGGTCCGGCTCGCCGGCGCCGCGGAGCAGGCCTAGTTCCGCGGAGAACGGCCCGATGCCAGGCGGCTCCCGAAGCCGGGGCAGGGGAACCTCCCCAGCAGGCAGCAAGCGCAAAAGATCCTCCTCCAGCCTCCCCTCGCCAGTGGCACGCGCCAGGTGCCTCAAACGATCAACCTCGGAAACCCTTCCGACCCCGCCAGGCAGGAGGAACCGTGGAAGGCGTGTTCTGTCTTGCTCTCTGCCCTCACCCTCGGCCCCAACTCCTCGGCCATGCGGGCCTTGACCCTTACGGCCTGCGCTACGCGGACGCAGTGGCCGATGAACGGCCCAAGCCGCCTCGTACGGCGAGTGTAAGCACACCGGCCTCAGGCCCGGGTGGCGCTGCTGTAGCCCTCTCGCGACCGGGTTGCGCTCGGCGCCCTCGTGGAAGCCGAGTCCGTCGACGTCAAGGGAGAGCATCCTCGCGACCTGCCGCCTCATTACCCCGACGCCCACCTCGCAGTAGACCTCCCCGATCACGGCGTCGTCTTCTTTACGCATGCCGACCCCGGCAACCCGCCTATCTACCGGTCCTCGGGCGGCGCCCAAGACCGGCCGGTGGCACCGACGTACTCGGATTTGGGGTCGGATGAGGCGATCTTCGGCCTGCTGTTCGAGGCAATGGGCGGCCCAGCCGGCGACCCGGCCGATGGCGAAGGTGGGGGTAAAGAGGTGAGTGGGGAGGCCGAGGCCGTGCAGGAGCTCCCGCGCTCGGTGGCGGCTGCAGGAGATCCGGCCGGCTACGATCTGTGGCCCGCGGCCGTCGTCAGAACGGGCGCGAAGATCCTGCGCCTTGGGGCGGGAGCGGTCGGCGGGGAGGGGGCCTGGCGTACGGCGGAGACGCTCCGACGCGGCTGGTGCCCGGGGGAACCGGACGCGGCGGCGCTGATAGACACCACGCTCGTCTTTGTGCGCGGACCACGAGCTGCCGGTCTCCACCTTCGCCGCCGGGTGCGTTGCCTCAGCGCGGGCCACCCCGTACGCCACCGTGCAGGCGGGCCTCGCGGCGCTCGGCGGCGTCAAGCACGGGGGACAGGTGGAGCTCGCCGAGGCTTTTCTGCGCGAGGTCGAGACGGTGGAAGACGCGTGGACGGTCGTGGCCGGGCGGTGCGGGGACAGGCCCGGGGTTCGGGCACCGGCTCTACCCCGAAGGGGGCCCGCGCGGCGCCGGGCTGCTCCGAGCGACCGCCGGGTTCTACCCGGGAAGCCCCGCCGTCGTGCTGGCCGAAGCCGTCTCCGAAGCCGTGCTCGACCTTACGGGGGAGCGGCCCACCTTGGGCCTCGCGCTGGCAACCGTGGCGCGGGCCCTGGGCCTGCCGCCCGGCGGGGCCGTGGCCCTCTTCGCGGTCGGCAGGACGGTCGGTTGGATCGGGCACGCCATCGAGCAATACGCCGGCGACGTCCTGGTGCGCCCGAGGGTCCGCTACGTAGGGTCTCGGGCCGCCTCAGCGGGCACGATGCTACACGGGCATCTCGAAGACCCCGAGGCCGTTCAGGATGATCAGGGACGTGGCGAAAGAGTTGAAGGTCGCGTGCGCCACGAAGGGGGGTAGCAGGCTGCCTGTACGTTGGAACAGGACGCACAGGGCGGTGGCGAGGAGGAGGATGGCCGGCAGGAGAACCGGCTCCAGGTGCAGCAAGGCGAAGAAGACGGAGGAGGCGAGTGTCGAGAGGACGAAGGAGGTCTTGCTAGCGGTCCTTGCGGGGCCCTCCCTACCGACGGCGCGGGAAGAGATCAGGGCTCCGAGGCGGTTGAGCCCGTTGAAGACGGCGCCGCGGAAGACGAGCTCTTCGACGGCGGGGCCGAAAAGGACAACCACGAGGATGATCGCGGGTATGGCCGCTGCCGGGTTGTCCTCCACCCAGCCGACCAGGCCGCGCATGAAAGGTTGCTGGACGGTCGACTCTGTCGAGTAGCCGAGACGGTCCAGGACGAAGACGCTGACGGGGTTGACGATCAGGCTGACCACTATCGCCCCGATGCCGACGGCGAACCCTCCCCCGATGCCCGCAAGCAGGCCTCCCTTCGGCCGCGAGAAACCCAACGGCGCAAGGGAGAAGCTCACCTTCCGACCGAAGGCCCGCACCACCGTCACCCCGAGCCAGAACAGGCAGATCACGAGCCCCGCGACCGCGGTGTTCGTCAGAACGACGGAGAGCAGCGTTCCCTGCGGGTCGTTAACGGCGTCCGTCCTCGAGGTAGACCTCGTCCGCCGCCCAGCCGCCGGGGGCGTCCTCCAACAACCGCTCCTTGAGCGGGACCGGAAGCAGGCCGATCTCCCGCAACTCTTCGACGCCGACCCACCGGAGCTCGCGCAGGGTCGGTTCCGCGCCTGGTGCTACCTCCGGGTCGCTTCCGAGGGCGGCCTCCGATCCCGCCTCCGCCTCCATGCGTGCTACGACGTCGACCGTGTGCCGGTCCTCGCGCAGAAACTCGCCCACGTAGAGAAGGCCTGAGAACCGGGCGCTGAGGCCGGTCTCCTCGGCCACCTCGCGCGCGGCGCACTCGGGGATAGTCTCCCCCGGCTCCAGCCTGCCGCCCGGCAGGACCCAGTACGGGTCCCTACCCGGTTTCTGGTGCCGAACGAGCAGGAGTTGGCCTTCGCGGTCCACCACCGCGGCGACGCGCACCCCAAAGTCCATGCCAGACGATGACCTGTGCTTGCCCATGCCGCGAGAGTATACCTGCGCGATCTGGCGGGTCTACGAGGCGCCCGCCTGGCCCTCTTCCAGTTCGGGCGGTTGGCCGAGGCGTGAGACCTACCTGGGCTTCCAGCCCGTCGCTCCAGCCCGTCGCAGGCCCGCAGGATGAGGCGTAGCCCGCCCTCTTGGGAAAGGGGCCGTCCTCGGCGGCTTGGGCCTCGAGGATCTTCCCCTCCGTAATCGGGTAGACGCCTTTCCTGCGTGCGGCGGCCCCTCAGCCTTTCGAGGCGTCCACCGGGGCTTTCGACGAACTGCAGGATGGAGTCCAGGTAAGCGGTCATCGCAGGGTCGTCGATCCCCCCGGCGGCCGCCGCGTGGAAGATCTCCCCGCTGGGGTGGCCGAAGGCGGGCACGAGGAACCTGTCACCGGAGACCTCGAAGACGGGGGTATCCCCCTCTGGGGTAACGGTCAGGCCGTCTTCGCGGGTCCGGGCGACGGCGGCGGGCACCAACTCGAATGCGGCGAGGGTGGTTTCGGGCAGGTTGCTGTCTAGGCCGCGGAGCTCCAGCGTGCCCTGCCGGTTGAGCCGCACCGGGTTCCAAGCAGGCCTGAGCAGATCCCCGCCGGACACCAAAAAGAGGCCTGGGTCCACGCCTGCCCTCTCCATCGCCGAGAGCCAGGCTCTGTAGCGGCCGAACTGCTGGCGGACGAGGTGCTCGGGGCTGCGGGCGTAGGGGCGCAGCGCACCGACTTCCGGGAGATGACTGTAGACGCCGTCCCAGCCGAAGGCGTCGCTGCCCCTGTAGCGGGAGGTGCGGGGGGAGAGCTCCCGTCGCCCGGCCCTCGAAGAACGGGCACGAGCGGGTCAGGAAGATCAGTGCCGGGTCGAGCGCCGTCGCCAGGTTGTAGAGGTTGAGCAGCCCCTGGCGGGTCCCTTCCGAAGCCGCGGGGGCCAGCACGTGTTCGGTATCTACCGTGTCGGCGCGAAGCTCCAGGTGCAGGTGGGTTCTGGCGCACCCGCCGTCGTCCATGAACCTTTTTGGGCCGACGGTGCGGACCTGCACCCGGTAGTCCAATCCTTCCCGGACTGTGGGCTCCAGCGGCAGCGGATAGGTGCCGAGCGGGTAGAGCCTGAGCCCGATCTCCCGCGCGGAGCGCAGGGCCAGGCGCACGTTGCGCGTACTTCTCCCTCCAGGTCCTCCAGGGAGCGCACCGGGGCGTGTTCACCTCCACCAGACCCTTGACGAACTCCGGGGCCTAGCAGGCCGGGCCGCCTCCCTTTTCGAGGTCTCCCTAGAGCGCTCCAGAAACTCGTCGGACCGCGCCGAGGGCTAGCCGGACTCCTCGACCAGGAAAAAACCTGTGCTCCAGGCCGATGCTGCGGCCCAGCGGCCGGGCCCTTCTGTATGTCTTGCCCGCGGATAAGTCTGCCAAGCCCCTCCCTTCCACGGGGAGCTCTACCCTAGGTCGGTCCCCGCGTCGTTGACCCAAGGGAGCAAACCCGCCACCTTTCCGCGGCTTTGCGCTGGCCTGTAACCTACGGGGTGTTCGTGCCGGCAAGGATTTGTGTGGGACTCGCCAGGAGGAGGGCAGGTTTGGAGAACGGGGAACAGGCACCAGGGAGCGACACCGAAATCCGGGAGCACCTGGCGAACGAGCGGACGCTGCTCTCGTGGGTGAGGACGGGGGTCGGCCTGATCTCGATAGGCCTCGTCGTCGAGCGGGCGGGCGCGTTGGCGGTCTCGGCCCGCGTGAGCGTGGGCTCCACCAACGCCTCCGAGCTTTTCGGCCTCGCGCTCGCCCTGCTCGGCGTCCTGACCCTCGTTATAGGGACGGCGCAATTTCTGCGCACCCGACGCAGGATCTCCGAAGGGGTCTTCGTCACCTCCGCGGCGGCCTACCTGGTCATCGTCGCCGGCAGCCTCGCCTTCGCCGGCGCGTTTATCGTCTACGTGCTCTTCGCTTGAGCCGTCGGGGATGGACCCGGTTGGCCCGTCAGAAGTAGCTTTTCCGTGCGCGGCCGCGCTACGCCTGGGATCTCGTACCGACCTGGCTGCCGACCCAAACGTAGCCGTCGGACCAGACCTCGCGCTTCCAGATCGGCACGATCTTCTTGATCCGCTCTATGGCGTACCGGCTCGCCTTGAAGGCTTGCCCCCTGCGGGGCGAGGCGACGACGATGGCGACGCTCGCCTCGCCGGGGTCCACCCGCCCGATCCTGTGCATTATGGCAACGTGCCCCACGTCCCACCGCCCCTCTATCTCCGCCCCAATTTCCTCCAGCTTCCGGTCCGCCATCGGCCGGTAGGCCTCGTACTCCAGGTACTCGACCGAGTTACCACCCGCCTCGTCCACCCGCGTCGTCCCGACGAAGGCGCAGACCGCGCCGCAGTCCGGCCTCTGGGCGTCTTCGATCATCGTCCCCACGTCTATCTTTCTCTCGACGACGGCGAACAAGGTCCCTCTAGCCGCCGGAGACGGGCGGGAGCACGGCCACCTCGTCGCCCGGGCCGACGCATCCGTCCATCCGCGCGTACTCGCCGTTGACGGCGAAGGCCAAAGTGTCGCGCATGGAGGAGAGCTCCGGGTACCTGTCGGCCAGCAGCGGCCAGACCTCCCGCAGGGTCGTGCTCCTCTCCAGGTCCAACTGGACCTTGCGCGTGCCGGCCCGGTCGGCCGCCGCGCCGAAGAGGAGGACCTCGATCAAGATCGTATCCCCTGCGGCTCCGGGACATAATCCGGTCCGACGATGACCTTCAGGGCCCGGGGGACGACGGAGAACCGGGCCGGCTCGCCACCGACCACCTCGCCGTCCGCGGTGAACTCCAGGCCGGGCGGCTGGGTCTCCACCCGGATCTCCTTGGCCCGCGCGCTGAACACGCCTTCCTTGTCCGTGTAGTCCGCCCGCGCCATGGACGCCGGCGCGAGCTGCAGTAGGTCCGCCATCCCCAGCTTCTCTATGATGACGATGTCGAGCAGGCCGTCCTCGGGGTTGGCCTTCGGGGCGGCGAGCCAGCCGCCGCCCGCGAATCGGCAGTTGCCGACGACCATGTTTACGGCCCGCACCTTCCGCGGCTCGCCGTCCAGGTAGAGATCGAGCTCCTTGATGTCGAAGTCTTTCGCGACCTCTAGAGAGGCCCGCAGGTAGGAGAGCTTGCCCCACCGCTTTTTGAACTCGCCCTCGTTGGCGTCGGAGATCTCAGCCCCGAGACCCCCCGTCGCCACGTTGATGAAGAAGCGCTCCCCGATCCCATCGGATTCTACCCGCGCCACGTCCAGCGTCCGCACCCGCCCCTGCCTTATGACGTCTTCGGCCTCCTCGGGGTCGTTGGGGAGTCCCAGGGTCGCGGCCAGATCGTTGCCGGTCCCGGCGGGCAGGATGCCCAGCGTAACGGCCTCGGGAAAACCGGCCTTCCCGAGGCCGTTGACGGCGTCGTTGACGGTACCGTCGCCCCCCGCGACGACGAGCAGGCCCTCGCTCCACCCCGCGGCGGCCTCCCAGGCGTCGCCGGGACCTTCGGTCTGGACCCAGTCCAGCTCGTAACCGTCCAACTGCGCGCGCAAATCGTCCGGGTCGTAAGCTCCGCCGCCCGAAGTGGGGTTGCAGATTACCCGCGCCCTGGGCCGTGCCATCGCAAGCTCCTCTGTAGCCTTACGTCGGCCCTAGTCTACCCCGAAACCACCGGGCCCAACGCCGCCGCACAACTAGGAGGCCCGCCGCGCCTCCGCCTCTTGGCGCGAGATCCTGGCGACCGGCAGCCACACCTCTTGCCTGGACCCGCCGTCCAGCCGGATCGCCGCGTCCTGCCCGCTCTCCGAGACGTACCGGACCTGCCCCGACCCGAGCGGCGTCTGCACCTGCTCCCCCACCGTCAACTCCCCCAGAAAAGCCTCCCGCAAAGCAGCCACGTAGGCGAGCGCGAGAGACCGCCCTAAATGCGCCCCCTCGTCCCGCCTGTCCGCCACGAGGATGCCCGCGATCCTGTAAAGGTTGGCCCTGCTGACCTGGGAGACCAGACAAGCCCTGATCGTCTGTCGCACCAGCTCTTTCTCGAAAGGCGAGTACCGCTCCCCGCTCCGCTCCAGAATCGCGACGACCCGCGGCGCCGCCCGTCCGACCGCCTCCTCTACCGTCAACCCGTTGACCCCGCGCTTGTAAACGTGCGGGTCCAAACGCTCCTCCTCCCGCGGACGCGGGACGCTCAACCATTCCTGACGCGCGCTGTTCTTCGTATCTGTCATGCGGGAATTATACCTCACTGAAGCTAGTGAAACCAGTCCGAAGCGGCAGTTTGCCGCCACGTTCCCTGCGGCTTTGGCTGCGCCCTCGGCACGTCCTCGGCGGGGACCTTCAACATCCGGCAAAGTGTTTGCGCGGGTGGGCCCGGGCCGCCTGCCGCGCCGCATCAAGAGGATAGTGGCCGTCGATCCGTGCGGGCAATCGGCGTTCGGTTCTGTCCTCGCCTGACCCCATACGCCGAGCAGAGGACCGGCTGACGACCGGATCAGAAACGTGCCGACCGGCGCGGGGCGTCGTGCTGAAAGCCGCCGAAGACGGCTTTCTCCGGTGCGCTAAACTAGGAGACCTGCGACGGATGGAGAGCGAGATGAACCCCGAAGAGTTTCTCAACCGCTTAAAGCGCGAGGTTATCGGGCACGCAGCTTTGACGCATCCATTCCTGGAGAGGTTCGGGGATGGGGACGTGGGGGCGGAGGGGGTTCGGACGTTTGCGATCCAATACTACCGGCACGTCCGGGTGAGCCGGTTGTACCTGGCCTCGCTCATCTCCAACTGCGGGCACGACGAGGCGCTGCAGCTCGCGCTCGCGGAGGTCCTCTTCGACGAGTACGGACACCTGAACCCCGACGAGACGCATCCGGCCCTCTACAGGCGTTTTTTGGAGGCCCTCGGCGTCGCGGAGGAGGAGTGGGAGGGTCCGGCTACCCTGCCGGAGATAGACCTCTACATCACCGCGCACCGGGGTCTCTCAGGGCACCCGGACTTCCGGCTCGGGCTCGGGGCGCTCGGGCCTGCGAGCGAGTGGCCGGTGCCCCCAATCTACGTCCGCCTCGTGGAGGGGCTAAAGAAGGCGACGGGCCTGCCGGAGGAGGCGCTCGAAATCTTCACCAGCCACGTCACGATGGACGTCACCCACGCCCGCATAATGATGGACGCCATCGCCCCCTACACCGGGGATGAGGAGGGCCAGAGGCGGGTGCGGGAAGGCGCGATGCGCTCCCTAGACGCCCGCTCCGTGATGCTCGACGGGCTCTACAAGGCCGTCTTCCGCGAGCCGGTCCCGCTGCTGGGCGTCCCCGCCCGGGTCGGCGGCTAGAAGGCGCACGGGGCCGCTGCGTGGCCGGATGGTACCGTGAGGACTTGGCGTACATCCACGACGTCGGCCACGCCGATTTCGCTCTCCGGTCGGCGCCGGGCATCCTGGAGGTTCTGCAAGAGAACGGTATACCGGACGGACTGGTGGTCGACCTTGGGTGTGGCAGCGGGTTGTGGGCGCGGGAGCTATTGGGGGCCGGGTACCGGGTGCTTGGGATCGACATCTCCGAGTCGATGATCGAGATCGCGCGCGAGAAGGCGCCCGGGGCCGAGTTTCGCGTGGGGTCCCTGTTCGAGGCGGACATCCCGCCGTGCGAGGCAGTGACGGCGGTGAGCGAGGTCCTGAACTACCTTTTCGACCCGGAGAACGAGGAGCGGGGGCCGGATCGTCTCTTCCGGCGCGTCCACGAGGCTTTGAGGCCGGGCGGCGTCTTCGTCTTCGACGTGCTGGGCCCGGGGCGAGTCCCCCCGGACGTCAAGCAGCGGAGCTTCTTGGAGGGCCGGGATTGGGCGGTGCTCACCGAGACGGAGGAGGACCGGGGGCGGAAGACGTTGACGCGCAGGATCGTCAGTTTCAGGCGGGTCGGGGAGCACTACAGGAGGGATGACGAGGTGCATCGCGTGCGGTTGTTCGAGCCGTCGGAGATGTCGGCTCAACTGCGCGCGGCGGGCTTCCGGGTCCGGACGGCGCGGTCCTACGGCGGCTACCCGCTGTCGAAGGGTCACGCGGCGTTCGTCGCCCGGAAACCGGCGTAAGCGCCGCGTCCGGGGGACCGAGAGCTCAACAAGGGGTATAAAAGGTCCGTGCCGGAATTACCGGAGGTAGAGACGATAAAGAGAGACCTGCGCGAGCTCGTCGTCGGCTCCGGGGTTGAGGGCGTCGAGTTGCGCCACCCCGCCCTCGTGGAGCAACCCTCCTCCGAGGGGTTCGCCCGGCGGTTGAAGGGCGCGCGGGTAGTGGATGCGCGGCGGCGGGCGAAACACCTCATCGTGGACCTCGACACGGGCGACGCCCTCGTGCTCCAGCTCAAGATCGGGGGCCAGTTACTCCTCGTCCCTCCGGTGGAGGAGCCGACGACGGACCTCATGCTCGTGCTGCGCCTGGACGGGGACCGCGGCCTCTTCCTGCGCGACGAGACCGGCTTCACTCGGGCGCGGCTTCTGGATGCCGAGGGGCTGGAGGGCCGGCTCTCGTCTTTGGGGCCCGAGCCGCTAGGAGAGGGGTTCGGACCCGGGTACCTGCGGGAGAAGGTGGGCTCGCGGCGGGCGCAGATAAAGGGCCTCCTCCTCGACCAGAAGGTGTCGGCCGGCGTCGGCAACATCTACGCGGACGAGGCCCTCTTCGACGCGAGGGTGCACCCGAGGCGCAAGGCGAACACGCTGACCGATGGGGAATGGGGCGCTCTCTGGTCCGCCGTTCGGGAGAACCTCGCGGCGGGTATAGAGCATCGGGGCACGACGTTCAGCCTGTACCGGGACCTGCTCGGCCGCAAGGGGCGCCACCAGGACCACCTGCGCGTCTTCGTGCGGGGGGGTAAACCCTGCCCCGGCGGGTGCGGCGGGAAGGTCGTCAAGGAGATGGTGGCCGGGAGGGCCACGTACCTGTGCCCCGCCTGCCAGCCCGAAGATGGCTCCGGGGGAGGCGGCCGGTTAGAATTGGAATAGGAGGCTTCAGGGTATAGGTACAGGAGGGTTGCACAATCCGGTTTAGTGGCTAAAACCCGCAGGTTGAAGCCAAGAATGGAAAGGGGAATAAAGGTGGCGGAGCAATTCGATCTCGTAATAATCGGTGGTGGGAACGCGGGGTACATACCCGCGATCCGGGCGAGCCAGCTCGGGATGAAGGTGGCGCTCATAGAGAAGCGCGAGGGGGGACACCTCGGAGGGACGTGCCTGAACGTCGGGTGCATCCCGACAAAGGCCTTGCTCCAGACGGCGCACCTGCTCCACGACGCCAAGAACGGCGCGGACTTCGGCGTCAAGACGGGCGAGGTGGAGTTCGACTACCCGCAGGCTGCCAAGAGAAGAGAACAGGTCGTGACGCAGCTGCGCAGGGGCGTGCAGGGCCTGATGAAGAAAAACAAGGTCACCCTCTACAACGGCGTCGGTTCCTTTGTCGAGCCGAAGAAAATCAAGGTGGAGAATGGCGACGGGTCCGAAGAGCTTGAAGCGAAGAACGTCCTCATCTCCACGGGGTCGGCGGTGAACACGCTGCCGGGGCTGGAGTTCGACGGGGAGAAGGTCATCTCCAGCGACGACATCGTGACCAACGATGAGTACTACCCCAAGAGCGTCATCATCCTCGGTTCCGGGGCCGTTGGCGTCGAGTTCGCCAGCATGTACAACGACTTCGGCACCGAAGTGACCATCGTCGAGATCCTGGACCGCCTCGTGCCGCTCGAGGATGCGGAGATCTCGGCCGCTTTGAAGAAAGAGTTCGAGAACCGCGGCATCAACGTCATGACGGGTACCAAGGCCGACCCCGGGAGCCTGGAGAAGACGGACTCTGGTGTCAAGATCAAGATAGCCTCGGCCGACGCCGGCGAGAAGGAGGAGACCCAGGGCGAGGGCGGCTCCTACGGCGGCGAGGACCCGCCCATCGGCGAGGCCAGCGAAGCTGGGGGGGACACCATCGAGGCCGAGGCGTTGCTCGTGGCCGTCGGGCGGAAGACCGTTACCGAGGACCTCAACCTCGACGTGACCGGTGTTGAGGTCAACGAGCGTGGGATCATCCAGGTAGACGGCTACGGCCAGACGGCCGAGGAGGGCGTCTACGCCGCCGGGGACGTGGTCGGGGGCTACTGGCTGGCCCACGAGGCCGGCCACGAGGGCATCATCGCCGCCGAGCACATGGCCGGCGAGGACCCGATGCCGATGGACCGGAGCCTCGTCCCGCGCGTCACCTTCTGCCGCCCGGAGATCGCCTCCTTCGGCCTCACGAAGGCGCAGGCCGAGGAAGAGGGCTACGAGGCCAAGGAGGCCAAGTTCCCCTTCATGGCCATCGGCAAGGCGCTTATCGAGGGCGAGCCCAACGGCTTCTTTAAGATCGTCTCCGACGCCGAGACGGACATGATCCTGGGCATGCACGCCATTGGCCCGAAGGTGACCGACCTCATCACCGAGGGCGTCTTCGCCAAGCTCGTCGAGGGCACGCCGGAGGAGATCGGCATGACCATCCACCCGCACCCGAGCCTCTCGGAGGTGGTCGGCGAGGCGGCGATGGCCGCGCAGGGGCATCCGATTCATTTTTAGCCGTCAGCCGTCAGCCGTCAGCGGGGGCCGCCACGCGCGGCCACTCTCTGTTGACGTGACCGCGGAGTTCTTCTACAGGGACCCGGACGCGCCGCGGCCAAACCGGCCGATCGGGGTTGGTGCCCTGGCGCTGAGTGAGCGCGACGGGATGCTAATTATGGAGCGACGGAGCGACCGCCGGCGGGGTGGGGGTTGGTCGGGGGCGTGGTCGAGGTGGAGGAGTCTCTGGAGGGTGCCCTGCGGCGCGAGGTGCGGGAGGAGACGGGGCCCGTTGTCGTGGGGGAGGAGCCGTTCGCCGTGTTCCCCGGGCCCTGGCGGGTCGTCCGGTATCCGGATGGGAACGTGGTGCGGTTGCTGTCGTTCGTGTTCAGGGTTCGCGCCGAGGACTTCGGTCCACTGCGGGTCTCGGAAGAGTCAGAAGAGTTGCGGTTCTTCCGGCGGGGGGAGCTCCCGGGCCTGGATATGATCGAGACGTCCGGCCCGATCCTGGACGCGTACTGAGACCCGCCGCCGGGGATCTTTCCGGAGTAAACGAGCCTCCGGGTCACGTCGCCGCCGCGCGGGCGTCGGGACCACCTCAAGCCAGAGGCCCGTGGCCCGACGCCATCGGGTCCGGTTTCACGGCAGCGCCGACGTCTTGGGATAAAATGACCCCTCCCATACGTCGAAGAGGAGAACCGTGGCTCGCAGACAGATCAACGTCAAGGTCCTTGATAACGGCACGAAGACCTTCGAGGTGCGCCACCGCTGGGAAGACAGGCCCGTCCCCCCGCCGCCGGACGGCGCGCCTGTGGAGTACCTGCCCTTCAGGCAGCAGGTGAGGGGCGCCCCGGGGCTGCACGGACGCCCGGACTGGCTCAAGGCGAGGGTGCCGGACGGCGAGGTCTACAGGGACATCAAGGAAACCATGCGCGGCCTGAACCTGCACACGGTGTGCGAGGAGGCCCGTTGCCCGAACATCGGGGAGTGCTGGAACAACCGGACCGCGACGTTCATGATCCTCGGCAACGTCTGCACTCGCTCCTGCGGCTTCTGCGCCGTACTCACGGGCAAGCCGACCGAGCTGGACCTCGATGAGCCCCACCGCGTCGCCGACGCCGCGAAGAGGATGGGCCTTGAGCACGCCGTTGTCACGAGCGTGAACCGTGACGAGCTTTCAGACGGCGGTGCGGGCATCTTCGCCGCCACGATCCGGGGGATAAGGGGGCAGGTCCCCGGCTGCGCCGTCGAGGTGCTCACCCCGGACTTCAAGGGGGACCGGCGCGCTATCCGGACCGTCATGGACGCCAGGCCCGACACCTTCAACCACAACATCGAGACCGTGCCGCGCCTCTACCCGGCCGTGAGGCCGCAAGCGAAGTTCGAGAGGTCCCTGGAGGTGCTACGGTACGCTAAGGAGCTGAACCCGGACGGCTTGACGAAGAGCGGGTTCATGGTTGGCCTGGGTGAGGTTGGGGATGAAATCCACGAGACCATGGCCGCCCTGCGCGAGCACGAGGTTGACATCCTGACCATCGGCCAGTACCTGCGCCCCTCGGAGAACCACCTGCCGATGAGCCGCTACTACAGGCCGAAGGAGTTTGCCGACCTGCGCAAGGCCGGCTTCGCGCTCGGCTTTAAGCACGTCGAAAGCGGGCCACTCGTGCGCTCCTCCTACCACGCCCACGAGCAGACCGCCGACGCGCGCGGGGGTGTCCTGGGGGCGAAGGCCTAGAGAGAACGGGCACACGGCTGTGATCTCGACGGACCTCACCCGACTCCTTAACGTCCGACACCCCATCGTCTCCGCCCCGATGGCCGGTTGGTCCGGCGGCGAACTGGCCGCCGCGGTGGGCGCCGCCGGCGCCTTCGGCATGATCGGGGTGGGGTCGAGGACCCCACCCGGCTGGATCCCCAAGCAGGCAAGGCTCGCCCGGGTGCGCGGCCCCTTCGGCTTCGGCCTGATGTCCTGGGCCCTCGAGAGACGCCCCGAGCTCCTGGACGCCGTATTGGCCGAGGAGCCCGCCGCGGTCTCTCTCTCGTTCGGAGACCCGGCGCCGTTCGTGGGACGGGTACGCGAGGCCGGCGCGGTGACGATGAGCCAGGTACAGGACGCAAAGAAAGCCAAGAGGGCCGTGGAGGCCGGCGTGGACGTGCTGGTGGCCCAGGGTACGGAGGCCGGCGGTCACACGGGCGAGGTCGGCACCCTGCCGCTCTTGCAGCGCGTGCTGCCCATCGGGCGGGCAGCGGGTAGGCCCGTGCTTGCCGCGGGCGGCATAGGGACGGGGGACGGGGTCGCGGGCGTGTTGGCCGCGGGGGCGGCGGGGGCCTGGATCGGGACGCGCTTCTGCGCCACTACCGAGTCTCTGGGAACCGAGGCCGCGAAGCGTCTGATCCTGGAGGCAGACGAGACCGGGACGGTCCACACCCGCGTCTTCGATATCGTCCAGAGCATACCCTGGCCCGAGGAGTTCGCGGGGAGGGCGATCCGCAACTCCTTCTCAGACCGCTGGCACGGCCGGGAGGCACAACTTGAAGAGCAACGGTCTTCCGTGAGTACCGGGTTCGAGGCGGCGCGCGGGGACTACGCCGAGGACTTCGTCTACTCCGGCCAGGCCGCCGGCCTCGTCGAGGACCTCCCCGCGGCCGGGGAGCTGGTGGACCGCTTGATGGCGGAGGCCGAGGAACGCCTGGCGGCCTGCCGGGCGCTGATCGAGGAGCCGTTTTGAGGCCCGCATGGTACCCGGGAGACGCCGATGCTTGAGGAGAGACGGAGGACCGCGAAATGCCCGCAGGTGCGCCGGATGCCGGGTCTGACGCCCTACGCGGAGGCGTGGGATCTGCAGAGAGACCTCGCGCGCAGGCGCAAGAACGACGAAGTGCCCGACACGTTTATCCTCTGCGAGCACCCGCCCGTCTACACGGTGGGGCGGGCGGCGAAGGACGGGGCCAACCTTGGGGCGGGGGAGGAATACCTGCGCTCGCTCGGGGCGGAGGTCTTTTGGAGCGACAGGGGAGGGGACGCGACCTTCCACGGCCCGGGCCAGATCGTGGGCTACCCGATACTGCGTCTGAAGGACCGCGATACGCACGGCTACCTCAGGGGTTTGGAAGATGTCCTTATACGGGCGCTCGCGGAGTACGGGGTCCAAGGGTGGCACCACCCAGAGTACACCGGCGTGTGGGTCGGGAAGAAGAAGATCGCGGCCATCGGCGTGAAGTTCTCTTCCGGTTGGATCGCCTCCCACGGCTTCGCCCTAAACGTGAAGACGGACCTCTCCTGGTTCGACCGCATAACCCCCTGCGGCATAAGGAAGTTCGGCGTCACGAGCCTCGCCAAGGAGCTGGGCGGCGAAGTCTCCCTGGACGACGTAGAGGAGAAGATAGTTGCCCACTTTCTCCGAGCGTTCGGTTAGCTGACTTACTGCCCGCGAGGGTACTAGATGACAAGATCTCCGGCTTGTGCACAAGCAGACCGGCTCTCAGCAGTTGCGCTGGATGGAGGAGGCAGACGTCGCGGGGGTTGAAGTGTTCTCGGCGCGGGCGGGTCACGCACTTCTGGGCGTTTAAAGGCCCGTAGTAGCCTGATCCCTTGCCATCTCATGGGCACAGGCTAACGATGAAGACAACCCCGACGATGACCCCGGTGAGGTGCTCTGCCTTCCAGCCGACCCTCAGGAGCCTTCTACGTGTGGACCGACGTCT
>CADCUZ010000026.1 GCA_902806015.1 uncultured Rubrobacteraceae bacterium
GGGATGGGAAAGGACTCCAAGGTTTCGTTCGATGTTCAGGGAGGGGCTGTGGCTGTGGCTGTGGCTGTGGCTGTGGCTGTGGCCGTGGCTGTGGCTGTGGCTGTGGCCGTGGCTGTACCCATGGTCGTAGCTGGGGGCGTATCTGGGAGCGTGGTCGTATCCGGGGGCCTAGTAGCCGGGGTCGCCGCCGGGATGGTCTTCTCAACTGGCACGCTACGAGGCTCCCTCGGGGCGGCCTGCTCTCCCTCTTGGCTACCACCAACGCGCCCGACGAGGTATCCGGCGAGGGCTCCTACGAGCACCGCCACAGCGAACACCCCCACGACTGCCACCACCAACCCCACGGTCCTCCTCATCCGTTCCTTCTCCTGCCCACCGTGCTATCTCCTTCATCCTTGCCACGCTACCCCTTGCCCGGCAGCTTAGTGCCCCCCTGCCCCGCTCTGTGAAGGTAACAGGGGCAGGGGGCGGGCTTGTGAGTTCGTCACATTTCTTACGTGGACGATATTTGGTGTTGCTTGAGCATTGCAAGGCGTTGCGTACTTCCGAGAATTACCCTTCCACGCACTCGGGTGCATAGGGCAAAAAGTAGGACCGAGGCTGCTTGCTATGCCCCGGCCCACTCGTTCACCCTGGGACCTTTGGTGCCGCCAAACGAGGCGAACGACTCTACTTGGCGGGCAGTCCGTCGACTTCCAACTCGAAGTACTCGTTCTCGCTGTACTCCCCGACCACCGAATCCACCAATCCCTTTACCGTCTCCACCGACTCGCCTTCCCAGATGCACATCCCGGTGGTGTGGTCGGGGGTGGCCGCGTGGATGGGCAGGGAGATGCCCTCCGGCAGACCCGCCTCCAAGGCTCTTCGCTCTGCCGCCTCGAAACCTTCGGGGTCCGAGATGCGGTGAATGACGCCGACGTACACGTGCCTCCTCCTTCCTACCTGAACCACGCCCTGAGGAGCGCGCCGCCGCGGGCGCCCTTGCCCCCCCGGGCGAGGCCGCCGCCGGACCGGGCGGCCCGCGCCAAGCGGTCGGCGGGGTCGCGTTCGACCTCCTCGCGCCCCCGCGTCGCCCGCTCCCTGCTCAACAGGTGGTCGGCCAACAGGTGGTCGAAGTCCTGGTTCATCCGCCCGCCCCCTTTTCTCCTTGGTCGGGTGCGTCCCGGCACTGGGGCAACGATAGCCGCCAAGCATGAGCCAGCGTATCGCCCCGATGGGTGAACTTTTCCTCACCCCGAAGGACTAGAGGCGCACACCACCCTACCGATCCCGGCGCACGTGAACTTCCGAGAACCCCCTACACGCGAAGTTCGCGCAGGATGCCCGTTACCATGCTCCGATGGAGCCAAGTCCTGGTAAGGGGGGATCCCCTAAATCCTTTGAAAGTTAGACGGTAGCAAGTCGCAACCGCTTGCCACGGTTCCTCGCCCCGTCCGTGACGACGTTCGGCGGCGTGTCACCCCTGGGTGACAAAACCTCGACTGTTTTGGCCGTCTCGACGGGTGGGGGCCCGGAGATTGCCACGGCGAACTTCGGAGATTGCGAGACCTTCCACGCACTTGGATGCAGAAGGGTCGGGGGGCTCTCCTGGCCCTTCCTCTTGCACGGCCTATGCGGGAGCCGGTCGTTATCCGGATCCCTCTACGAGATCGCCCCCAGGCTGTCGGCCTTCGTCAGCCTCCCCACAACTCGCTATGGGCCCTGTCGAGCCAGCCTTTGGGCGCCGGATAGTCCTGCTTGCTCGCCTCGTGCATCGCTTCCACGCTTTCCTTGATCGGCACCAACGGCAAGATCTTGGTCTCTTTGAGGTGGCCGGGCTGGCTGGCGGCCAGCTCGATGCTGTGGGCGGTTTGCTCGTCGGGAGCTTCGAAGATCGCCACCCCATCGTAGTCGCCCAAGCTGTTGTAGAAGGCGTTCAGGTGCCCGCCCAGATCCTCTACC
Organism: uncultured Rubrobacteraceae bacterium; assembly: GCA_902806015.1. The sequence continues at coordinate 1,942 of CADCUZ010000026.1, forward strand.
AACTGGCCAAAAACGACGCTGCGGTCCTCCGGTACCCGGGCGAGGGCGGCCTTGGCTTCCGGAGTGTAGGCGAATTGGATCATGTAGAGCGACATCCCTCTCTGACCTCCCCTTAGCAACCGGTTCGTCCGATCTAGTCCTACTAATGATGCCACCTCACGAAGCCCGGCGTGCACTTCGGAGAATCGGTCTTCTAGGACGTACGGTGAATAAGACGGAAGCCGGATGTCGCCTTACCTCCTCACCACCCGGAACGGACCCCCTTCGTCGCCGCACTGCCGGCTGCCGTCTGTCCCGGTCGAGATAGCTTCTCGTTACCGGGGGATCTTCTGCTTGCCGCCTCCCCGGGTCCACGTAATTGGGGCTCCGGGGCCCTTCGCATGAGTCCCGGCGCGCGTCCCGTGCGCCGCCGTACTAAACTGGCGCCCGTCGATATGGGCCCGGATACCGGGGCGTGCCACCGGGGGGGGGTAGCGAGGGGTTGGGCAAAAAACGAACGCGTAAAGACTTTCTCAAGGCCACGGCGGGCGGCGCGTGTCTGGCGCTGCTGGGCTTCGCCGGCTGCGAGCCGGCGCCGCGCATCACGGCGACCGCCTCGCCCACGCGGCCGGGACGAACGTGGGACTTCCGCTCGCGCCCGGACCTCGCCCCGCCCCCGGTCGGGGTGACAACGCCGGCCCGCGGGGCGGCCCCAGGCTACGTCTTCGTCGCCCCGAAGAACGGCCCGGAAGAAGGCTACCCCGCCCAGGACGGGCCGATGATCCTGGACAACGAGGGGCAGCCGGTGTGGCTGCGCCCCGTGGCAAAAGAGGCCGAGGACGCCATGGACTTCAGGGCGCAGAGCTACCGCGGGGAGCCGGTGCTCACCTGGTGGCAGGGCACGCACGGCGGCTTTGGGCGGGGCGAGTACCTCATCTTCGACGACTCTTACAGCGAGGTTACCCGGTTGCGTGCGGGCAACGGCTACGAAGGCGACCACCACGAGTTCCTCATAACCCCGCAGGACACCGCGCTGGTCCTGATCTACCACGAGGTACCGATGGACCTCTCGGCCTTCGGGGGGCCCACGGACGGCCTCGTGCTGGACGGCATAGCCCAGGAGATAGAGATCGAAACCGGCGAGGTCCTCTTCGAGTGGCACAGCCTCGACCACGTCGGCCTAGGGGAGTCCTACTACGAACCGAAGCCCGACCAGAAGGAGGCCTACGACTACTTCCACATAAACTCCGTGGACGTGGACAGCGACCAGAACCTGCTCATCTCCGCCCGAAGGACCTCGACCGTCTACAAGATCGACCGCAAGAGCGGCGAGGTCGTCTGGCGCCTGGGCGGCAAGAAGAGCGACTTCCAGATGGAGGACGAAGCCGTGTTCGCCTACCAGCACGACGCCCGCCGCCAGCCCGACGGCACCATCACCCTCTTCGACAACTACGGCAAGCAAGACGAGACCGGGCGGTCCAGGGGCATCGTGCTGAAGGTGGACGAGGAGGCAATGAAGGCGACCCTGGTGCGCGAGTACCTGGGGGGCGGCGATCCCATCGCCGACACCCAAGGCAACGCGCAGACGTTGCCGGGCGGCAACGTCTTTGTCGGCTGGGGCAGTGAGCCGTTCCTCTCCGAGTTCGACGGGGAGGGTAATCTCCTCTTCGACGCCAAATTCGAGCCCTGGGGAGAGTCGTACCGAGCCTTCCGCCTCCCCTGGAGCGGCCGACCGGACGACGCCCCCGCCGTGGCGGCCGAGGCCGGCGCCGAGGACAAGGTCACACTCTACGCCAGCTGGAACGGGGCCACCGATGTGACGTCTTGGCTGGTGCTCGCCGGCCCCGCCCCCGACCAGTTGGAGGCCCTGCACACCGTCCCCCGCCGCGGTTTCGAGACCGTCATCCAAACGCGCACCGCGGAGGACTACGTCGGCGTGCAGGCCGCGGACGGATCGGGGCGGGACCTCGGTCCCGCGATGGCGATCAGGCCTACGAAGCGCCAGCCAGACGGTTCTTGACCCCCCCGGAAGATAGCGTTCTGCCGTTCGGCCTGGGAGGGTAGTGGGCAAGACTTTATCCCGCCTCCGCCTCTTTGAGGCCGCAGTGGCGCTCTCGGGCGGCGCGGCCTTTGTGATGGTGCTGTTGCTGCGGGAGGCCCTTGCCGCGTTTCCGGGTGTCCTGGCGATTGGCACGCTGGCGCTGTTCATGGCGCCCGGGGTCTTGCTGGCGCGCTGGTTTTTGGACGAGCACTTCTCCGGGGCCGCCCTGGCGCCGGCGGGTTTCGTCATCAGCGCCGGGGGCTTCGCGCTGCTGGCCGTGCCCGTGCTCATAGCCCAGGCCAGTTTGGAGGTTTACCTGTGGGCCGCGGGTGTGGCGGTCGTGGTTTCGTTGTTGGCGGCGGCCTTAGCGGCGTTGACGGGGCGGCGGTTTGCCGGGCAGGCGGCCGAGAAAGGAGTGGAACGCGACGTCGCTGAACGGGGCGGGGTCATGTGGGTTCCCTTCCTCGCGCTGGTGGGGGTTCTGGCTTACGTCGCCAAGATCACGGCCCCTAGCTCCTACGGGGACATCTGGGTGTACCTGGCCTGGGTCCGGGAGTACCTGGGTGGGGGAGGGCTCGCGTCCGTCGAGCCGTTCTTCGGGGGCGAGGTGGGTCTCTCGCGGGCTAGGATCAACGGCTGGCTCGTCGAGCAGGCGGCCTTCGCCAGGGTCTCGGGGGTAGATCTTGTGGACGGGGTTTTCTCCTACCTGAACCCGTTTTTCGTGGTCGTGGCGCTGCTGACCTTCTACTCTTTAGCGCGCGTGCTCTTGAAGAGCGAGAGGGCGGCGCTCTTCTGCGGCTGCCTCTACGCGCTCTTCTTTCTCGTGCACCTTGGGCAGACCCGCTTCACCTTCGGGGGCGAGTTCGTCCAGCGCCTGCCGGAGGACAAGTTGGCGACGAAGTTTTTTTTCCTGCCGATGGCGCTGGCCTTCGCGGCGGCCTTTATCGAGGGGGGGAAATGGCGGTACTTTTCCTGCTTCGCTTGCGTCTGCTGCGCCGTGGTGGCCGTCCACCCGATAGGATTCGCGACTATAGGGCTCTCGATGGCAGGGTTCGGCATCTTGCACCTTGCGTCTAACCCGCGCAGCCGGACGGCCTGGGCGAGGGTCTTGGCCATGGGCCTCGCGGGCCTACTCATCGTGGCCGTTCCCGCCGCTCTCGTGCCCGCTATCACGGGCCAGCCGCTGACCGACGTGCTCGCGGACTCGGACATCAACTCCGGGGACCCGGACGTTCTCCGGAACATGGTCTTCGTGAGCCCGGAGCGGGCCCGCATCTTCGAGTTCGCCGACGGCTCGTACATTATGCACCCATCGCTGCTGCTGGACCCGATCATAGCCGTCGCCTACATGCTCGGCGTCCCGTTCTTGCTCTGGCGCGTCCAACGGAGCGTCGCGGCGCAGCTCCTGTTCGGGACGATGTTCCTCACGACCGTGGCGGTCTACGTGCCCCCGGTCGCGACCTTCCTCGGCGACAACGTGGTCCTCCCTGGCCAGATCTGGCGCCTGGCCTGGCCCATACCCTTGGCGACCCTGCTGGCTTTCGGCTGGCTCCTCTGGGAGACCGGCCGCTGGGTAACGGCCCTCTCGAGCGGCGTGCGGCTCCCGTCTGTCCTCTCCCGGGCCCTGCCGTCCTTGGTGGTGGTCGTGCTGGCGGTCTTGGCCGCGCCCTGGGTGTCGGACGGGCTGGAGCCCATCCGGGAGCACAGGGAGTCCTCCCGCGCGGCGGGCTTCTATCCCGTGGACCCGATCTACCCTTGGTTCCGCGACGAGATAGAGTCGCCCACCATCGTGCTCGCTTCGGATCTTCTGGGTGCCCGCATCCCGGCCTACTCCTCCGAGGCGAACGTCGTGAGCCGCAGGGGCGGCCTGGTGCTCAACGTCCTTCCCAGGCTGCAGGAGCGGGCGCCCGGCCGGATAGAGATCCCCCAGGGCGCGGTGGACGTGAGGGAGTTTTTCGCCGGGACAAGTATCCGGACGGGAGTGGAGATCCTGCGCCGCCACGAGGTGGACTACGTGATGGTCACCGCAAACTCTCCCCTCGACGCGGCGCTTGACAGTCTGTCCGGCTTCAAGCCGGTGGAAGAACCAAGCGAGAGGTACGTCCTGTACAGGGTGAACCTGCAGAAGATCGGAACCCCGGCGAGCGCGAAGAGCCCGAACATGCCCGAGTAAAGCCGCCTCCCCGCAACCTTACGGCCAACCGCTACAATAATCCGGACGGCAAAAGCCGCAGGCAAATAGCCGACGGCGAGCGACGGAGGAGCGTGCAGTGCAATACGTTCACACCTGCTACAGGGTCCTGAACCTCGACAAGAGCATAGACTTCTACACGAACAAGCTGGGCCTAGAGCTCGCCCGCAAGACGCCCATCGGTGACGACGCGACCAACGCCTTCTTCGCCGTCCCCGGCGACCCCGAGCCCCGGCTGGAACTGACGCTCAACCACGACCAGACCGAGCCCTACGAGATCGGCACCGGCTACAGCCACGTTGCCTTCGCTGTCGAGGACCTGGACGCCCTCGCCGAGAAACTGGAAGCGGCCGGCGGGGTGGAGTTTGAGAGTAAGCCGCACGCCATGGGCAGCGGCACCCGCATCTTCTTCGTGCGCGACCCCGACGGCTACCGCATCGAGTTCATAGAGCGCGCCTAGCCAAGACCTTCTCTGTCCCGCGCCGATGATGGAGCCGTGCGCGGGGTGAGACCCGAAACCGTGAGGAGAGATGAACGCGGCTACGCGCTGCCCGGCGCTCAGGTACCGCTGATGCTCCGGCGGTTGCGAAGAGAACAGTCCGGCGCGGCGTTGGGCCTCGTGGTGATCTTGGTCGTCCTTTATTGGGGTGAGGCCGCCAGGTTTCTGGCCCTGGTACGCGGCGACCCGGAGGCCGTGAGCTCATCGAACCACGGCCAAAGGAGGTTCGCACTGGCGGACGCCGGGGCGCAGGCCGCTGGCGGCCAGCTCCGCTCCGCCGCAGCCCCCGAGCGCCACGACGCCAGCGAACCGGATAACGTGGGGTTGATCCCACGTCTCACCGGACTGGGGCGCCCCCGGCAAGGTCCTGACCTCGGCGGCCGCTCCGCAACGGCAACGGCCCGGTACCTGATCCCCGCGACGGAAGAGGGCCAACTGGCAGGAGAGAATCACGCGCCGGAGCTCGTGCCCGCCGGATCGACGGACTACCCGGACAGGAACTACTTTCTTGTCGCCTCCGAAGGCGTGTACGGTGGACGAGGCGCAAGGTCGAGATGATCCTGTACGCAACCGACTCAGGAGAGGTCCAGAAGTGGAGCTGGCGCTGGGTCCACGGGTAGAGCTCGTAGTCGATCGGGCCTCCTGCGCGTCACGAAGTTCTTAACCCGTCCTTAACGCTTCTCTCTTCAGGTGGACCGGGATCGGGTGTAGTGTGGTGGCGACCGGTGGCAAAACGGTGGGGTGGGGTGCTAATGATCTCTCGCGAACGGACGGTTACGTTTTTGTGGCGTTGTTCGGGTTGTCCGGCGGTCTACGACGCCGAGAGCCTGGCGGCCTTGCTCGACGACGGGACCTCGAAGGCATGTTTTTGCGGCGGGCGGCTGGTCGAAGGTTTCGGCCCGGCCCCTAAACGGGAGCCCGAGGACGGGACAGACGCCCTGGTGCACTACCGCGCGGCGGTGCTCTTGCGCGGTCTCTGATCCGGCCAGCAATGGCGCGGGCCGCTAGAATGCGGCCATGGAGCAGAAAGGGGAGCGCGGAGGCGCGCTACGCGTCGGCATGGTCTGGGGCGGTATCGGCGGGGTGTTGGGTTTCGTCGCCTCGCTTTTGGGCTCCCTGGCTGGAATACTCGTCGGCATCTTTGTCGGCTACTCCTGTGGCAAGCGGGCCGCGGGGGCAGAGGTCGAGCGCCCCGGGGCGCTAGCCGGCCTGATCGGGGGAGCGGTGGCCGCCCCGGTCTACGTGATTGGGGCTTCCGCCGGGGCGCTCGTCGCCGCCCACGGCATAGGCTCCCCCCGGATGGCCGCCACCCTCTCGGACGTGCTGGGCACCCACATATCCTCCGACGAAGCCTGGACGCTCTTCCTTTTTAGCATCTTACTCTCCGCCGTTCTTCAGGCCGCCGTCTTCGTGGCGTCCGCCACCGCAGCCGGCGCGGTGGCAAAGAGATAGCTGACGGCTACTAATTTTTCGCCGCTTCGGCGGCGGTGTCGCCGAAGATGAGGCCCTCGTCTTCCGGGCGCGTGACGCCGGCTTTCTCCAGGCGGCGGTCCTTCTGGTACTTCCTTATGGCGGCTTTCACCGTGCCGAGGCCCAGAGTGGCGCACTTCGGGCGGGAGGCCACCACCTGGCGGCCGAGCTTCTCGATCATCTCGTTGTAGTCGAGGTCGAGCACCTGGTCCATCGTGAGGTTGCCGTCGTGGATCTCCTCCAGGATCATGCTGGAGGCGGCCATGCTTATGGTGCAGCCCTCGCCCTCGTAGGTGACGTCGTGGATGTGCTCGTGGTCCTCGTTCCCCTTGAGGTAGACGGTGACCACGTCCCCGCAACCGGGGTTGCCACCCGGCATCTCGACGTCCGCGTCCCCGAGCTCGCCCCGGTGCCGCGGCCTCTCGTAGTGGTCCAGCAGGATCTGTATCTGCAACTGCCTGTCCAATGCCAGCCCTTCCACTCACTGTGTGACCTGGTAGATCTCCGGACCCGGATTTTACCGTACCCACGGAACGCCACAGTGAACTTGCTACAGTTTGTTACACTAGCCCCATGAGAGTCGGAATAGTAGGCCTACCCAACGTGGGCAAATCCACGGTCTTCAACAGCCTGACGCGTGCGGGCGCGGAGGCGCAGAACTACCCGTTCACCACCATCGACCCGAACCTGGGCGTCGCCGCGGTACCCGACGGGCGCCTGGACGCCCTGGCGGAGACGATGAAGAGCCGGCGCGTGGTGCCGGCGACGGTCGACTTCGTGGACATCGCCGGGCTGGTGCGGGGGGCGAGCGCTGGCGAGGGCCTGGGCAACCAGTTTCTCGGCCACATCCGCGAGTGCGATGCCGTCGCCCACGTCGTCCGCTGCTTTGAGGACGAGGACGTGGTCCACGTCGAAGGCGTCGTGGACCCCGAGGGCGACGCCGAGACCATAAACACGGAGCTTCTGCTCGCCGACCTCGCGACCGTGGAGCGGAGGCTTGACCGGGTCGGGAGGGCGGCCAAGGGTGGCGACGCGAAGCTCAAGGCCGAGGCCGCCGAGCTGGAGAGGCTACGGGACCACCTCTCCGACGGGAACCCCGCCCGCTCCTACGTGAAGACAGAGGTGCTGCAAGAGGCGATGGGCACGCTCATCACGGCCAAGCCAACCCTCTACGTGGCGAACGTGGACGAGGAGTCGTTCGCCGAGGGCAACACGTACAGCTCCAGGGTCGAGAAGCTGGCCGGGCGCGAAGGCGCCGAGGCCGTGCGCCTCTCCGCGAAGCTCGAGGCCGAGGTGGTGGAGCTCGGGGGGGACGAGGCGCGGGAGTACCTGGAGATGCTGGGCCTCGAGACCACGGGCTTCGAGGAGTTCGTGTGGTCGGCCTACCGCCTGCTCGGGCTCGTCACGTTCTTCACCGCTGGAGAGAAAGAGAGCCGGGCCTGGACCGTGCGCGAAGGCTCCACGATCCGCACAGCCGCCGGGCGCATCCACACTGATATGGAGCGCGGCTTTATCGCCGCCGAGGTGGGGTGCTGGGAAGACATCGTCGCCGCAGGCTCGTGGGCGAAGGGCAAAGAAGGGGCCAAGATCCGTCTCGAAGGCCGCGGATACGTCGTAAAGGACGGCGACACCGTGCTCATCCGCTTCAACGTCTAGTGGTCCCCTTCGTGCTGCCGAAAAAGCCCCTCCGGGAGAGCAGGTTAGCGCTCGTCACGACCGGCGGCGTGCACCTGCCCGAGCAGTTACGCTTCGACATAGACGACCCCGCGGGAGACTGCTCGTACCGTGAGATCCCGTCCGACGCGCGAGGGCTCACCTGGACCCACGCCTACCACCGCCCCGATGAAGGCTCGGACCTCGACGCCGTCTTTCCCCTGTGGACCCTGCGCGGCCTGGCCGAAGAGGGCATCGTCGGAAGCCTGAACCGCCGCCACTTCTCCTTTATGGGCGCCATCCACGAGACGGGTCCGCTGCGGGAGAAAACGGCCCCAGAGGTTGCCGACAGGCTGGTCGAAGACGGCGCCGACGCCGTCCTGCTCACCCCCTCCTGACCCCTCTGCCACCGGGCCGTGGGCCTGGTCTGCGAGGCCATAGAGGGCAGCGGTATACCCACCGTAACGCTCGCCATGGAGCGCGGGGTGGCGGCACCCCGCGTCGCCCGCGTCCCCTTCCCGTACAACCTCCCGATGGGGGAGCCCGGGGACAAGGAAGGGCACCGACGGGTCGCCGTCGCCGCGCTCGGGCTGCTGCACGGGTTGGAGAGCCCGGATGAGGTGGATATTTAGGAGGCTGGCGCGGCTGAGCCAGCTTTCAGTGCGTTTGCCCGCAAGCCGCTCCGCCCTACTGGCATACTAGAGTTGACGCCCCCGCTTTGAGTCTCCCCCTTCTCGGCCGTGGGGGCGTGTTCCGCCCCGTTCGCGCAGGGGCGCCCGGTCCTTTTGTCGGCCGCCCGTCGTGCGTGGACGGGTCCTAAAGAGCCGCGCCTGCACGTGGGGTGGGAGGTCGGTCCTGCGGGCCGGCAGTTCGCGTGCTGAGGGTGGGAACCGGGGGCGTAGCGCGCTGAAAGCTGAGATATAATCCTCTATAGAACGTATCTCAACCGAGGAAAGTAGCTGTACGTGGCCCTACTGGTAATGGTCCTGTTCGTGGCGTTTTTCGTGTTCCTTTTCCTGTTTTTGCTGCCGATCCTGTTCTCCCTGCAGGCGGTGGGGAGTTTGTTCGTCTACCCGAGGCAGCTTAAGGCGGTGTTGGGGAACAAAATTTTGCGCCGCAACCACGCCCTGGAGCACGCGACCATCGCGGTGATGATGGAGCGCGAGCCGGGACGCAAGCTCAGCGGCTTCTCGACCGACGACGGCTTCTTCGTGCAGGGTGTCCGCTCGATGGGAGAGGTGGATAGCGCGGCTAGGGAGGCACTTAGGAGACTCAGGCGCGGCCAGAGGCGTCTGGCAATACACCGCAACTGCGGCACGACCATCGTGGCGGCGAACCTACTCGCGGCGGTCCTCTTTCTCGCCGCCTTGGGGGTCGGGATCTACATGCACTGGCAGCTCTACCTCATGGCCGTAACGGTCGTGGGCTCGGTCGTCGCCGCCCTTATCTTGCGGGTGCCCCTGAGCCTCTTGCTCCAGCGGTTCGTTACCACCGATGCCGACCTCTCAAACGCTGAGGTCGGCTGGGTCGAGCCGGCCAACCCGCGAGATCTGCGTGGCGGCCTCCTCGGCCTCCTGCTCGTCGCGTCCACCGTCCAGGTGCGCGTCTTCCACACCGACCCGGACGCCGTGGAGATCCTGCGCGACGACGGCGCGGTCGTGCGGTAATTGGGTCGCTCTTGCCCCTTGCCGGTCCCGGACCGACGCGGATGCATTGCGTCGTGCTAGGATGCTTGGTCTTCGCGTCCGCCTGCGGCCAGGGACCGTCCCGCGCACGACGCCGCGGGGACGAGCGGCGGCGAGGTACTCCTCGGCGGGTAGGGACGAGATCTCCTGCGGCCCAGGCCGCGACGGTGCTCTCATGGATGCCAAAGACGTGAGAAGCCGTGCGACTGCGAGATGGCCGGCGTCGGCTCTTCCTGAGACGCAGCCGGCACGAACCAAACGCAAAAGGAGCAAGCCTTGCAAAACGGAACGGACTACGACGTCCTGATCGTCGGCGGCGGCCAGGCGGGCATCCCGCTCGCCTACAAGCTGGCCGGCGAGGGCCACACCGTCGCTCTCGTGGAGCGAAGGGATCTCGGCGGGTCGTGCGTGAACTTCGGTTGTAGCCCCACGAAGGCCGCCATCGCCTCCGCGAAGGTCGCCTTTCAGGCCCGCCGCGCCGCCGAGTACGGGATCGACATCCCCGAGGTGCGCGTAGACTTCCCCGCCGTGCTCCGGCGGGCGAGGGGTGTGGCAGAGACCAAGCGCGCCGGCCTCGACCGGGGTCTGGAAGGGTCGGAGAACCCCTTCCTGATCCGGGGCCACGCTCGCCTCGAAGGTCGGGAGAGCGGTGGCTTCCGCGTGAGCGTCGGGGACAGTTTCCTCCTCGTCGGCCAGGTCGTTCTCAACACCGGGACCCGTACCCTCATCCCCCCGATAGACGGCCTCGATACGGTGGACTACATCGACGCCGGCAACTGGATGAACAGGGACGAGCTGCCGGGGCACCTGGTCATAGTCGGCGGCAGCTACATCGGGCTCGAGATGGCCCAGTTCTACCGCCGGATGGGCAGCGAGGTGACGGTAGTCGTCGGCTCCTCCGACCACGTCACCACCGGCGAGGACGACGACGTCTCTGAGGCTATGCGTCGCCTTTTGGCCGAGGAAGGCGTGAGGTTCGTCTTCTGTGAGCGCGCTCGGGGCGTCGCTACCGACGGGGACGGCCTCACCCTGACGCTCGGCGGCGGCGACCCGGCGGAGGTCCGGGCGACGCACCTCTTCCTGGCTACCGGCCGCCGTCCGAACACCGACGATCTCGGCCTGGAGAACGTCGGCCTTGAGACGGACCGCTGGGGCTTCGTCGAGACCGACGAGCGGTTGGCGACGGGCGTGAGAGGCATCTGGGCTGGCGGGGACATCCGGGGCGGCCCGATGTTCACCCACACCTCCTACGACGACCACCGGGTGCTCCTCTCCCAGATGGCGGGGGAGGGTTCGCGCACCACCGACCGCGTCGTGCCGTATGCCGTCTTTACCGACCCCGAGCTCGGGCGCGTCGGCATGACCGAGCGCGAGGCCCGCGAGGCCGGTTACGAGATTGAGGTCCACCACCTCGACATGCAGGGCGAGAAGGGCAAAGCTTTCGAGCTTGGGGAGAACAAGGGCTTTATAAAGGTCGTCTCGGACGCCTCCAACGACCGCGTCCTCGGTGCGGCGGTTCTTACCGTCGAAGGCGCAGAACTCGTCCACATCTACGAGGACCTGATGAACGCGGACTTGCCGCTCTCCGTGGTGCGCGAGGCCGTCTACATCCACCCGACCCTGGCAGAAGACATCCAGAGCGCCGTGTAGCGGACCGACGCCGCCCGCGGATAGGGAAACCGTTCCACCCGGGTCCGGTACGAAGCCTGCCCCCTATCACCCACGCGGCGTAACCCGTCCTTACCGGCGGCCGTCCACGATGCGCTCCAGGTCCGTGACGACGCGGTCCAGTTCGTCCACGATGGGGCCGCCCGCTTCCGCGAGCTTGTCCGCGACCGCCCGGTAGTACCAGAGGGTTCCGGCCCTGCCGCCGTCGAATCGGTCCCAGAGGCCTTCCCCGATGGCCCGGTAGTCCGCGAGGACGGAGCGGGCGTTGTGGAGCTTGTCGGCCGCCGAAACGAGGCGGACGGGGGTGGGCGCTTCGGAGAGGTGAGCTAGGTAATCCTCCTTGCGCTGGCGCCAGGGCGGTTTCGGATCCTCGTGGGTGTCCGTACATCCGGCGACGATGTCGGCGACGCCGTCGCCGAAGCGGGCCCGGATCTCCGCGAGTCGCGGCTCGCCGCCGGCGTCCTCGGGGGCGTCGTGCAGGAGGGCGGCTATGACCTCGCTTTCTGTTCCACCGTTCTCGCCCACGATGGCCGCGACCGCGAGCAGGTGCGTGACGTAGGGTACGCAGGTGCCCTTGCGGACCTGATCCCTGTGCAGATCGGCGGCGTAGGCGAGGGCCTTGTCGAGTTTCTCTGTGTAGGACAACGGGGCCTCCTCTCTAGCCTGCGAGTAAGGCGGGGTCCAGGATCCAACCCTCCTCCCGGTCGCACTCCGGCGGAACGCCCCAATTCTCGTTCCTCTTCGTGTACGCCCAGGCGGCCTGGATGGCGCACAGGAGCGAGTCCAGTGCGTCTGCGCCCGGCTCTTCTGTGAACCTCTGCTTCCAGGCGCCGTCCATCGCGACGGTGGAGCCGTACGCGCGGCGCAGCGTCTCCGACCCGAGGCCCGAGACGAGCCGCTCCCGCGCCCCGCGTCTCTCGGGCGTGTCGGGCACGCCGTCCCTCTTGTAGCTCGCGCGGCCAAGGAAACGTCGGGCGACTACGGCGGGGTAGGCCTCGACGGCCACGCGAGGGTCGCCGTTCGGGCGGCAGGGCTCGACGGCGACGCCGGAGCGGAGCAGGCGCGGGGCGCCCTGGAAGAACATCTTGCCCACCGGCACCCGGAAGAGCATCATCGCGCTGCTCGAGCCGCTCCTTCGGTCGGCGAGCCGGTAGCGCCACTTGCTCCCGTAGGGGCGCGAGGCCATGTCCGCCCGAACCGCGCCCTCGAACCCTTCCTTGCCGAGCCGAGCCACCTCCCCGACGTAGCCCTCCCAGCCCGCCGGCCAGCCGAGGGCGGAAACGAGACCCTTCGGTTGGCCGAACGGGAAGTCCATCCCGCACACCCACGGGCCGGGTGTCTGCAGCCAGGATTCGAATTGCCCGAAATCAGTTAGCGTCTCGGCGTCCTCTACCCGCAAGACCCCGGCGGTCAGCTCGCAGCGCAGGGCGACGAGGGGCTTGCGGTGGGCGGGGGCGCTGGTGAAGTCCAGGCCGTAGACCTTCAACGGTGGGAGGCCGGCGTCAGCGGCCCTCTTCCCCCTCCTTTGCGCGGGCGAGCCGGCGGACGTCCGGTTTGCGGTCCTCCTCCGGAACCTTCTCGCCCTCGTCCTTGCCGCCGGGGATGTGCCATTCGATCACCTGGTTCATCTCCGCGCCTATCAGCATGATAAAGGCAGAGTAGTAGATGTAGAGCAGCAGGAGGATCACGCCGGTCAGCGACCCGTAGGTCTCGTTGTAGGAGTCGCCTCCGATGTTCCCCACGTAGAAAGAGAAGAGCAGTGAGAAGAGCAACCAGAACGCGAAGGCCAGGATCGCGCCGGGGCTGATCCAGGCGAACTTCTGCTTTGCGGCCGGAGCGAAAAAGTAGATGATGGCGAAAGTAAACAATACGATGCACGCCACTATCGGCCACTGAATAATACGCCACACCGCCTCGAACGTGCCCTTGAGCCCGATGGCACCGGCCAGCCCGCCGCCGACGGAGCCGCCGAAGATGACGATGCCGAAAGCCGTAAGCATGAGGACGATTACGGCGAGCGAGATAAAGATGGAGATGCCGTACATCTTCCAGGCCGGCCGGTCCTCCTCGACCTCGTACATCACGTTCATCGCTTCCATGATCGAGC
>CADCUZ010000027.1 GCA_902806015.1 uncultured Rubrobacteraceae bacterium
GCGCAGGGCCCGGGTGGCCGCCTCCCAGTCCTTGGTCTCGGCGGACCTGCGCGCCCCTTCTCGCAGCCGGGCGCGCAGGTCCGCGTCTGTCAAAACCCGGCGGCACGCCTCGACGAGGGAATCCGGGTCCCCCGGTTCGTAAAGCAGGCCGCTCTCGCCATCCGTGACGACCTCGTGCGAAGCCCCGGCCCGCGCCGCGATGACGGGCAGCCCCGACGAAAGCGCCTCCAGCATCGCTAGGCCCAAGGTCTCCGTCGTGGATGGAAACACCAGTGCATCAGCCGACGCGTAGGCTGCCGTGAGCTCCGCCCCGCGCCGCGTGCCGGAGAAGACCGCCGGCATCCCGGCAAACTCTTCTTCCAACTCTCCGCGGGCTGGACCGTCGCCCACGAGGGTAAGCCGTACGCCAGGCATCGCGCGCAGCACCTCCTTGAGGCTGCCGATGCTCTTCTCGCGGCCCAGCCGGCCGACGTAGAGTAAGACAGGGGCGTCGGGGTCCCCGCCGGAGAGTTTGATGCGCCACTCTTCCGAGAATTTTTTCGGATGGAAACGCGAGGTATCCACGCCCTGGGGCCAGACGTGTAGGCGTTCGATGCCGTTGTCGCTCAGGTACTTTCGCGTGGTTTCGGAGGTGCAGAGATTGATCCGCGCCCTGTTATGCAGCGTTCGCGTCCACCAACGGCCCGCCTTCTCGCCTATTCCGAGACCGTAGAATCGGGCGTAGGTCGTGACGTTCGTGTGGTAGGAGGCGACGAGCGGGACCCCCAGCCGGTGGGCATAAAAAGGGGCGCCGCTTCCGAGGACAACCGGGTTGACGGCGTGGATCAGGTCGGGCCCGAACCTTGTGAGGGCCCGTCCCACGCGCGGGTTGACAGGCGCGAGCTTTATCTGCGGGTACGGAGGGAACGGCACGCTCGCCACGCGGTGAATCGGGACGTCGTGGTAGTAGGCCGGACCCTCGCCGTAGCTCGGGGCGATGACCAACATCTCGTCGCCGATTTTCAGCAGCTCGTCTATGGTGCTGCGCAGCCGCGTGACGACGCCGTCCAGCGCCGGCACAAAGGTTTCTGTGAAGATCGCGACCCGCATTCCGCCCCGGGAAACCGGGTTACCCCTGGCTCCGCAACGAGGCGCGGGTGGGCACAAAGGCCCGGCCCGCGTCACCCGCGGTTCCGACGGGGAGCATCGGTTGGGCTTACAGGTTCGAGACGATGGCCTGCGTGAACTCGTTCGTGCCCGCGCTGCCGCCAAGGTCCTTGGTGCGGGTTTCCGGGTTCTTGAGCGCGGCCTCGATGCCTGACTGCATCCGGTCGGCGGCCTCGTCGTGGCCGAGGTGTATGAGCATCTGCTTGGCCGAGAGCAAGGTCGCCAGGGGGTTCGCGCGGTTCTGCCCGGCGTACTTGGGCGCGGAGCCGTGCACCGGCTCGAAGACCGCGATCTCCTCCCCGATGTTCGCACCCGGGGCCACGCCCAGCCCCCCCGTCAGGCCGGCGCACAGGTCCGAGAGGATGTCGCCGTAGAGGTTCGGGCACACCAGCACGTCGTAGAGATTCGGCTTCATGACGAGCTGCATGCACATGTTGTCCACGATTCGGTCGTCTATCTCCTCGAAGTCGTTCTCGTAGTCCTTGGAGACCTCGAAGAAAACATCCCGAAAGAGGCCATCGGTGAACTTCATGATGTTCGCCTTGTGGATGACGGTGATGTGCTTTCGGCCCTGCTCCTTCGAGCGCTCGAAGGCCATGCGACAGATGCGTTCCGTGCCCTCGCGCGTGATTATCTTGATCGACTCCGCCGCGTGCTTGCCGACGGTGTGCTCCACACCGGCGTAGAGGTCCTCGGTGTTCTCGCGGTAGATGATCAGGTCGATATCTCGGTGTGGTGTCTCGACACCGGGCAGGCTCAGGCTCGGACGAATGTTGGCGTAGAGGTCAAGCTCCTTGCGCAGCGCCACGTTCACCGAGCGGAAGCCGGTCCCGACCGGGGTGGTTAGGGGTCCCTTGAGGGCGACCTTGTTGCGCCGGATGGAGGCGAGCACGGCCTCTGGTAGGGGAGTGCCCTCCGCCTCCATAACCGTCTCGCCGGCCTCGGCGATCTCCCACTCGATCCCGACGTCCAGCGCGCCGATGACCTCCTTGACGGAGTCCGTGAGATCCGGTCCGATGCCGTCGCCGGGTATAAGAGTAACTGTCTGCGCCACGCGCGAACCCCCTTCGCTTCGGATCGGCATAGTATAGCGGCCGGCCAACTCGGCTACATGCTGTTCAAAACGGTGAAAGTTACGGCCCCGATGAGCAAGGCGACCAGGAACAGAACACAGAGGTCCACGGCCACGGAGATCAGCACGATGGACACCCCTTTGCCCGTGGAAATGTGATGGCCTCCCTGATCCCGAAAATGGACAACACCGTGTACCAGAGGCCGGCGGCGACCGCCCCGAGGATCGGGGTCCAGGTCAGCAGGATAGCCACGTCGGCATACGCCACGACGTGAGAGGTGGTCTCGAGACTCGTCTTCACCGGCCTGGCTATAAAGGGGGTTCACGTAATCGCCCTGCCGATTTATGCGCCCGAAGAAGGCTGCCGGCTCCCACGCGAGCCTCCGCACGGTGACGGTGAACTGGTGTACAGGGTTCCCGTAATCGAATTTCCCCCCGGCGGGCGCCCCCGGAGCCCGGACCCGAACCCCCGCAAGAACCTCCCAAGCGGCCCGTTTCCGCTTGGCTTCCGGTGTCGAAGTCCATGCATTCTCCCCTTGTATGGGTCCCGGCTGAGGACAAATCTGGAGCTTTTCCGCGGCCGACGCAACGGCGGAGTGCCCCAGACGAGCCGCGCCTGCGGAGGCCACTGGCTTTCGCAAAAACGGGCGTACTGTAGAATGGATTCTCGGTCGTGCAGAGTGGTGGGAACGGGGAAAGCGCGATGCCTTCGACGATAGAGACCCTGGAGCGCGAGCTCGGCGAGGCCCAGGCGGAACGCGAAAAAGAGGAGCGGTCGGTCCTGAGGGCGGAGAACGCCCACGAGGCGGCCTGTTCCACGCGGGACGAGGCATGGTCGGAGGGCTTCGCCACGGACCCGCAAGTCGAGCGCCTCACGACGCTCGTCTATACCCGGCGACGGGAGCTCTATGAGGCTATAGACCGACTCAAGGCGGCCGAAGGCAAGGAGCGCAGAATTAAGAGCCGCCTCATGTACGTCCTTCCGGCAGAGAGGCGTCGCTACCTCGCCGGCGCGGTCGACGAAGAGTTCGAAGAGCTTCTAGCGGCGGTCCGAGAGGCGTACCGGGCCACGATGCCGGAGGTAGAGGTCTCGGTAGTCACGGAGAAGTCGGGCGAGGTGGACCTCCGCGGCGACGCCACCTGGCGCGCCCTGGAGAGGCTGTATTCGGGCACTGTGAGGCGGTGGGTCGAGATCCGTACCGGCGAGCCCTCTCCAGAGACGATGCGCATGGCGCGTCAGATCGGCTACTACGCAGGCGGCCACACCCCGCGGGTCTTCGTGGGCGCCGAAGAAATGCGGGTCTCCGGCCCGCGGGGGGCCGAGGAGTTCCGACCGCTGGCCGGCTACCAGACCCCCGAAGGC
The DNA here is from genome assembly GCA_902806015.1 of uncultured Rubrobacteraceae bacterium. The sequence continues at coordinate 3,582 of CADCUZ010000027.1, forward strand.
CGGCTCGCGCTCGCCCGCATAACCGCCAGGCGCTACCTCGACGAGACCTCCGTCAGCCGACTCCTCAAGCGGCCCCCGACACTTATCCAGGTGGCCGAGATAGCCCGCCTCTACCAGACGATGAATCTGACGGTGGACGAGATTCGCTGGAGGCTGGAGCAGCTAATCTCCCTGCGCTTCGAGGTGCTGGAGGCGGTCTACGAGCTCACCGGCGGACGCCGTCGCTTCTCCTTCTACGAGATAGCCCGCGCAGCCCGCCTCCTCGACGGCCACTTCCCCGACGCCGGCGTGGCCGCCGAGGTCCTGACCCGCGCCATCGGCCGGGCGCTGGAGACAGGCGTCCCCCTCGTAGACGTCGCCTACATGAGCGTGACGAGCGAGGGCTTCTAGAGGCTTTGGGCTCCAGGTCTTGGGTTTCAGATTTTTATGACCGGGCCGACGCAACGACCTTCCCGGCTCTTTAAGGGCGCGTATCCTCGGTTTCGTGGGTGCCGATAAGGTAGCCCGCGTGGATGCCCGTAGCTTCAGACCGGCGGATCTGCGAGGTCGTACTCGGGGACCGACAGGTTGTACGGTCGGGCAGGTTTTTCGGCTAGGATGCGGACCTTGTAGACAAAGTCCGGGACGAACTCGCCGCGACGGACTTCCAGGACGTGGACGGGCTGGCCTGTGGCTTTGAGGGCGGCGCGGTCCCCCGGCGCGTAGCGGGCGGGGCGGGTCCGGTCTACCAAGGGGGCTGTCTCCTTCTGGCGCAGGTATAATGTGGCCCGCTCCGGGCGGGGCATTCGTGGAGCATTCTGTCACAGTCGGCGGTAAGTTGGGGAGGAAAACGATGAGCGAGCGCTACGATCTTGTCGTCGTGGGCGCCGGCCCCGGCGGCGCCTCCGCGGCCTACCACGCCTCCAAGGCGGGCCTCAAGACCCTGCTCCTGGACCGCCAGGAGTTCCCGCGAGATAAGCCTTGCGGCGACGGCCTGATGCCCCACGCGGCGAACGAGGTGGCGATGATGGGCCTTGGCGATTGGCTGGACGAGCCGCACCATGGCCGGTTCACAGGTTTTTCCATCTTTACGAGGACCGCCAAGATCCGCCAGGGCGTTCCTCCCACGCTGCACGGCCCGCATGGATACGTGGTCAGACGCGAAGAGACCGACTCGAAGTTGCTGGAGCGGGCAGAGGGCGCGGGCGCCGAGTTTTTGCCTCGCACCCGGGCCACGCGCCTCCTGCGCTCCTCGGCGGGCGAGGTCACGGGCCTCTCGGTCGAGAACGGCGGCGGTCCCCTCGATTTCGCCGCGCCGCTCGTCGTGGTCGCGGACGGCGTCGGGGGCTTCGAGTCGCAGATGAAGGCCCACCAGAACGCGGTGGCTCGCCGCCAGTACTTCCGCGGCGTGGACGGGCCGAACAAGGAGGACATCCACGTCTTTATGACGGAGGACCTGAACGCCAGGGGGGCCGGCTACGGCTGGGTCTTCTACCTCGGGGACGGCCGAGCTAACGTCGGGGCGGGCGTCTCCACAAGGGCCATCGCCAGGACGGGCAGGAACCTGAAAGACTTTTTCGACCGTTTTTTGGAGGAGCCGAGGATCGCCGACTGGCTCCAAGACGCCGAGCCCGAAGGCCCTGCGAAGAGCTGGTCGCTCAAGATGGGGATGTGGGGCGCGAAGCTCAACCGGCAGGGCGTAATGGCCGTCGGGGACGCGGCGAGCCTGATCCACCCGATAAGCGGGGAGGGCGTGGGCTACGCCGTGGAGTCAGGCCGCCTCGCCGCCACCTGGTCCCACGAAGCCCACAGCCGCAAAGATTTCTCAGAGACCACCCTCTCTGGCTACGCTCGCCAGCTCCGCCGCCAGCGGGCTCGGGAGCACCTCTCCGGCCAGGCGCTGGTCAACCTTCTGCCGAACATGGACCTCCTCGAGCCGCTCTTTAGAGCCTGCGAGGGGGACCGGGAGGCGAGCCGCGCGCTCGTCGAATGCTTTACCGGGGACGCCCCCGTCTACAGCCTGCTGAGACACCCAGCGTTGTTCGCGAGCGCACTGAAAGACGTCTTGGGCAAGCGCCTGCGCGCGTAGCCGAGGCCGTTACCGGGTGAGGGTGTCCACGTGGCCGCCGAAATCGGTGGTCCAGTACCAGCCGTGAACGCTCCCCGGCGCGTTGATGCGGGCCACGCCCATCACGCGGTAGTTCCCGTCGAGCATCGCCGCGTCGTGCGAGGAGCTCTCCTGCCAGGTGTTCATTGCCTCCTCGGCTGTCTCGTAGCCGACCGCCAGGTTCTCGCCCTTCGCGGTGTCGTACTCGTAGCCCTCGATCTCCATGCGGTCCGAGGGCTCGGCGCCCGCGGGGTAGTAAGAGCTCTTCTCGGTAACGTGGGCGAAAAATCCGTACTCGGCCATGTCCTGTGAGTGGTGCTCGGAGGCGACGGTGAGGGTGTCCGATAGGATCAGGGGCCGCAGCTCGTTCTCCTTGCGGTAGTCGTTGATAAGGCCGAGGAGCCTCAGCTCTTCGTCGTCGTAGGCGGTGGCTTCGTCGGCGTAGGCGGTGGCAGCCTCGCCCCGCCCGCCGAGGATCAGCGTCGAGAGCAAAACGGCCACCAGGACCGCCACCAACCACCGGTGGCGGGCGTTTTGGCCGCCCGATAGCCTTGTCCTCGTTAACTCCATAGCGACAAGTATGACGCACATCGGCCCCGGCCGCATATGCCAGATGGGGAATTCGTCCGTGGTCCAACCACTTCAGGCGTTATCCCCCGAACGGGGCTCGGTGTAAAGCGCTCAATGGCCGGCGCCGCTATTATTCGTCCCCACCCACAAGAGAGGACGGCTAAATTGGTTGCGGTTAGAAGCTTCGACGTGGGATCGGCGCGGGTTCACCTGCTCGACGACGGCGTCTTCGTAACGGACGCGGGGAACCTCTTCGGCGGCTCCAAAAAGGCGCGCATCAAGGGCGCGATGCACCCCATCCTCGTGGAGACGGGCAGGACCCTCGTGCTCCTGGACGCCGGCTTCGGCCCCCAGCTGCCCGAGATCCTCGTCGGGCGCTACGAGCTAAAGCGGGAAGAGGACCTCATGAATCACATGAAGGAGGCCGGGTACTCGGCCGAGGACGTGGAGCACGTGGTGCTCTCGCACCTGGACGCGGACCACGTCGGCTGGGCGCTGGAGCCTCCAAGCTTTCCGAACGCCACCGTTCACGTGCAGCGGGCCGCCCTGGACGAGGCGAAGGAGATGCCCGAAGGGGATGGCCGCCGAGAGGCCGTTCCCGCCGTGGAGAGAGGCGTCGAGGAGGGCTGGTGCGAGTTGCTTGAGGGAGACGGGGAGATCATCCCTGGGGTCAGGGTCGAGGTCAGAAGCGGGCACTCCGAGGGGCACCAGGTGGTTTGGATCGGGTCCGGAGAAGACGTCGCGCTCTACACCGCGGACCTGGCGCCCGCCAAGATCTGGCTAAACCCCGACCTTATAGCCGGCGTGGACACCGACCCCGAGGCCGCCCGCCGCAACCGCATCGAGGTGCTTACCGAGGCCGAAGAGAAAGGCGCGCCCGTGATCCTGTACCACGAACCCGGAGATCCGGTAGTCCGCGTCAGACGCTCAGAGAAGGGCTTCGAGGCGGTCCCGGTCGAGAATTGAGGTTCTCCCGTCGCCGGCGATAGGCTTCCAACAGTCGGGCTGTCCTCTCCGGCAGGCGCCGAATGCCGTCGACATTAACCGCAAGAAGCCTACGGATCTGTACATCACGCTGGGGCTTACCGGCCCCTGCTCCGACGCTCCTTGATTTTGCGCCACACTATCGGGGCGGCGAGAATCAGCAGTCTTCTTAAGATGGTCTTCATCGGGCCTCCCTGTTTGTTGACGCCTCCGGGTACGCCAGTACCCGCCTGCGGGTTTCGGTACCCGCGCCTATCCCCGGTGCCAGGCGGTCCTCTCGGAGACGGCCCCGCGGCGTCGCGGCCTCTCGCCCATGTCGGGGTAGCCGAGGTAGATATACGCGACTATGCTGTCGTCCCCTTGCAGCCCGAAGAATTCGCGCATGTGCCGGTGGTAGGCGACAGGGCCGGTACGCCAGATGGCGCCGAGGCCCAAGGAGTGGGCGGTCAGGAGCATATTCTGGACGGCCGCCGCGCAGGCGGCTTGGTTCTCGACAGTTTCGACCCCGTCGCGCCCGGCGCGGGATACCACGGCTATCACGACCGGGGCCCTGAAGGGCTTCTTGCGCTCGCGGCTGACCCTGCCGGACGCCATCTCCTCATCTTCGCCCTCCTCCTCGGCCTGCAGCCGGGCCGTCTCGGCGCGGGCGCGGGCCAACTCACCGCGGCCCTTGCCGGTAAAGACGTGGAAAATCCAGGGCTCAGTGAGCTTGTGGTTCGGCGCGTGCACCGCGCTCTCCAATATCCCTTCGACGATCTCGTCTGCCACCGGATCCTGCTTTACGCGCCCGACGCTCCGGCGTGCCCGTATGGCCTCTGCTAGCTCCAAGGTCCTCCATGCTCAACTAGAAGGGTTCCGGGGGCATTTTACCGTGGGGAGTAGCGGCAAGAAGGCGCGAGTTCCCGTATCATTGAATCGGGTTTCCCGAGCAGTGACGAGCAGGAGATAGAAGGAGATAACCGGATGTCGAAGACCGTCACCGTAACCGGCGCAGCGGGCGCGATCGGGTACGCGATTCTGTTCCGAATCGCCTCCGGCCAGTTGCTCGGCCCGGACGAGAAGATCAGGCTGAAGCTGCTCGAGATCGAGCCTGCGCTGAAGGCGACCGAGGGCACTGCGATGGAGCTCCACGACTGCGCGTTCCCGCTGCTCGAGTCCGTGGACATCACCGCCGAGGCCGGCGAGGCCTTCGACGGCGCCAACGTCGCCCTGTTGATCGGCGCCCGGCCGCGCCAGAAGGGCATGGAGCGCGCCGATCTCCTGGAGGCGAACGGGGCGATCTTCAAGCCACAGGGCGAGGCGATCAACGCCGGCGCGGAGGACGACGTGCGGATCCTGGTCGTCGGCAACCCGGCGAACACGAACGCCCTTATCGCGATGAACAGCGCGCCGGACGTGCCGCGCGAGCGCTTTACCGCTATGACGCGGCTCGACGAGAACCGCGCGGTCTCGATGCTCGCCCGGAAGCTCTCGGTCGGCGTCGAGGAGGTTCAGGACCTCGTCGTGTGGGGCAACCACTCCCCATCGATGTTTCCCGACCTCTTCAACGCTAGGGTGAACGGCGAGCGGGCCGTCGACAGGGTGGGCATGGATTGGTACGAGAACGAGTTCATGCCCAAGGTCGGCAAGCGCGGCGCCGCGATCATCGAGGCGCGCGGCGCGTCTTCCGCGGCGTCTGCGGCCAACGCCGCGATCGACCACGTGCGCGACTGGGCGCTTGGGGCCGACGGCCTTCGCTCGATGGCGGTCCCGTCGTCCGGTCAGTACGGCGTGGAGGAGGGCCTCGTGTCGTCGTTCCCGGTGCGGTGCTCGGGCGGCAACTTCGAGATCGTCGAGGACCTCGAAATCGGCGACTTCGCCCAATCGAAGCTCGACGTCACCGTGAACGAGCTGAAGGAGGAGCGCGACGCGGTGAAGGAACTCGGCCTGATCAGCTAGGCTTCCGCTTCCGGGGAGAGCCAGAGCAACGGCTCGTGCAAAGGGAGCAGCCCCGCACCTTTGCGGGGCTGCTCCCTTTGCCTGATGCCCGAAACCTTACTACAATACCTTGATCCGGCGGCGCACCTTTGTTGCGGCGAGGCTGGCGGCTATCTCGTCGAAGGCGCGGGCCGGGGCCGAGCCCTCGTCGAAAAGGGCGTTGCCAGGTTCGCCGGTGGCGTTCGGGAGGATCGGGATGCGGCTCATCACAGTCGAGCCGAGTTCCCCGGCCACCTGGTTGCCGCCGTCGCCGCCGAAGATCTTCATCTCCTCCCCGCAGCACGGGCAGACCGCGTGGCCCATGTTCTCGACGACGCCGGCAAGCTTGAGGTGGGCCTGGACGGCCATCTTGCCGGCCTTGACGGCGACCCGGGCGGCGTCGGCCTGCGGGGTCGTGACGACGAGGGCCTCGGCCTTGGGGATCATCTGCGCCACCGTCAGGGCGACGTCCCCGGTGCCGGGGGGCATATCCACGATGATGAAGTCCGGCTCGTCCCAGTAGACGTCGCGCATGAGCTGGGTCAGGGCCTTGTTGACGATAGGCGCTCGCCAGATGATCGCCTGGCCCTCGGTGACGAAGTTGCCCATGGAGATGAACTTCAGGCCCGTCTCGGACACTACCGGGAAGATCACGCCGCCTACCACGTTGGGCTTCTCGGTGGAGCCGAGCATGACCGGGATGGAGGAGCCGTGCACGTCAGCGTCCAGGATCTCCACCGACTTGCCCGCCCGGTCCAGCGCGGCGGCTAGGTTGACGGCGACGGTACTCTTGCCCACGCCGCCCTTGCCGCTGACCACGGCGATGATGCGGGTTTTGGACTCGTCGCGGAAGGCCGGCGCCAGCTCCGAGGGGCCACCGTGCAGGGAGGTCATCAGGTTCTGGCGGTCGTCGTCGGTCATGACGCCGAAGTCCACCTCGACGCTCTCGACACCGGCTATCTCCATCAGACGATCGCGCACGTCGGTGGTGATGCGGTGCTTCATCGGGCAACCCGCGGTCGTGAGGGCAACACCGATCGTGACACCCGAGCCCTCGATATCGACGTTTCGGATCATGTTCAGCGAGACGAGGTCGCGCCCGATCTCCGGGTCCCTGACGTCCCGCAAGGCTTCGCGTATCCCGGCTTCGGAGAAGCCGTCGGCGGGCTCTTCGGGCTGGGGGCCCCGGTCTACCAATTCCTCAGCCGTTTCGGCCGAGACGTCGAGTTTTTCGGTTTCCCGGAGATTACCCGGCGGCCTGCCGTTGGCGGCGCGTCTGCGGAACCAGTCAACCACGTTTACCGACCTCCTCCGGTGCACCCGACCGGCACGTATGGAACTGAATACAAGAAGGGGTGAGTTCACCCTTTTTCGGTGCCAATCTTACCACACGGCCCCTTGGCCCCCGCCCCGTGCGGCGGCCCAAAAGGAGGACCGGGGCGCAGGCCTCGGTCCTTATCGTGTTTGCTTTTCGGGACGCACGCCTTACCGCCGAACCGTAAACCTGCTGCTCCTGACGCCGTCGTTGCCGGTCGCGTCGGTGGCGACTATCTTAACTGTGTGTCGGCTGTAGGAAAACGTGCTGCTGGTGTGCCTGAGCAGATCCCTGACGGCATCGCAATAGAAGGTGCTCCTCGCCTTCCCATCCACGGAGAGGTATCCACGGAGAGGTAAGGTCTCATACAGGGACTCGTTCGGCCCGACTTGCGGCGGCAGCCGCAAGTCGGGCTCGGCGTACTCAACCTCGGCTGAACTTTCGTAGGCCTGCACGCTTTGTGGACCGTCAGATCTCGGGACAAGTCGACCGCGTTGACATTCCTGCGCGGAAGGTCTCCTTCGATGGTGAGGCCTTTGTTATGGTTCAGATCGCGCAGGTCGCCCTGCGGTTCGAGGCCGACGATGATCTCACCCGGCGCGAACTGCCAACCGGAAGCTTCCTATTAGGTCGGCCCCTCCCGCACGGGCTGGGCCACGGCCTCCTGTTTTGCCCCCTGCAAGCCTACGAATTGCACGAACGCTGCCACAGTACTACAGGCTAAAAAACGCGTTCTTTGAAATGCAGGCACGGTATTTCCCCTCAGCAACCCGGCTGCCTTCGCGCTTGCAGGCCCGCGGGCTTTGCGTTCCCGCCTCACGACGGGTTTGCCTTTTTCGTCAGCATTAGCAGATTACCAGGCAGGCGCCCCAACAAAGTCGAAGGGCGACACGTCGCCCGGACACCCCGGCAGGTTTTACGGCCTGTACTGGCCGAAAACCGCGCGCAGGGTGTCCGATACCTCGCCCAATGTGGCGAGCTCGGACAACGCCTCCCGCATCGGATAGAGCATGTTTTCGTCGCCCTCGGCCGCGCTCTTGAGGCGCGCCAGCGCCCCCTCCACGGCGGTCGAGTCGCGCTCTTCCTTGAGCCGCGAGAGCCGCTCGGCTTGGCGCTCGCGGATCGACTCATCCACGGCGTGCAACTCCATGTCGAGGTCCTCGTCGCCGGCCGGCCGTGCGTAGCGGTTAACGCCGACGACGACGCGCTCCTCCTTCTCGATCTCGCGCTGGTAGCGGAAGGCGGCGTCTTCGATCTCGCGCTGCATAAAGCGTTCCTCGATGGCGGCGACGGACCCGCCTAACTCGTCCACCCGCCTCATGTACTCCCAAGCCTCCTCTTCGACCGCGTCGGTGAGGGACTCGATAAAATACGAGCCGGCCAAAGGGTCGGCGGTGTCGGTCAGGCCGCCCTCGCTGGCCAGAATCTGCTGAGTGCGGAGCGCGATGCGGGCGCTGCGCTCGGTCGGCAGGGCGAGCGCCTCGTCGAAAGCGTTGGTATGCAGGCTCTGCGTGCCCCCGAGCACGGCGGAGAGAGCCTGCACCGTGGTGCGCACGATGTTGTTCTCGGCCTGCTGGGCCGTCAGCGAGGAGCCGGCCGTCTGCGTGTGGAAGCGCAGCTTCAGGCTCCGCTCGTCGGTCGCCCCGAAGCGGTCCCTCATGATGGAGGCCCACATCCTGCGCGCGGCACGGTACTTGGCTATCTCCTGGAAGAGGTCATTGTGGGCGTTGAAGAAGAAGGAGAGCCTCGGGGCGAACTCGTCCACCTCAAGACCTGCCCGCGTCGCAGCCTCTACGTAGGCGATGGCGTTCGAGAGGGTGAAGGCGAGCTCCTGCACGGCGGTCGAGCCCGCTTCGCGGATGTGGTAGCCGGAGATGGAGATCGCGTTCCAGCGCGGGAGCTCCCTCGCGCAGTACGCGAACATGTCCGTCGTGAGCCTCATGGACGGCGCCGGCGGGTAGATGTACGTGCCCCGCGCGAGGTACTCCTTCAGAACGTCGTTCTGGGTGGTGCCGGTTGCGTCCTCGGCCTTGGTGCCCTGCTCCTCGACGACGAGCGAGTAGAGGAGGAGCAGGATCGAGGCCGTGGCGTTGATGGTCATCGAGGTGGAGACGTCCGCGAGCGGTATACCGTCGAAAAGCTCGCGCATGTCGAGCAGGGAGTCTATGGCTACGCCAACTTTTCCGACCTCGCCTAAAGCGAGCTGGTGGTCGGAGTCGCGGCCCATCTGGGTCGGCAGGTCGAAGGCCACCGAGAGGCCGGTCTGGCCGTTCTCGGTGAGGTACTTGAAGCGCCGGTTGGTCTCCTTGGCGGTCCCGAAACCGGCGTACTGGCGCATGGTCCAGGGGCGTCCTCGGTACATCGAGGGGTGGGGGCCGCGGGTGTAGGGGTACTCGCCGGGGTCCCCTAGCTTCCGTGAATAGTCGAAGCCTTCGAGATCGGGAGGCCCGTAGAGGGATTTGATCTCTATGCCGGACTCCGTGCGTCGCCCCTCCCGGCGTTTCTCGACGTCCATGCAGCGTCCCTCCCGGTAGCCCTAGCTCTCGGGCAATTCTACAAGCTCGGTGAGCACCCCGAAGGCGCCCTTCGGGTGCAGGAACGCCATCCGGGTGCCCCCGGCCCCGATCCTGGGCTTCTCGTCTATAAGCTCGACGCCGTTGCCCCTGAGTCCGGCGAGCGCGGCCTCGAGGTCGTGCACCTCGAACGCGACGTGGTGGAAGCCCTCGCCGTGCTTGGCGAGGAACTTGCCGACGGTAGAGTCGGCTAGGGTCGGCTGGACGAGCTCGATCTGCGACTCGCCGACGCGAAACATCCTGGCGACGATTCCCTGCTCCTCGACGACCTCCCTCTCCGAGGGCTCCGCGCCGAAATTCTCCGCGTAGAAGCGGGCGGCGGCGTCAATGTCCTCCACTGCGTAACCCAGGTGGTAGATCCTGCCCAGCAACTCTCTCCCTCCGACGGTGGCAGTGAGATTTTAGATCAAGACCCCGCAAGGGGCCGTGGGCTAGAATCCACGGTCAAACGGCCGGGAGGCGGATATGGCGCAGGGCGTACTAGGCAGGATCCAGAAGCTTTCCGAAGAGCGCGAGCGGCTGCTCGCCCGCGAGGGCACCCACCACGCGGACACCAAGGACCGGATCAGGGTCGGGCAGATAGACCATGACCTGCAGGTGCTATGGGATCTCCGCCGCCGCGAGCTGGCCGGCGAGACCGTGAACCTTAGAGAAGGTTACTACGACCGCTACACCGTGGACCCGGGGCGCGACGCGCCGGGCCGGTAAGAACGGGAGCCTAAAACCCCAATCGGGTATTGATGTCGGACCACTCCGCGGCCGAGGAGGCTTGGTCCACGAGCTTCTGGAGCTCCAAGACGTCGTCCTCCGAGAACGTCGCCCGGCCGGCGTCGGGCACCAGGTTTATGACGCGGCCGTCCGAGTAGCGCAAGACTATATTAGTGACGCCCACACCATCCTCAGAGGGCCCGTTGCGCCTCTTCTCTCGCTGAATACCGTGCACGGTTGCCTCCGTCCTTCCTACCTGAAGTTCTTGCGTGCGTCGGCGGCGACTGTGTCGAGGTAAACCGCCATCATGTGCAACTCGTAGGACTCGAAATTTTCCCGACGTCTGGGCCTGAAGACATCCGAGTCGCCGTTGTCCAGCTCGATCACGAACTCCCGAATGCCCTGAGGATCGATGCCCGTGTCCGCGATGTCGAGCGGGCTCCCCCGCCATTCCCTGTCCCTACCCTGCACTCGGGCTCCCTTCTCTTCCGACTCCACCGGACGTCGCCGCCCACACCGGACGCCAGCAGCATGTTACCAGCCCCGGACGGGAAATCTAGAAGGGCCACAGGGGCGCGGCGGCGGCGAGCAGCGGCGCGAAGAGCAGCGCCGGCAGCATGTTCGCCACGCGCACCTCCTTGAGCTCCAGGAGGACGAGCCCGAGGCCCAAGAGCAGCACGCCACCGGCCGAGGTCATCGCCAAGATCATCGGTTCGCTCATGAAGGATCCGAAGAGCGCCCCGGCGAGCGTGAGGGAACCCTGTACGACCAGAACCGAGCCGGCCGAGAGCAGCACGCCCCACCCGAGCACCGAGGCGAACGAGAGCGAGGCGACGAAGTCCAGTGCGCTCTTGAGCGCGAGCAGTCGGTAGTCGCCGGAGATCCCGTCCTGCAGGGAGCCGAGGATCGTGAGCGGCCCCACGCAAAAGAGTAGGCTTGTGGTGACGAACGCCCGGCTCACCGGGCTCCCGCGCATCGAGAAGCGCCGCTCCAAGGCATCGCCGAAGCGCTTCAGCCGTCCGTCTATGTTCAGGAGCTCCCCAACCACGAGCCCTATTATCACGCTGACCAGCGGGACGAGCGGGTTGTCGAAGCGTAAGAAGCTTTGGATGCCTACGAGGAGGGTTACGAGCCCGATGGCGTGCATGGCCGTCTCCCGCATCCCCTTGGATAGCCGCGTGCCGATCAGCATGCCTACGCCAGCCCCTACCAGCACCGCGACGACGTTGATCGCTGTACCGACTCCCACCACGGCAACCAGTGTAGGTCACGATGGCGTAGATGGCGTAAGGCGCTCCAGCCGCGCGAGGCAGCACCGTTCGTGTTTCA
>CADCUZ010000028.1 GCA_902806015.1 uncultured Rubrobacteraceae bacterium
TGTCGCCCTCGCCGAACAGGACGAACCGGGCGAGGTACTTGAGTGGGTTGCCCTCGGTCCAGCCGAAGTAGACGTGGGGCTTCCTGCCGGTGCGGTCACGGAGGTCGAGCAGCACGGCGGCGATCGTGTTGGGGACGGCGGCCCCTTCGGCGCCGAGGGCTACCCGGCGGTGGACGAGGGCACACGGCGCAAGGGAGTGGGGCACGCACGCGGGACGCGACTACCCCGGCTGGCCAGAAGTCACGGGGGGCGCGTGGGCAGCCGCGTCACGGTCTACCTCGGCTTCGACGAGCTTTCCGTCGAGTCCGAGACGCGCGAGCGGGCCCCGGAGGGCTAGGGTCCGCGGGACGAAGGCATCTCCGCGACGCCCGAGTCCATCCGGCGCCAACTCGAAGAGGGTTCCGGCAAGGTCCAGCCCCCACCCCCGCCCGACGCCGACGCTCCCACGGGGGAGAACCCGACGATCCGCCCGCCGACGCCCGGTAGGGGGCGTCGGACGGTAGGGCGCTCCGGGAGCGTGCAAAGGCGCCTGCCAGAGGGGTAACATAACCCCCGCGGGGTGCAGGGGCGTGAGTCCCGCGGAAGGGGTAGGTTTGCTCGCCAGGGTCCGGGGGGGTTTCGACAACGGCGCGGCGCGGCTCCGGGCCAGCGTGTGGGCGGTCGCGCAGTCCGCCGCCGCGGCGAGCCTGGCTTTTTTCGTGGCCAGGGTGTTTTTGGGCCACGAGAGGCCCTTCTTCGCGCCCGTAGCCGCCGTTATCTGCCTCAGCATAACGCTCGGCAGCAGGCCCCGGCGGGCGTTCGAGCTCGTGTTCGGGGTGGCGTTGGGGCTCATGGTGGCGGACCTTCTCGTGCTCGTGATCGGGACCGGGACCCTGCAGATCGCGGCGGTGGTGCTGCTGGCGATGGCGGTGGCCGTCTTTTTCGCGGGGGGCACGATCCTGGTGAACCAGGCGGCCGTCTCGGCGATCCTGGTGGTGGTCCTGCAGCCCCCGGACGCCGTCTTCTCTGCGAACCGCTTCCTGGACGCCCTGGTGGGCGGCGCGATCGCCCTGCTCATAAGCTACCTCTTCCCGGCGGACCCCGAGCGCCTCGTCGAGCGGGCCGCCGCCCCGGTCCTCGACGAGCTCTCCGCGCTGCTAGCGGAGATCGCCGCCGTCCTCAAGACCGGCGACCCCGAACGCGCCGAACGCGCCCTCCTGCGCGCCCGCGAGATGGACGACAGGGTCGGGGAGCTCAACGAGGTCCTAAAGGCCGGCCACGAGACCGCCAGGCTCTCCCCCACCCGCCGCCGTTCGCTCCGCCACCTGGAGCTCTACGCGAGCGCCGGCTCCAGGATAGAGCTAGCCGTCATAAACGCCCGCGTCCTGGCCCGCGGCGCGGCCAACGCCACCCGCCGCGGCGACGGCATACCCCCCCCGCTGCCGGAGGCCGTCCTCGACCTCTCCCGGTCGGTCAAGGCGCTGAGCGCCTTTCTCGACGAGTCGGACGGCCCGAGCGAGGCCCGCCGCCACGCGCTCGACGCCGCCCGCCGGGCGACCGAGGTCCTCGAGGAGCGTCACGAGCTGGCCATAAGCGTCCTCGTCGGCCAGGTCCGCTCCGCCGCCGTGGACCTCCTCAGGAGCACCGGCATGGACCAGGCCTCGGCCCTCGAGGCCCTCGAAGACGCCGCAGGCCGCGCCTCGGAGATAGGATAAGCGCGGGGCCGGCCCGGTTCTTACTGCGCGAACTCCGTCCCGATCAGGGCCTCGGCCTCTATCTCCACGAGGATCTCGGGCGCTATGAGGCGCCGAACTTCCACCATGCTGGTTGCCGGTCGGACGGTTCCGAAAAACTCGCTATGGACCCTGCCGACGGCCTCCCAATCGGCGATGTTTACGACAAAGATCCTGGTCCGCACCACGTCCGCAAGCCCCGCACCCGCCGCCTCCAGCGCGACCTTCACGTTGCTCAACGCCTGCGCCGCCTGCGCCCCGACGTCCCCAACCCCGACGTACCCCCCGCTCCCGTCGGTGGCCGTCGTCCCCGAGACGTAGACGAACGGGCCGCGCCGCACCGCCCGCGAGTACCCGACGATGCGCTCCCACTCCGTCCCGCTGGAGATGTTGTACCTGGGGTTCACGGCGCCCAATCCACTCCTTCCCGATGGGAGACGTTTCCCTACTTCGAAGCCCGCGTGACGTCCCTGCCCCGCGCGGCGAAGTCGTCGATCATGCGCCGGGCGATGCTGACCCGGGGCGGCAGCTGGGGGAGGTCTTCCGCGCGGTACCAGTCGGCCGCCTCGATCTCGCCGGGCTCCGGCGTCAGCCTGCCGCCCGCGTAATCCGCCGTAAAGCCGATCATGAGCGAGTTCGGGAAGGGCCAGGGCTGGCTTCCGAAGTACCGGAGGTTCTCGACCTCCAGGCCTACCTCCTCGCGCACCTCGCGGTGGACCGTCTCCTCGATGGACTCCCCGGGCTCGACGAAGCCCGCGAGCACGCTGCGCATCCCCTTCGGGAAGCCTGGAGAGCGCGCGAGTAGCACCTCGTCGCCGCGCCGGACGCGCACGATCACGGCCGGGCTGACCCGCGGGTAGTGCATCATCGCGCACCGGGTGCAACGCATCGCCGGCTCGCCTTCGACGGGCCCCGTCTCGCCCCCGCACCGGCCGCAGAAGCGGTGCGTCGCGTGCCAGGCGACGACCTGCTTCGCCCGCCCCGCCACCGCGAAGAAATCCTCGTCCACCGCTGCGAAGATCGCGCGCAGGTCCCGGAAGGCGGTGCCTTCGGGGGCTTCGGAACCCGCCCCCAACTCGGCCGCCCAGCACGGGCGGCCGTTCAGCGCCCCTACAGACCGGCTAAAGGACACGCTTAACCCGAGGTCCGCCGGAGAGGTCATCCGCGGCACGCGCACCGAATCCCCGACCAGGTCCCCGTCGAGCACGAGCAGCCGGTCCTCGCAAAACGCGAACCACAGCGGGTCTTTCTCCGGCATCTCGCCCCCTCTCGTCGTGTCGCTCCGTCCTGCGGATAGGCCCACCGGTTCGAGTATACCCGCCCCAAGGAGCAGTCCCCGCTCGTCCAGCACCCGGCGGAAGGCCTCCCCGCCCCGGAGGCTCTCTCTTGAAAAAAGCGGCCGGCTCCCCGATGGGCGCGCTCACCGACAAGGAGACGTCGAGCTTCCAGTCGTCGCCCTGGATCGTGCGGTAGAGGATCCGGAAGTAGTGCCCGCTGTCGCGGGGGTCGCCGGAGAAGCTGTTGGCGCCCGCCTGATTCAGAAAGCGCACCTCGTGTACCTGCGGATGGGCGGCGAGGGGCCGTACCATCTCCCAGGTCTCGGTGGCGCTCAGGCCGGGGGAGAGGACTTGCAAGTCGAGATCGCGCCAGACCATCAGGCCGGTGACGGAGCTCCCGATGAGCCGTACGCTCCTCGCGCGACCGAGCACGCCGAGCAGGTCGAGATCGCCGATGACCTCCTCGGCCTCCGCCTGCAGCTCCTCCTGCCGTCGCAGAAGTTCTCCCGCGCGCACCGCGTCCAGTCAACCGGACATCACGCGGGACGAGGCGCCCGATCTTTCCCGCCTCCTCCGCGAACCACAGCGCGCCGTCCGGGCCGGCGACTATGCCGTGCGGCTCCGACCCGGGGGTGGGTATGGCGTACTCCGAAACGTCGCCCGTCACGGTGATCCTCCCGATGTGGTTGCTTCCCCATTGCGTGAACCACAGTGCCCCGTCGGACCCCGCGATGATCGCGTGCGGACGTGCGCCCGGGGTGCGCAGCGGGTACTCGACGATCCGCCCGGCCGTGGTTATGCGCCCGATCCGGTCGGCCATTATCTCCACGAACCAGACGGCCCCGTCCGGCCCCGCCACGATACCCACCGGCCCGGCCTTGGCCGTGGGCAACGCGTACTCCACGACCTCTCCGGATGGGGCGATCCTCCCGATGCCGTTGCCAGAGTTCTCGGTGAACCACAGCGAGCCGTCGCACCCTGCCACGACGAAGGAGGGACCCGCCTCGGGCCTCGGAAGCGGATATTCGGCGAAGGCGCCATCCGGCGTGATCCTCCCTATCCGGTTCGCGCCCAGTTCCGTGAACCACAGAGCGCCGTCCGGCCCCGCCGCGATCCCGAACGGCCCCGCCTCCGGCGTCGGGAGGGGATACTCAACGGTGGAACCATCCGTCGAGATCCGACCGATGTTGTTGCCGCGATGCTCCGTGAACCACAGCGCTCCACCCGCCCCCGCGGCGATTATCGCCGGTTCGGCGTCCGCGGTCGGGAGGGGATACGCGGAGACCTCGCCCTCCGGGGTGATCCTCCCGATCCGGCCGCCGTGCATCTCGGTGAACCAGAAAGCGCCGTCGGGTCCCGTGGCGATGCCGTATGGCCCCGAAGACCCGTCCGGGAGCGTGAATTCTTCGATGTCGGCGCGTCTTTCGGGACCTTTCACTCGATACCTCCTCGTCGGACAAGACGTTCTCGGCGACCGGTGCGACGACCGTTCTTGAGACGGCGCGCGTGCGGCACCCTCCACCCTATGCTAAGGAAGGATCGGTGTCGCTGTGAGAGCGGCGTCGTGGACTCGACGCTAATAAAGATGCAACCGGGACTATCCCTTTGATAACCTCCCCATACTCGACCGGAGGTCGTGCTCTAGTTTATCGGCGGTAATGCAAAGGCTCACCATGCTAGCCGGCAGCCTTCCGCGTAACGCGCCTACCTGATGCGCGCCATAGAGTAGGCGTCCACGTACTCGCCGTCTCGGAAGGCGTAGCGGCGGTGGGTGCCCTCGATCTCGAACCCGAATCTCTTGTAGAGGGCCACCGCAGCGGAGTTGTCTACGTAGACGCTCAGCTCGATGCGCCTCAGGTTCAGCCAGTTGTCAGCCAGGTCCAACGCTGCCCCCATGAGCGCGGTTCCGACGCCCTTCCCCTGCCAGTCGTCGCGCACGGCCATACCGAGGCTGCCGGCGTGCCGGATGCGCGGGCGGTTGGGGTGGGTCTCCAGGCCGAGGTTTCCGACCACCTCCCCCTCCACGCAAGCCACCAGCAAGAACAACCCTTCGGGCGGCTCCGCGAGCCGCTTGCGCCACGCCTCGGCCGACTGCAGCGGCAACTGGAGCGTTCCCGCCGCCGCCTTCGGGCCGCTCATGATGCGGTGCATGGCCTCGTAGTCCTCCGGCTCCGCGTGGCGAACGCTCACGTGTGACATACGGACATACCTCCCTCTAACGTTGCCTTTCGCACACCTTACTCCTACCCCCGAGTGGCCAGAAGACTTTTCGGGGATTCGGGGCGATCACATGGATACCGACGGGGCGCCGACACGGTCTACGGCGGCCCGGGGAGAGACCTGATTGACCACGCTTGCCCAGAGAACCGCGGAAACGATGTCGCGTGCGCCGACAGCGAGGATACGGTGGTCGATTGCAAAGACGTCTACGGCGACCCCAGGACCATTAGAGTCAGAATGCCCGAGTAGAGAAGGAAAGGAAGGGCTGGGCTGCTATGCTCCTTCTTTTCTCTTGCCCCTATTCACCCGAGTGCGCGGATGGCTCGTTCTCCGAACTTCGGACGTAGGGGGTTCTCGGAAGTCTGGCCCGGCGATGCCCAGCGAAGCTCGCGGAGCACGTGTCGGGCGGACCGCGCAGAACTCTACCCCCCGATCTACCTTTCGGTGGAGGCCCCTCCACCCTTCCCGCAATAACATCGTCAAGGCAACCTGATGGAAGGAGGCAGTAAGTGGGCAAGGTTCTGGGGCACGCGACGATGTCCCTGGACGGCTTCATCGCCGGCCCCGACGACGGGGAGAGGGTAAACGCTAAGAGAGGATCCACATGAGAGACCTAATCGCGGACATGTACATCACGCTTGACGGCTACGCCTACGGCGAAGGGGCGCCGGCCTACTTCGGCTACCTCGGCCCCGACCTCGAGCGCTGGATAGACGAAGTCGTGGCCACGCCCCAGGTCCTGCTAATGGGTCGCGTCACCTACGAAATGATGTGGGGGATCGTGCGGGATCGACCCGTCGAGGGCGCCGACCGGATGAACGGGTTGCCCAAGGTGGTGTTCTCCCGGACGCTCAAGGAGCCGCTCGAATGGAACAACAGCCGATTGGCCAAAGGGGACCTCGTCGACGAGGTCCGGTCGCTCAAGGCCGACGGCGACGAGCCGCTGCGCACCATGGGCAGCCTCTCGGTAGTCAAGGGCCTCCTAGAGGCGGGACTGGTCGATCGGCTGCGGCTCATGGTGTTCCCGCAGATCTTGGGCAACTCGGGACGGGAGCCGATCTTCGAAGGCCTCCCCGACATCGACCTAAAACTTGCCGGCACCGACGTCCTCGACGGCCGCCTCGTCGCCCTGGAGTACCGCCCCGCGAACGCCAACCCGGCCGGCTGAGCCGCGCCCGAAAAAGGACGTCACAGACCTGCCGTCGCGGCCAGCCTTAGTCCCGCCCTGCGTCCCGGATATTTCGGCGAGGTCTGCCTCCTCTTGCCGACGAAAATGCCCCCAAGGGTGCCACGGGAGCCGCGTAGGGTCGGCGCGAACGGGTACGGAGGTAACAAGGCGCGAGGTCGCCACCGTCATGGGGTCCACCAGACCCAACGGCCTGGCCTCCGCCCCCATATTGCTGGGCCCGCTTCGTCACCGGTTCCGTTGGGAATCGTATCCGGCCACATCAGGGGCGGGTCCTTCCTTACTATCCGAACGTCTGCCCAGCCGAGCGGGGCAAGGAGCGGCCCACGAACTCCGCTCCGGGGGGGTTCTCGGAACTTCGGGCCGTGTCCTTCGCCGGGCGGTACGTGTACGATGGCGGGCGCAACGAGATCGGCAAGGAGCGATCCCCATGGCCCCCGTGAACCGACAGGACCCGACCTACCGTCTGCGCCACTCCGCGGCCCACGTGACGGCGCAGGCCGTCACGGAGATGTTCCCCGAGGCGAAGCTCGGGTGGGGGCCCCCGCACGACCGCTTCGAGAACGGCTTCTACTACGACTTCGACCTGCCCCGCCCGCTGACCCCCGACGACTTCCCTGAGATCGAGGGGCGCATGCGGCGCATAGTCCGGGAGGACCACCCCTTCCGCCGCCGGGTCGTCGGCGGCGAGGTGGCCCGCGGGCTCTTCGCGGGCCAGCCGTACAAGCTCGAGACGATAGCCGAGCTGGAGAAGGGGAGGGACGAGTACGGCGAGCCCAGACCCGGCGGCGGCGAGATCGTGACCTACGCCCAGGACACGTTCGAGGACCTCTGCCTGGGTCCCCACCTCGAGCGGACCGGAGAGATTCTCCCCGAGGGCTTCAGGCTGCTGGACGTCTCCGGGGCGTACTGGCGCGGTAGCGAGCAGAACCCTATGCTCCAGCGCGTCCACGGCACCGTCTGGCCGAGCGAGGAGGGGTTGGAGCGCTACCTGTGGCGGCGCGAGGAGGAAGAGAAGCGCGACCACCGCCGCCTCGGCGCCGAGCTCGACCTGTTCAGCATCCGGCCCGAGGTCGGGCCGGGCCTCGCGCTCTTCCACCCCAAGGGCGCCCTGGTGCGCGTGCTGATGGAGGACTACTGGCGCGAGAGGCACCGCGAGGGCGGCTACGACTTCGTCTTCTCGCCCCACATCGGCCGGTCCCATCTCTGGGAGACGAGCGGGCACCTGAAGTGGTACGCGGACGGCATGTACCCGGCGATCGCCGTCGAGGACGAGCGCTACCACCTGAAGCCGATGAACTGCCCGTTCCACATGCTCGTCTTCAACGGCCGCCCGCGCAGCTACCGCGACCTGCCCCTGCGGTTCGCCGAGCTAGGCACCGTCTACCGCTACGAGCCCTCCGGCACGCTGAGGGGGCTCCTGCGCGTGCGCGGCTTCACCCAGGACGACGCGCACCTGTTCTGCCGGCCCGACCAGATGCGGACCGAGATCGACCAGGTCCTCGCGTTCTGCCTCTCGTTCCTGGCCGACTACGGCTTCGGGGAGCCCAAGGTGGAGCTGAGCGTCCGCGACCCGGGCACGCCGGAGAAGTACGCCGGCAGCGAGGCGGACTGGGAGAAGGCGGAGTCCACGCTGGCCGCGGCCCTGGAGGCGCGCGGGCTTCCCCACGAGCGCGCGGAGGGCGAGGCCGTCTTCTACGGCCCGAAGATAGACATCGGGATCACCGATACCCTGGGCCGCCGCTGGCAGGCCTCCACCATCCAGTTCGACTTCAACCTGCCGGAGCGCTTCGACCTGACCTACGTGGGCGAGGACAACCGGCCGCACAGGCCCTACGTGGTGCACCGGGCCCTCTACGGCTCCGTCGAGCGCTTCTTCGCGCTCCTCGTCGAGCACCACGCAGGCGCCCTGCCCGTCTGGCTGGCGCCCACCCAGGCGATCGTCGTACCCGTGGCCGAGCGCAACCTGGGCTACGCCCGCGAGGTGGGCGGCGAGCTGACCGCGGCCGGCTTCAGAGCCGAGGTCGACGCCCGCCCCGAGAGGATGGGCGCGAAGATACGAGACGCCCAGCTGCAGAAGGTGCCCTACATGCTCGTCGTCGGAGACAGGGAAGAAGAGGCCCGAGGGGTAAGCGTGCGGCTGCGCACGAACGAGAACCGTGGCATGACCGAACTCTCCTCCTTCATGGCGCATCTGGCCAGTGTGGTAGGGGCTAGGGGCGGGCTCTGACGCTGCCCTTATTCACCCGAGCGCGTGGAAGGGCTGTTCTCGGAACTTCGCGCCGAGGGGTTCTCGGAAGTCGGTATGGCACCGGTCCTGTGCCGAGCGGCCTTCTTATGTAGAGAATAGGGCGGCTTCGTGGTCCAGCGTACATAAGAAACGGATAACGCCTTCCCTCGAAAAGGAGGCGGGCGATCTCAGGTGTGTTTGAGGTCCTCGACGCGGAACAGACGGCTCTGGCGTACCGTGCCCTCGCCCTCCGGTTTGGCAACTGACCACGACACCTTGGCGAAGGTGTGCGTCGAGAAGGTCCTGTGTTCCGTGAGGATCTCCGCCACCACGGGCGCCTCTACCATCCGCTCGGGCGGGTCGTACCAGTCGGGTAGCCGCACCTCCTCTCCGACGAATATCCCGCGTGGTCCCATGCGAGCATTGTACCCGCGCGGCGTCGTGCATAAGAGTAGCATGCGTAGCGGGAGGCCTTGCGCGCCCGACCGTGTGGAAGGCTCAACTCGGAACTTCGGCCGTGGGTTCTTCTGCGAAGTTGAGGGCTGTCGGCCCCCGTGCGGGCTACTACGCTTAGGTCGCTTGTTGTTCGTGCGGAAGAGAGCGACTCGGGAGGTTCGCGATGGAGAGGGTGCCAGGAACGCGCGAGGTGCGCGCCGCCACGCTCAACCTGTGGGAGGGCACCCACCGCCGCTTTGCGTTTCGCAACGGCAAGTACGTGGACGCCTACTCGATGGCCCGTCTCAGGTCAGCCAACTTCGGAGAACACCCCTCCCACGCACTCAATAAATAAGGCCACGGGGGCGATCTGCCATTGCGTCTTTGCGCGCTCGTGGTTAGAGTGCTGAGGCGCCACCCCAAGGTTCCCTACCAGAAAAGGAGCATTAGAAGATGGCTTCCAGAACCGTACCCTCAGGAGGGGACTACAACCTCTCCGATCCTATCAACAGCTTCGTGGACGTCGTGAGGCGCGTGGTGTTCCAACCCCCCACCTTCTTCGCGGGCCTTCCTCGGCAAGGGAGCCTGCTCGGTGCGCTGGTGTTCGCCTTGGTGTGCACCGAGATCTCCGTGCTCCTGGTCGGGCTGCTCACCTTCCTGGGCGTTCCCGGGGGCGTCACCTGGCTATTCGGCGCAAGCGGGGACCAGGGCCTCTTGGCGTTCTTGGGGGGGCTGGTGATAGCCCCCATAGCGGGAGCCGTGGGCGTTTTCTTGACGGCGCTGGTGACGCACCTGTTGGTGATCTTGGTGGTCGGATCGGGGCACTCCGGGTTCGGGGCGACCTTCCGGATAGTCGCCTACTCCTCGGTGACCAGCCTGGCGGGTTGGATACCGTTTATCGGATGGATCTTCTCCCTGTACAGGCTCTACTTGGCCACCTTGGGCATCCGGGAGATGCACGCGACGACCACGGGTAAGGCGCTTCTGGTGGTGTTGCTCCCGGCCATCTTGATACTGGTTTTGGTGGTGGTGGTGGTCGGAGCATCGGCCATCGTGTTCTTTAGGGCAGCTTGAGGACGATCGGTTTGCCCGAGTAGGGGGTTCCCGAGCAACAGCGATGTTGGGCCCGGCTGTGCTGCCCACGCTTGCCCCGCCGTGCGAAGAAGTGAGGGATGCAGGTCTTCGTAGAAACCGAAAGATTGGCGTTGCGCCGGTTCATGGAGGCCGACGTGGACCACCTGTTCGCGCTCCACAACGACCCCGACGTGATGCGATCCCTCAACGGCGGCAGGCCGACACCCCACGAGGAGACCGAGCGCGAGTACCAGGAGCGTTTCCGGGTGGATGGCTACTGGGCGGCCGTCGAGAAGGCCACCGGGGCGTTCCTGGGGTGGTTCGCGTTCCATCCGACGCAAGGCCGCGACCTCGACGAGGTCGAGCTCGGCTACCGGCTCATGAGATCCGCCTGGGGCAAGGGCTACGCCACCGAAGGCTCTCGCGCCCTGATCCGCAAAGGCTTCACCGAGCTTGGCGTGCGGCGCGTCTGGGCGCAGACGATGGCAGTCAACCTCGCCTCTCGGCGGGTGATGGAGAAAGCGGGCTTGGCGTATGTGCGGACGTTGCGCCTGGAGTGGGAGGCTCCGCTACCGGGGGCGGGGCACGGCGAGGTCGAATACGCGCTGACGAAGGCCGACTGGGAATGGCGCCAAGCAGCGGTACGCGGGCGGCCCCGAACCAGTACGTCGGACTCGGCACTAGAGCCTACCGCTACTGGAGCCGGAGAGGCGACCTCCCCGAACACGACCAACCGGGCCGCTCGCTAGACGGCGCGGCTCTCCGATCAGCCGTCCGTGACCGCCGGGTTGGGGATCGTCAGCGGCCACCAGCAGGGAAACGATAGGCCAAAGGTGCGAGTACAGACCGACAATAATTCCCGACCACGCCTCCCCGTGCGGCCGAAGGCTCCAACGGCACGCTGTCCTCAGTCTGCTACGTGCTGCTGAAAGCCGAGGTCCTTGAGCGTGCGCCGGATGGCCCCGGCCGCCTCCTCCAGCTTCTCCCAGTCGGGCTCCGGCGGGTCTTCTTCGTCGGGATTTATCGGGAAGGACATGGGTCCGTGGATGGGCCAGACGTGGACGTGGGCGTGGGGTACCTCAAGCCCCGCTATCGCTAGCCCGACCTTCTCCGGTTCGAAGCTATCCTGGACGGCCTTGCCGATGGCCTGGGAGACGGACATGAGGTGCGCGGCCAGCCCGGGGCCGAGGTCGATCCAGTGGCCCGTCTCTTCTCTGGGGACCACGAGCGTGTGGCCCGGGGCGAGGGGGGTGATGTTCAGGAAGGCCACGCACGAAGGGTCGCGCCACACGAAGCGGGCCGGCACCTCCCCCTCGATGATGCGCGTGAACACCGTCGCCAAACGCCGCTCCTCCTTTCGGGCCCAGTATACCGTGGGCGCCCCCGCCGGTTGCCGCGCGTTCGGGGTGGGTGCTGCTCGCCCTTCGCCTCCTCGCGGGTAGGGTGGACTGCTCCAGGCTAGACCAGCGCCTCGTCCACCTAACACCAACGCCAGTCTTCTCAGGGCTTGAAGGACTGGACTGTAGGGTACTCGGTCGCGTGGAAGTGCTTGGCGACGCAAGCCCTACCCTCGTTTCTCCTCGTCAGACGGCGACGCGCAGTCTCCCTTCCGCCGACGGCGGGCGCCCGCTGCTGGGCCTACGCCGACCGAACTCGGGCGATGTAGCGTAGTTCATTTCGTGGGCAACTAGGCCGAGCAAAGGGGGTCTTTGGTGCACAGAACACGCGGCTGACCTTCACCGCTCGGCTCTCCGCCGGGGAAATGCCGCAGGTCGAGGTGGCACTGATCCAACTATCGCATGCTCGGTCTTGATCGCGGAACCGCCTGTGAGGGGTGTTCTCCGGATTTTCATACCTCGGGTATCATGCGGTCGGCGCAGCGCGCAGGGCACACGGGGAAGTGTAGGGTCTTGATGACGCCTATTGCGAGACCGGGGTGGGGTCGGAGAAGCGTGATGACGTCCGCCATCGTTGCGTTGGCGGTTGTGCTGACCGCCGCTGCCGCCTTCGCGGTCTGGCATGAGCCCGGCCGGATCTCCGGTTCGCTTACCGAGGTGGCGCACGGCGTGGGACCTGGGCCTCACCGGGTGGGCGAATTTACGGTCACGCTGGGGGCCGGGCGGGACGAGGATCCTTCCGACGATGTGCTGAGCGTCGCGCACCGCTCCCGGCCGGACCGAATCTTGTGGCAGAGCATTCCCGGACAGAGCTTCGTGGCGGCCGCCGAGGGCGAGGAGACCGTCCGAGAGTCCAGCGGGCACTTCTTTATCGAAGACGAGATAGAGAAACTACGCTCAGATCAAACCATAGACCGCGTTGAGAAGCGGGGGGCCGCGCTGGTCTTGGGAGGACAGCTTACGCAGGGGACAGATTCCGAAAAAATCGGCTACACGCTCTCCTTCTCGCGTATCGATGGGGGGCGTCTGCGCTTCGAGGCCGAGGTGGAGGACCCATCCTACGATAGGGTTTATCTGACCTACGCCTCCTCGCCCGAGGAGCGCTTCTTCGGATTCGGGGCGCAGTACACGTACTTCGACCTCAAGGGACACGAGGTCCCGATCTTTATCCAGGAACAGGGAATCGGGCGGGGGGAGCAGCCCATAACGTGGGCGGCAGGCTGGCGGGCCGACGCGGGCGGGGATCCGTACACCAGTGGCGCCAGCGTGCCGCACTACGTCACGAGCGAGATGCGCTCCCTCTTCCTGGAGAACTACGAGTACTCGTCCTTCGACCTCAGGGAGGACGACAGGGTTCAGATCGAGGTCTTCTCCCCGCGGATGCGCGGCCAGATCCTCAGCGGGGATACCCCATCCGAGTTGATCGAGCAGTACACCGAGTATTCGGGCAGGATGCGCCCGCTGCCGGAGTGGATCCTTAACGGCGCCGTTGTCGGCTTGCAGGGCGGCACGGACAAGGTCCTCGATGTATACGACGAACTCGAGGCCCTCGACACGCCCGTCGCCGCCCTCTGGCTGCAGGACTGGGTGGGCCAGCGACAGACGAGCTTCGGGACGCAGCTGTGGTGGAACTGGGAGCTCGACGAGGACCATTATCCCGGCTGGGATCAACTCCGGCAGCGGCTGAAAAATGACGATGTGAAGCTCATGACTTACATCGGCCCATGGTTCGCTGGCGACATCCCAAAGAAGAAAAACCACGACCGCAACCTCTTCGCCGAGGCAGCGGGAAACGGCTACCTGGTGAACGACCGAGCCGGTGAGCCTTATGCAGTCGAGACCACCGACTTTTCCGCCGCCTTCGTGGATCTGTCGAATCCGGAGGCTCGGGAATGGATGAAGGAGGTTATCAAGGAGGAGCTACTCGGCAACGGCGCCTCAGGATGGATGGCGGACTTCGGCGAGGGCCTTCCCTACGACTCCGTGTTGTACTCCGGCGCCGACCCGCGCAGTTATCACAACCGCTACGCCGAGGAGTGGGCCGAGGTCAACCGCGAGGCCATCCGCGAGGCGGGACGCGAAAAAGACGTCGTCTTCTTCAACCGCTCCGGGTACACCCGGAGCCCCGCGGAGAGCACACTCTTCTGGCTTGGTGACCAACTTGTTGACTGGGACGAACATGACGGGATAAAGAGTGCCGTCACTGGCCTGCAATCGAGCGGGCTCTCCGGCTACAGCCTCGAGCACACCGACATCGGTGGCTACACGGCCATAGATCACCCGCTGCTTAAATACCACCGCTCCAAGGAACTGCTTATGCGCTGGACAGAGCTCGCTGCGTTCACCGTTGTGTTCCGTACCCACGAGGGCAACCGTCCCGATGTCAACTACCAGGTCTACTCGGACCAAGAGACCCTCAGGCACTTCAGCCGCTTCGCCGGGGTCTACGCAGCCTGGAAGCCGTACAGGATGGAACTGGCGGAAGAGGCCGCAGAGACCGGGCTCCCGGTCGTTCGCCACCCTTTTATACAATACCCAGAAGACCCCGAAGTCTACGGCCTCGAATACCAGTTCATGGTCGGCTCAGAGCTCATGGTCGCGCCGGTGCTAGACCCCGACGAGGAGAGCGTCGAGGTCTATCTTCCAGCGGGCAGGTGGGTGCACCTCTGGTCGGGACGGAGGTACGGCTCTCTCGACAAGGGGGTCTACGAAACGGTTGGTGCCCCGATCAGCGAACCGGCCGTGTTCTACAAGGAAGGCTCCGACGCAGGACGCCGGTTCAAGGAAGAGCTCAAAAGGCGAGACCTGCTGTAAGTCGAGGGGACCTCTGTCCCACCACGAACAGTTGGGACAGAGGGCACACCGACGTGGCCAACGCCCCGATGGCCGCCGCGTTCCTCCGGGGCCTCGGCAAGGGTGTTTTCCCTGGACCCACGCGGCCGGTTGAGGTTAGCCGCGACGGGCGCCATCCACAGCCGTCCAAGCCCATGTTAAAGGCGCTGCTCGCGGTAATCGACGAGGCCGAGGAGATTCCCAGGACCTAAAGGCTCCTCGGCGAGAAGCGTCCGTGAGCCCAAAGCACCCCGCCTTCTCGCAGTTCGGTGCGGGCCACGTGGTCCGTGGGCGTCTTCTCTAAGAACCGGAGCCCCGTAGGACCACGACCCAATCATCAACTCCTTAGAACCCCCTACGCCCGAAGCTCGCGGAACACCCTTTCTGCGAGCTTCGATGAATAGGGAGGGTTTCGTTGGGATAGGCGCATGCGTTTTTGGGCCGTAGTCGCCTTCTTTGTAGGGGCGGTGCTAATAGTTGTCTGCCGCGGCTATGCCCTCAAAGGTAATCAGGTACCTCCCCTGCGTCCTGAGTGCGGGGTTTGCGGGCTCCTCTAGGTAGTCGGCCCGGACCAGATCGTGCAGGCTGCGGTGGAAGTCGAGGGTGCCCCTGTCCATACCTAGGCTGTTCGCCGCGGCCGCCGCGTCCACGGTACGACTTGCCGAGGTTTCTCCCAACTGCTCCC
>CADCUZ010000029.1:0-7175 GCA_902806015.1 uncultured Rubrobacteraceae bacterium
GTCGATGCGGGCGGCGTCGAGCAGGTCGTTCGGGAAGCCCATCATCTGCTGGCGCATCAGGAAGACGCCGAAGCCCGTGACGAGGTAGGGCACGATCAGGGCGGCGTAGCTGTCCACCCACCCGAGCTGGAGCATGATAATGAAGAGCGGCACTATCATGATCTCCGTCGGAAGCATCAGGGTGCCGAGCACGACCACGAACATGAGGTTCCGCCCCCTGAACCTGAACTTCGCGAACGCGTACCCCGCCAGCGCCGAGAGAAAGACGGTGCTCACAGTAGTGACGGTGGCGACGAAGATGCTGTTCAGGAGCGCCCGGATGAAGGGGGCGGACTCCGAGAGAGTCTTAAGGTTGGAGATAAACTCGTCCCCTGGCAGCAGGCGGGGCGGGGATTTGAAGATCTCGGACTCCGTCAGCGTCGCCGCCGTGAGGGTCCAGTAGAACGGGTAGAGCGTCACCAGGGCACCCACGCCGAGAAAGACGTAGAGGATGAGCCTGGCGGGCTCGCCCATCCTGCGCGAACGGCCCTTCACCCTACACCTCTCCCCACCGGGCGAGCCTTATCTGGGCGTAGGACATCGCCGCCACTATGCCGGAGAGGACGTAGGTCCCCGCCGCGGCAAGGCCGAAGTCGAAGCGGGCGAAGCCCGTGTCGTAGATGTAGAAGAAGCTCGTGAGCGTCGCGTTGTTCGGGCCGCCGCCGGTGAGGATGTAGGGTTCGGTGAAGAGCTGGAGGGTTCCTATGGTGCCGAGGACCGTGCAGAACAGGATCACGGGCCGCAAGAGCGGGACGGTTATCCGCAAGAACCGGGTGACGCTCCCGGCTCCGTCCACGCTCGCGGCGTCGTAGAGGTCCTTCGGGATGTTCTGCAGCCCGGAGAGCAGAATCACCGCGTTGTACCCCGTCCACCGCCACGTCACCGCGAGGATTATCAGCACCCGCGCCCAGAACGGGTCGGACCGCCACGGGATGCCGTCCAGCCCGATCAGGCCGAGCCCCTGATTGACGACGCCGTAGCGCTCCGAGAAGATCAAGGAGAAGACCACCGAGTACGTCACGAGGTCTATCGCCACCGGCAAGAAGAAGGCGAGCCGGAAGGCCGCCTTGCGCCTCTTTCCGAGCAGGTCCGAGTCTATGACGGAGGCGATAACCGTCGCCAGCCCGATCATTAAGGGAACCTGTATCGCCAGTATGAGCCCCGTGTTCAAGAGCGACTTGAGAAAGAGCCCGTCGGAGAGCAGCCTCCTGTAGTTCTCGAGCCCCACAAACGAGATGCTCCCCCCGCTGAACTGCCCGAAGCTTAGGGCCGCGGAGTACACGATCGGGTAGAGGATGAACCCGGCGAAGAGCAGGAAGAAGGGGGCCACGAACAGGTAGGGGGCCGCGGTGGACCACCCGGATCGCGCCCCCTTCTTGCGCTCTCCCGTCAAGGCGACCTCCCTTTAGGCTACCTCAAGGCCAGACGCCGAGGCGGCCCGTTCCTCGGCCTGGGCCATGGCGTCTTGCGGCGTGGTGTCCCCCGTAAGCACGGCCGAGTAGGCGTCCATCAGCGGCTTTTGGAAGTCCAGGAAGTGCGGCCCGTAGTCGAGGGCGGGTACGTTGCGGGCGATGTCGGCGAACTTCGGCGCGACGGCGAAACCGAAGTACGGGTCGGGCTCGTTGAAGGCGTCGGTCTCCCAGTACGGCTTCCAGGAAGGGAAGAGACCCTGCTCCCAGCTCTTGGCCTGGCCCTCCCGGGTAAGGAGCGCCTGCTCCATAAAGTCCCAGGCGGCGTCCTCGTTCTTTGTCTGGGAGGAGATGACGAGGACCGACCCGCTAAGGGTGGCCTCGCGCGGCCCGCCCCTAACGAACGCCGGAAGCGGCATGACGTCCCACTTGCCCTTCTGGGCCTTGCCGCCGGCCGACTTTATTAAGCCGACGTCCCACGCGGCGCCCATGTCGGTGGCGGCGTCTCCGTTGGAGATCGCGCGGCTGATCTCGTCGTAAGTCGGGGTGTCCACGGCGATCTCCCCGGCGACGAAGCTGTCGAGCACCTCCATCGCCCTGTAGCTCTTCTCGTTCGTGAAGTCGATCTTGCCGCCCGAGCCGTAGAAGGACCCGTCCTGCTGGTTGAGCAGGATGTGGTAGTGGGACGGGTTCGTCCCGCCGCCTGACGCGTCGAAGGCTGTCATCTTCGTCCCCCCGCCGACCTTCCGCTCAAGCTCCTTGCCGGCCTCGACAAAGCCGTCGTAGGTCGCCACGTCTTCGGGGGTTATCCCCGCCTTCTCGAAGAGGTCCTTGCGGTACCAGAGGCCGACCGGGCCCATGTCCCAAGGGACGGCGAAGAGCTTGCCGTCCTTGCGGGCGTGGGAGAGCGGGGCCTCGGCGAACTGGCTCGTGTACTTCTCCATCCTGTCCGTCACGTCCACGAACTCGCCGGGAAAGCGCATCAAGAAGTTCTGGAAGTCCTGCTGGGCGAGGGAGAAGACGTCCGGCGCCCCGCTGCCGGCCTGCAGGCGCGGCACGAGCTGCTGGTAGTCGATGGTGATCGACTGCATGGACACGTCGGTGCCAGGCCGCTTCTTCTTGAAGAGGGGGATCGTGGCCTTCAAAGCGTCGCTCGCTATGTCCCAGGAGGCGACCGTGAGGGCCCCGCTTCCCGAACCGCCCCCACCGCAACCGGCGGCGCCCAGCAGCGCCGCGCCGGCGATCCCCGCGCCGCCCAGCTTCAAAAACTCCCGGCGGTTCATGCCGCCGCGGCTTGCCCTTCTTTCCCTCCGCGCGATAGACAAGGTAGGCCCCTTCCGTTCGGTTACGCGAGATGCCCCAGCCGCCCGGGACATCGGCCCATTCTTATCTAGCCGGAAGAAAACTCATGTGTTAGGGACTACCAGAGATGGTGCACTTCGGGCCGGATCGCGGCGTCGTAGATCTCGCGTGCGCGCGCAATCGTCTCCTCGGAGAGCGGGGGCATCCCGGCTGCGGCGACGTTGTCCTCGACCTGGGACGGGTTCTTGCCGCCGGGGATGGCGCAGGAGACGGCCGGGTGCATCAGGATCCAACGCAGCGCGAACTGCGCCAGCGTGGCCCCCTCCGGCACGAGCTCCTTGAGATCTTCGGCGGCCCGCAGCCCCGTCTCGAAGTCCACGCCCGAGAAGGTCTCCCCCCGGTCGAACGCCTCGCCGTTGCGGTTGAAGTTCCTGTGGTCGGACTCGTCGAACCGGCGGTCGGCTCCCATCTTGCCGGAGAGGAGGCCGCTGGCCAGGGGCACGCGGGCGAGGATGCCCACGTTCTTCTCCTCGGCGATCGGGAAGAACTCCTCGGCGGGCTTCTGGCGGAAGACGTTGAAGATGATCTGGACCGTCTTGACCCCGGGATAATCCAGGGCCATCCGCGCCTCCTCGACCCTCTCCACGCTCACGCCGTGGTTCTTGATCTTGCCTGCTTGCTGCAGTTCGTCCAACGCCTCGAACGTCTCGTCCTGGCGGTAAGCCTCCGTCGGCGGGCAGTGGAGCTGGAGCAGGTCAAGCGCCTCGACGCCCAAGTTACGCAGGCTCCGCTCGACGAAGGCGGTGAGGTTCTCGGCGTTGTAGCCCTCGGCGGTGTGGGGGTCGAGGCGGCGTCCGGCCTTGGTCGCGACGAGGATCTCGTCGTTCGGGCGGTCCTTTAGCAGCCTGCCGATAAGCCTCTCGCTGCGGCCGTCGCCGTAGACGTCGGCGGTGTCGAGGAAGTTGACGCCGAGGTCTATCGCGCGGTTCAGGGCTGCGTAAGCGTCACCCTCGCCGACCGTGCCCCAGTCGCCGCCGAAGGCCCAGGTGCCGAGGCTAATCTCGGACACCCTCAATCCTGTCTCTCCCAGCTTGCGGTAGTTCAAAGCTCTCTCCTCCGTTAGGATCCCGTACGCCCGTCAGTCTACGGGTTTTCCACCCGTCGCGGCCTCCTCGTCGGGGTCGGGCGAGAGGTGGCCGACCCCGTTGGTGTAGAGGAACTCTGCCGGGCCTGAACCGTCCGGGGGGATCTCGGCCTCCGTGATGGAGCAGTTCTCGAGCCTGGCGTAGCTGTGGGGCCATCCCCCGTCGGGCTCGCCGAGGAGGTGCGCGATGATCCAGGCGAGCACCCCCCCGTGGGAGACGAGGACCACAGAACCACTATCGCGCCTGTGGGCCTCTATGATGCGGTCGATCTCCCCCTCGGTGCGCGCCGAGAGGTCCCGCCCGCTCTCCCCGCCGGGCCAGGAGTAAGCCACGCCCTCCCGCCTGAACTTCTCCGCCTCTTCCGGGAAAGCCTCGGCCCACGCCTCGAAGCGGTACCCGGCCGCCCGGCCGACGTCTATCTCGCCGAGCGCCGGGCGCGGCTCGGGCTCAACTCCCAGCGCGTCGCCGATGGCGCGCGCCGTCTCGAAGGCCCGCCGGTGCGGGCTTGCGTACAACGCCGCCATGTCGTCCCTGCCCGAGAGGTGCGCCGCGATCTCCTCCGCCTGCCGCCTGCCGCGCTGCGTGAGCGGGTCTTCGGTCCCCTGGAGCACCCGGTTTTTGTTGCCCTCGGTCTCCCCGTGTCGCACAAGCAGCAGCCTCAACGGGCCCCTTCCTCCAGCCCGTTGCGCCGGATGACCCCGGCGTACCAGCGGGCGCTCGCTTTGGGGGTGCGCCTCTGGGTGGCGTAGTCCACGAAGACGAGCCCGAACCTCTTCGAGTACCCCTCGGCCCACTCGAAGTTGTCCAGAAACGACCAGACCATGTACCCTCGCAGGTCCACGCCGCGGTCCATCGCCTCGCGCACGGCCCTGAAGTGGGCTCCGA
The DNA here is from genome assembly GCA_902806015.1 of uncultured Rubrobacteraceae bacterium. Next base: position 4,781 of record CADCUZ010000029.1, read on the forward strand.
GGTAGGAGACGCGCTCTTCGTCCTTGACCTCCCCATTGGGGTCCGCGTAGTCGTGGACGGCCCGGCCGTTCTCGGTGACGTATAGGGGCAGGTCCGCGTACTCCTCCTTGATGCGCACGAGCATCTCCGTCAGGCCCTCCGGCTCGACGGGCCAGCCCATCGCGGTCTTCTCCCCCGCGTGCGGGACGATGGGGCGGGCCTGGAGGTCGGAGAAAGGCACCTGGGAGTGGGTCTCCTCCGGGGCGTCCCTGACGGCGTGGCGGAAGTAGTAGTTGATGCCCATAAAGTCCAGGGGGGCTGAGATCTTTTGCAGGTCCCCGTCGTGGACGAACGAGAGGTCGGCGCCGCCCTCCCGGTAGTGGGAGAGGAGGTCCTCCGGGTACTCGCCGCGGAAGAGCGGGTCGAGGTAGAGGCGATTGGCCTGCCCGTCCACCCGGCGCGCTGCCTCCCTGTCGGCGTCGCGGTCGCGCCCTGGATGCGCCGGGTGCAGGTTCAGCGTGACGCCGAGCCTGTTGCCGTCACCGGCGTTCCTCATCGACCGCATCCCCTCCATCGCCAGGCCGTGACCCAGGAGCAGGTGGTGCGTCGCGGAGAGGGCCGCGCTCGGGTCCTTCTTGCCCGGGGCGTGGAGGCCGTACCCGTGGCCCAGCCAGGCTACGACCCAGGGTTCGTTCAGGGTGATCCAGTACCCCACGGAGTCCGAGAGCGCCTCGTAGACGATCCCCGCGTACTCGGCGAACCGCTCGGCAGTCTCCCGGCTCGTCCATCCGCCCCTGTCCTCCAGGGCCTGCGGCAGGTCCCAGTGGTAGAGCGTGAGCATCGGCTCGATGGAGCGCTGCCTGAGCCCGTCAACCAGACGCCGGTAGAAGTCCAGGCCCTTCCCGTTGGCGGGCCCGCTCCCGTCCGGCTGGACGCGCGGCCAGGCCACGGAGAAGCGGTAGGCCCGCAGGCCGAGCTCGGCCATGAGGTCGAGGTCCTCGTCGAGGCGGTGGTAGTGGTCGCAGGCGACGTCGCCTGTGTCGCCGCGGTAGACGTTGCCCGGCGCGTGGGAGAAGGTGTCCCAGATGGAAGTGCCCCTCCCGTCCTCGTCCACGGCGCCCTCGATCTGGTATGAGGCCGTCGCCGCACCCCACAGAAAATTTTCAGGAAAATCCAACTCGTCCTTCTCTCCTCTGGTCGTGGTCTTTGCCCGCGGATCCCGATCGCTCTACCAGGGTGGGCCCTCCCCCGCTCCCCGTCAGCCCCGCGTTCCGCTGCGGACGTCTTGTTCGGAGAGGATGGAGGCCAGCTCCTCCCGCCTGACGCAGTTCTCGAAGCGGAAGGAGCGCATCATATCGTCTATCTCCGCCTCGTCCATCCCGCGGAAGAGCTCGCCGTACTCTTTAAGCATCGGCTCGGCAAGCAGGATGTTGCGCACGAGCAGCTCGATCTCCCGCTGGGTCCCGAACGGGAAGGGTTCGTGTTGCGGGTACTCCTCGGCGAACAGCCTCTCCAGCGGCTGCATGACGTGCCGGATCTTGGCGTCCGTGCCGCCCCAGGCGTCGACCCCGAGCCTCGCCTTCTTCTCGACGATTGGCCTGATGCGCTCGACCCAGGGCGAGTCGGGCGCGGCGTAGACGACGCCCTGCAGGCCGATGTCCTTGTACGTCCAGATCGCCCAGTTGGCGCCGTGGCGGGCGTAGATTCCGAGCTGGTCGCGCAACAGTCCCCTTCGCATCTCGTGCGAGCCCGGGTCGTCGGGCGGGTAGACCGGCCCGAACTCGCCGACCCACACGGGGACGTCGTGCTCCAGCATGTACCGGCTGCGCTTGAGGAACGTCTCTTCCAGCGTCTGCTGGTCCACGTACTCGCCGCGCGAGACGCCGGGGTAGGAGCCGCCGTCCACGAAGCCGGGGAGGGCGTAGTCGTGGTTGGTGTAGACGACGCCGGGCCACGGATCGCCGAACATGTGGAAGTCCACCGAGTAGCGGTTGCCTTCGAGAAAGATCAGGTGCTCCGGGTCCACGGCCCGGATCGCCTCGTACAGACGCCTGTAGAACGGCATGAGCAGCTCTTCCGTCGGGTCCGCGGGCTCGTTTATGGGGTTGTAGCCGGCGACCCACGGGTTCCCCTTGTAGCGCTCGGCGATGCGCTCCCAGAGGTTGACGGTCCTGTCCTGGAAGTGCCTGTGGCGCCAGAGCAGCGCCTTGTGCGTCGGGTTGTCCGAGTGCCAGTGCTGCGAGTGGATTATGGGCGGGCCGTACTCGACGCTGCGGTCCAGGGGGAAACCCTCGCCCGCGAGCAGCCTGCGGCGGGTCTCGGCGTAGGCTGCCAGGTTCTCCTCGCTGCTCCTTACGTACTCGCCGACGGGAACGTCGTAGCGCTCGATGAGCTCGTCGTCCTTGAGAAAGGTACA
>CADCUZ010000029.1:7185-48430 GCA_902806015.1 uncultured Rubrobacteraceae bacterium
ACGAGACCGGTGTTCTTGACGTTGCCGTAGGTCGCACGCGCTTCGCCCGTGACCATCGAGTGAATGATGAGAGAACCGTACTCGACGCTGCGGCTCAAGGGGAACCCCTCCCCTGCGAGCAGCTTGCGGCGGGTCTCGGCGTAGGCGGTCAGGTTCTCCTCGCTGCGCCGGAGATACTCGTCGACGGGCACGTCGTAGCGCTCGATTAGCTCGTCGTCTTTGAGAAAGTACGGCACGTACTCGGCGTTGTGCTCGCTCGACTCCGTGACGAAGAAGCCGAAACGCCGCATCAGCTCGAAGCGGACCTTGTCCTTCTCGTAGACTTCCGGGTCCCCCATCGCCGCGAAGAGCCGCGGGTAGGCGTCCTCGCCGCCGACTTCTAGGCGGGTCATCCAGGCGATGTGGTTGATGCCGGCGCATTCGAAGACCAGCTCCTCGCGGTCGACGCCGATGTAGAGGCTTATCTCCCGCGCCGTGTGGGGTACGCTGTGGCAGAGCCCCACGCTGTTCAGCTTGGGGTGGGCCGTGTACAGCGCCTCCATCAAGATGCCCATGGGGTTCGTGTAGTTGAGGAGCAAGGCCTCCGGGCAGACGTCCTCCATGTCGCGGGCGAGGTCGAGGACGAACGGGATCGTCCTGAGGCCGCGGAAGATGCCGCCGATGCCCATCGAGTCGGCGATGGTCTGCTTGAGGCCGTACTTGCGGGGGATGTCGAAGTCCAGCAGGGTCGCCTCGTGCATCCCGATCTGGACGGCGTTGATGACGAAGTCCGCCCCGTCGAGCGCCGTCCGCCTCTCTGCGCACACCTCGACCTTCGCGCCGGCCCCGAGCCGCCCCGAGGTCCACCGGGCCATCATGCCGGCGGTCTCCAGGCGCTCGGGGTCTACGTCGTGCAGGGCGATGGTCGTCCCCCCCAAAGCCGGGAACGAGAGGATGTCCGTCAACAGGTTCTTGGTAAAGACGACGCTCCCCGCGCCGACAAAGGAGATCTTCAAGGCGTTACCCCTCTTCGTTGCGTCCCGGTTCCGCGTTCCATGTCGGCCATCATCTCACGCGGACCGTCCCGGCGGCGCGGGGTCTCCGGTCCCGCGCTGTGCGGCCCGCCGCCCTGCGGGATAATGGTCGGCGATGAGCATTCTGGACAGCAGGGTCTACAGGTGGTCCGAAGTCGCCGCCGACTTCTTCTTGCTCAACCTGATGTGGCTGTTGGCGTGTTTGCCCGTGGTGACGGCCCCTCCCGCGACGGCGGCGATGTTCGCGGTCGTGCGCGACCGGGTGAGGGGCAAGGAGACGGGCGTCCTGCGGGCGTTTGTGCTGCGTTTCCGGCAAAACTTCGTTCAGGGCCTCGTGGTGGGAGGGCTCTGGGCGCTCTTCGGCGGGACGCTCTTCCTGGACTTTCTCGTCGCCAACCAGCTCTCCGGCGGCGCTCAGGTGGTCATGAGGTCGCTGCTGGTGCTGGCGAGCATCCTCTACGCGCTGGCCTCCGTCTTCCTCTTCCCCGTCATGGTGCATTACGAGACGAGGTGGACCGCCATCCCGAAGAACGCGCTGCTGCTCGCCGTCGGCCGGCTCCCCACGGCGCTCGTGTGCCTGCTGATCTCGGCGGTGATGGCGACGCTAACCCTTATCCTGCCGGTCCTCGGCCTGATCTCGGGCAGCCTCACCGCCTACGCCGTCTACCGCCTCTGCGACCGCGAGTTCAGAAAGATAGACGCTACAGGCGGTGACGTCTAGCCGGGCCTACCCCGCGCTCAACTGGCGCATGGCCCGAAGGCTGATCTCGACGTCCTCCATCGCGACCCTCGGGTTGTCCTGCTCCGCGATGTACCACCCGGCCCCCGCCTCTTCGGCGACCTCCAGGAGCCGCGGCCAGGGCATGGTGCCTTCTCCGACGGGTAGATCCGATCGGGTCTCGTCGGGGGCCATGTCCTTGAGGTGGACGAGGGAGACGCGGCCCGCGAGGTCCCGCAGCACGGCCTCGGGGTTGCTCCCGCCGTACTTTACCCAGTAGAGGTCGAGCTCGAGGTGGACGAGGTCCGGGTCCGTCTCCCGGACGAGCACGTCCCACATCGTGGTCTCGCCGAGGCGGGCGAACTCGAAGTCGTGGTTGTGGTAGCAGAACGTGACACCCCCCTCCCGGCAGAGCCCCGCCCAGCGGTTAAAGTCCGCGGCGAGCCGGGCTACCTCCCCCTCGTCGACGCGGCGCTCAGGCGGGGCTATCGGGACGGCGGCGTGGGCTGAGCCGAGCGTCCGCATCTCGGCGACCACCGCCTCCGGGTCTTCCTCCCAGGCGCTCAAGGGGACGTGGGCGCCGGCGGCGCGCATCCCGAGGTCGTCGAGGAGGGTGCGGAGATCTTCGGGGGAGAGGCCGCCGTAGCCGGCGAACTCGACGGCCGGGTAGCCCATCTCGGCCAGCCGGCGCAAAGTGCCTGGCATGTCCCCGGCCGTGTGCTCCCGGACCGTGTAGAGCTGCAGCGCTATCTGGTCCTCTCTCACGCTTTGCCTCCTGTGTTCTTGGGTCGTACGGGCGTCGTCGGTTTGCGGCTCACGCGGCGGCCCAGAACGCGTTCTCCGCCGGCAGCGGCGCGGGGCGCGCGAAGGAGCTCTCTATCTCCACGTGGCGCCCGTTGTCGGAGGCCTCGTGGAAGGCGTGCATTACCTCGAGGACGTGGTAGCCGAGCTCTCCGGTGGCCCTGTGCGGTTCGCCCGAGCGCATCGCGCGGGCAAGGTCCATCAGGCCGATGCCGCGGCTGTTCTGCGCGTGGTTGTGGGTCAGGGGGACGTCCGTTCACTCCTTGCCGCCGGCCTTCCACAGGCGCACGTGGCCGCCGAACGTGTTCGGGTCGGGCACCATGAGGGAGCCCTCGGTGCCGAAGATCTCGATGCTCGGGACGTACTCCGTCCAGACGTCGAAGCTGGTGATGATGGTCCCGACGCAGCCGCTCTCGAAGTCCATCACGCCGGTCACGTGGGTGGGGGTGTTTACCCCTATCTTTGTCCCGTACTTCGGCTCGCTGGTGACGGTCCTCTCGGGGAAGGTGGCGCGCGCCGAGCCCGTCACGCGACGGACGGGGCCGACGAGGGTCGCGAGCGCGGTGAGGTAGTAAGGCCCCATGTCGAACATCGGGCCGGCGCCGTGCTGGTAGAAAAAGTTCGGGTCGGGGTGCCAGTCCTCGGGCCCGTGGTTCATCATGCGGGCGGTGGCGGCGACCGGCTCCCCGATGGCGCCGTCGTCTATAAGCTTGCGGCAGGTCTGCAGGCCGCCGCCGAAAAAGGTGTCGGGGGCGCAGCCGATCCTGAGGTTCCGCTCCCCGGCCTCCGAGAGCATCCGCCTGGCGTCCCCGAGCTCGATGGCGAGCGGCTTCTCCGTGTGGACGGAGATCCCCCCCTCAACGCCGCCAGAGAGACCGTGTGGTGCGCCTGCGGCACCGTCAGGTTCAGGACGACGTCCACCCCTCCCCCTTCGAGAAGGTCGGCGACGCCCCCGGAGCGGGGCACGCCGTATTGCGCGGCCTTCTCCCGCGCCCGCTCCTCGTCGAGGTCCGCGCAGGCGACCACCTCGAGGTCCTCAGAGGCGCTGCAGTTCTCCAAATAAATGTCGCTGATCTTGCCGCACCCGATTACGCCGACCTTCACCGCCGCGTCTTCGCCCATGACAACGTCCTCCTTTTGTAGGTTCTGGGCTTTGAGGTTCTTGGCAAAAAACCTCAGGGCCTGATGCCTCTAGGCCTTCTCCTTATCTGCTCGCCCACAGCATGCCGCGCTGGACGAGCTCCTTCGCTTCGGGCACGTCGAAGTCCTTGGCGACGTGGCCGAGGGAGCTGTAGAAGACGCGTCCCTGGCCCCACTGGCGCTTCCAGACGACGGGGATCACGTTTCCTTCGATCCAGGGGGTGTGCTCGCCGGAGAAGGTAGTGGTCGCGAGGACCTCGTTTGCGGGGTCGACGTGCATGTAGTACTGCTCGGAGTGCATCTTGAAGTCTCTGAGACCCGCGGTTATGGGGTCCTCGTGGTTGGTGATGTTCACCGTGTAGTCGATGATGTTGCCCGGGTGGGCGACCCACTGGCCGCCGACCATGAACTGGTAGTTGATGCTCTCGCGGAACGAGTCGGCCATGCCGCCGTGCCAGCCGGCGAGGCCCGCCCCGCCCTCGACCGCGCCGATAAGGCCCCTTCTCCTGCTCCTCGGTGATGGTGCCCATCGTCCAGATCGGGACTATAAGGTCGAGCAGCGCATCTTCTCCTGGTCGAGGTAGGAGTCGAGGGTCTTCGAGATCTCGACCTCGTAGCCTTTGTCTTCCAGGAAGGGGGCGAAGATCCTGGCGCACTTCTCGGGCTCGTGGCCTTCCCAGCCGCCGCAGACGAAGAGCGCGGACTTCACACGGCCTCCCTCTCGGCGACCTCCCGCAGGGAGACCTCGCGGTTCTCCAAGGCCGAGGCGTAGCAGGCGTCGATGATGCGGGCGCGGTCGAGGCCGTCGTCCCCGTACTGCCCCGCCCACCCGCCGGCCCGGAGGGTCTCGACGAAGCGGCGGACCACGGCGTAGTGGCCCTCGCGGGGCTGTATCTCGGGCGTCACCACGGCGGGCACCCCCGCGACGTCGGTGAAGATGCGCACGGTGTCCGCGGTGCCGTAGTTCCTCACCTTCATCTCCGCGCCGCCCTCCGTGCCGTAGAGGGTGACGCCGAAGTCGTCGCTCGACTCGCGGTAGACCGCCCAGCCGGCCTCCAGGTTCAGCGTGGCGTCCCCGGAGAGGCGGATAAAGGCCGTCGCCAGGTCCTCGACCTCGTATGGGTCCTCGCCCTGCATGAGCCCGAAGTCGCTTCGGCCGCCCCGGCCGCGGGGGCCGAGCTCGGCGTAGGTCGCGCAGCTCACGCTCTGGACCTCGGGATCTCCCATAAGGAAGAGGGCCATGTCGATCATGTGCACCCCGAGGTCTATGAGGGGGCCGCCGCCGGCCATCTCCTTGCTGGTGAACCAGCCGCCCATGCCCGGGATGCCGTTGCGGCGCATCCAGGTAGCCTTGGCGTGGTAGATCCTGCCCAAGTTCCCCTCCTCGACGTGCCGCTTGAGCGCCTGCACGTCCCCCCGCTCGCGCTGGGTGAAGGCCACGTGGACCGCCCTGTCGGCCTCCCTGGCGGCCCGCACGATCCCCTCCGCCTCGGCCCCCGTCCGCGCGAGCGGCTTCTCGCAGAGCACGTGCCTGCCCCCCTTGAGCGCCGCGATGGCGATGGGGGCGTGCAGGTGGTTCGGCGCCCCGATGCTCACCACGTCCAGATCGTCGCGGGCGACGAGCTCCTCCCAACTCTCGTGGAGGTTCTGGACCCCGTAACGCCCGCCGAGCTCCCGCAGCCGCTCCCCCTCCATCCCGGCGAGCGCCACCGCCTCGACGTTCGGCATCCTCACGAAGTTCTTCAGATGCTGCTCGCCCGCGTAGCCGAGCCCAACGACCCCGACGCGCAGCGGCCTCGTGTTCACATCCCTCTGCAAACCATCCTCCAGTATCCTAATTCTCGTTAACTCCTGCGGGAAACACGCCCTCCGGCCCGCCGCCAACAGAAACCCTAATACCTAGTGCCTGTAGCCTCTACTCCAGCGGGTCCGTGTGGCCGTAGGTCGGCGTAGCGCCCGAGACCGGGGCGGCCCAGCGGACGGCGTTCTGTATGACGCGCAGGACGTCCGGGTTGTGGTACGAGGGGTTCTCCTCGTGGCCGGGGCGGAAGTAGAAGATCCTGCCCGAGCCCCGCCTGTAGCAGAGGCCGCTCCTGAAGACCTCCCCCCCGTCGAACCAGCTCACGAAGACGAGCTCGTCGGGCTCCGGCACGTCGAAGTGCTCGCCGTACATCTCCTCTTCGAGCTCGATGTACTCCCCGATGCCCTCGGCTATGGGGTGCCCGGGGGCCACGACCCAGAGCCTCTCCCTGGCGTCGTGGCGCCACTTCAGGTCGCACGTCGTCCCCATGAGCTTTCTAAAGATCTTGGAGAAGTGCCCCGAGTGGAGGACGACGAGCCCCATGCCCCCGAGCACCCGTTCGTGCACCCGGCCTACCACCTCGTCGGAGACCTCGTCGTGGGCGATGTGCCCCCACCAGAGGAGCACGTCCGTCGAGTCGAGCGCCTCCGCCGTCAGCCCGTGCTCGGGCTCGTCCAGGGTGGCCGTGCGGACGCTGAAGCCGTCCTTCCCGAGCGCCGCCGCGAGGGCCGCGTGGATGCCGTCGGGGTATATCTTGGCGACGTTCTCGTCGCCCTTTTCGTGCCTGAACTCGTTCCAGACTGTCACCCGCAAGCCTTCAGCCAACTAGATCCCCCCGTATTCCGGTCTCGTCCATCCGCCGCCCTCGGCGCTCTTCTCGACGGCGTCGAGGACCGCCTGGCAGCGGTAGGCGTCCTCGAAGGTCGGGGAGGGGCTCCTGCCGGCCGCTATCCCGTCCATCAGGTCCTTCATGGTGTGCACGAAGGTGTGCTCGTAGCCGATGATGTGCCCCGGCGGCCACCACGCCCCAGCGAAGGGATGGTCAAGCTCCGTCACGTTTACGGTGCGAAAACCCTGCACGTCCGCGTCGTCCTCGACAAAAAAGACCTCGAGCTCGTTCATCCGCTCCAGGTTGAAGGCGACGCTGCCAAGGGAGCCGTTGATCTCGAACGCGTTCTTGTTGCGCCGGCCCGCCGCGAAGCGCGTGGCCTCGAAGGTGCCCATCGCCCCGTTCTCGAAGCGCGCGAGAAAGGCCGCGGCGTCGTCCACCGTCACCTCGCCCGTCTCGGCGCCCCCGCTCGCCGAGAGGCCGCCGCCCGCGCCCGCCTCCTCGAGCGGACGCTCCTTGATGAACGTCTGCGTCATCCCGACTACCTCTGAGATCCCGCCGACGAGGAACTGCGAGAGGTCGATGATGTGCGCCCCTATGTCCCCGAGGGCGCCAGATCCGGCGAGCTCTTTCTTCAGGCGCCAGATCAGGGGAAACTGGGGGTCCATGATGAAGTCCTGCAGGTACGTCGCCCGCCAGTGGCGTATGGTCCCGAGCCGCCCCTCCTCGATAAGCTTCTTCGCGAGCTGCACCGCCGGCGCCCGGCGGTAGTTGAAGCAGACGGCGTTGATGGTCCCGGCCTCTCTCGCGACCGTCACCATCTCCTTCGCCTCGGCGAGCGAGTTCGCGAGCGGCTTCTCGCACAGGACGTGCTTGCCCGCTTCGAGTGCTGCAAGCACGATCTCGCGGTGCGTGTTCCCCGGCGTCACGACGTCCACGAGCCCCACGTCGTCGCGCGCTATCAGCGTGCGGTAGTCCGTCTCGTAAGACTCCCAGCCTAAGGTGCCGGCGGCCTCCCTGACCCCGGCCTCGTCCCGGCCGGCTATCGCGACCATCCTCGGCACGGGGTCGACCTCGAAGAAGCGGGGCAGTTGGCGGTAGGCGTTTGAGTGGGCGCGGCCCATGAACTTGTAGCCGACGAGGCCTACCCCGATCTCGGCCATTACTCCTCCCTCGCGAACGCGGCGTCGAAGGCCACGGTGGACGGCGTGAAGTCTATGCGGCGGGTAAAGGCCAGGGCCTCCGGCGCCCCCCAGTCGCGGTCCATGCCGGAGTCCTCCCACTCGATGGAGAGGGGCCCCTCGTAGCCGACGCGGTTGAGGGCCCGGACCACGGACTCGAAGTCCACGTCGCCGTGGCCCGGGGAGACAAAGTCCCACCCACGCTCGGCCTCCCCGAACTCCAGGTGCGAGGCGAGTATGGAGCGCCGCCCGTCCAGCGCCTTGCGGGAGTCCTTTACGTGGAAGTGGTAGATGCGGTCGGCGAACTCCTCGATAAACCGCGCCGAGTCGAGGAACTGGTGGGCGAAATGGCTTGGGTCGAAGTTTATGCCGAAGCCCTCGCGGTTCCCGATCGCCTCCAGGGCCTTCCTCGTGGTGACGAAGTCGTAGGCGATCTCCGTTGGGTGCACCTCGAGGCCCCACCTGACGCCCTCCGCGTCGAAGACGTCTATTATCGGGTTCCACCGTTCGGCGAAGTCCTCGTAGCCGCGCTCTATCTCGGCGAAGTCGTTGGGCGGAAAGGAGTAGAGCTTGCTCCAGATGCTCGAACCCGTGAACCCGTTGACCTGCGTCACCCCGAACTTCGCGGCGGCCCTCGCCGTATCCTTTATCTTCTCCGCCGCGCGCTGGCGCACCCCTTCGGGGTCCCCGTCCCCCCAGACGTCGGGCGGGACTGTGGCCTCGTGTCGCCCGTCTATGGGATCGCAGACGGCCTGGCCGACGAGGTGGTTGCTTATGGCCCAGCAACCCAGGTTGTTCTTTCGCAGGATCTCCCACCGACCCTCGACGTAGCCCTCCTCCGAGAGCGCCCGGTCCACGTCGAAGTGGTCCCCCCAGCACGCGAGCTCGAGCCCGTCGAAGCCCCACTCGCCGCACTTTCTCGCGAGCTCCTCGAGCGGCAGGTCAGCCCACTGCCCCGTAAACAGCGTTACCGGTCTCGCCAAAATACCCTCTCCTCCTTCTCGCCTCTCCCGCGCGGGCCTGGACCTCGCGGCCCTCCCCCACAGCTTAACGCCCCGCCGGGCCCCCATCCCCGGCCGCGGAGAGCAACCGGGGGACGTTCGCCGTCTCCCCGCTCTCGACGGACCGTAAACAACCCAGCACGACGGCCAGGCTCTTCGCGTTGTCCCCGGCGGCGGTCTCGGGCGCCTCCCCGGTCTCCACCGCGGCGCGCAGCGCCTGCAGGGTCGCGGCCCGCTCCGTGAACTCCGGCTCGGGCTGGTCAACCAGCCGTGGCGGCTCGCCCCAACGCTCCAGCAAGACCTCGCCTAAACCCCGGTCGTCGGGGGGGCCGCGCCACAGCAGCCGGCCCTCCTCGCCCACGACCTCCCACTCCCCGTTCCAGCTCGTCTCGGGCCCGCGGGTCGCCCAGTCGCCCTCGTAGAGGACGGGCACGCCCCCTTCGAGGTCGAGGAGCGCCGCGACGGCGGGCTGGTGGGTGTAAGGGCTGTCCGGGACGCGCCGGCCCCGGGCGTGGACGCTCAGGACATCCCTGCGGGTGGCGGCCCGGATCAGGTCGAAGTGGTGGATGGACATGTCCAAAACGTACGGGTGGCGCATCGAGTACCGAAAATCCCCCGGCGCGAAGAGCGTCCGCGTGTCGCGCCGGCACGTCACCTTCGCGGAAACCAGCCCGCCCAGCTCTCCCGCGGCCAACGTCCGCTCCGCGGCGCGGAACGGCGCGTTGAAGCGGTAGTTCTGGCTCACCATGAGGACGCGTCCGGCCCCCTCTGCGGTGCTGACGAGGTCTAAGGCGTCCGCGAGGTCCGTCACCAGCGGCTTCTCGACGAGGACGTGCCTTCCGGCCTCCAGCGCGGCCTTCGCGACCGCGTGGTGCGTGCCGGGGGGCGAGGCGACGACGACGGCGTCGCACTCCACGCCCGCGAGCGCCTCCTCCACGCCCACGAAGCCGGGGACACCGCCCGCGGTGCCAAGCGCTTCGGGGTCGGGGTCGGCGACGGCCACGAGCTCGACGCCGGGGGCGTCGCGGATAACGCCGGTCCAACTCCCGCCCCAGAGGCCCAGCCCCGCCTGCGCTACGCGGAGGATGCCCTATCCCCCCTCTTCGGGTTCGCCTCGGGGTTCGCCCGGAACCCTTCCCGAGCGTTGGTCACGGCTAGGCCCCCTCGCCGGGGTACCGCAGGCCCCAGGCGGCCCGGATGCCGTCCATCGTCTCCAGCACCGAGACCGTCTCGTCCAGGGGCATGATCTCGCTCTCCTTCCTCCCGGACTCGAGGCAGCGCATGACCTCGGCGGCCTCGTACCCGAACCCGTTCCCCTCGGGGGCCTCCTCGACGAACCGGTCCTCCTCGCCGGGCCACGAGACCGTCATCGCCTCGGGCCTCCACCAGGGGCTGTGGACCCGGACGGATCCCTCGGTCCCCACGACCGTGGCCTCCTGCGGCGTGGCCGTTCGGGTGGCGGCGGTGATGGCCGAGAGGCGCCCGCCCCCGTGCTCGAGGACCGCGGCGAACTGCTCGTCCACCCCGGACTCGCCGAGGTGCGAGAAGCCCGCGGCCCGGGCCGGCCGCCCGAGGACCATCGAGGCGAAGGAGACGCAGTAGACACCAACGTCGAGCATGGCCCCCCCGCCGAGCTTCGGGTCGAAGAGCCGCGAGGACGGGTCGAAAGGGTCCCGAAACCCGAAGTCCACGGTCAGCATTCGCGGCTCACCCAACGTCCCGTCGGAGAGCATGCCGCGCAGGCTGTCCATGAGGGGGAAGAACCTCGTCCACATGCCCTCCATGAGGAAGAGGCCGCGCTCGCGCGAGATCCCGACGACGCGCCGGGCCTCGGCGGCGTTCATGGCGAACGGCTTCTCGCAGAGAACGGCCTTCCCCGACCGCAGGCAGAGCTCGACGTTCTCGGCGTGGAAAGGGTGGGGCGTCGCCACGTACACGATATCCACGTCCGGGTCGGCGGCGAGCCCTCCGTAGCTCGCGTAAGAGCGGGAGAAACCGTTGGCCTCCGCGAACGCTTCCGCCGTGGGGCCCGAGCGGCTCCCGACGGCCAGCCTCTCGGCGTTCGGCAGGGCGGCGAGCGCCTCGGAGAAGGCGGCGGCGATGGAGCCCGCCCCGATGATCCCCCACCGCACAGGGCTCACGCGCGGCCCCCGCGGGCGCGCGACGCCTCCGGACCCTTCCCAACTGATCCTTGTCTGCGGCCGGGCGAGATCGCCCCTCCCTAATCCCCACCGGGTAGCCCCACCGGAATTCGCGTACAGGCCGCGATGCTACACACCCCCGCCCGACGGGTCAAACGGGGCGCTTGCGCGGGCGGACCCTGCGCTGTTGAATAGGTCGAGGAAGATCCAGCACGGGAGGGAAGCGTGGAGTACCGGGGCTTGGGCAGGACGGGCGTGAAGGTCAGCGAGCTCTGCCTGGGCTGCATGATGTTTGGCGGCCGGACGGGCGAGGGGGACTCCTTCGCCATCATAGACCGCGCCGTGGATGCCGGGGTGAACTTCGTAGACACCGCGAACGTCTACAGCACCGGCGCGAGCGAGGAGGTCGTCGGCAAGGCGCTCAAACGCAGCGGCAAACGCGAATCAATCGTGCTCGCAACCAAGGTCCACGGCCCGATGGGCGACGATCCGAACGCCAGGGGCAACCACCGGCGGCACATCGTCGATCAGTGCGAGGCCTCGCTCCGGCGCCTGCAGGTAGACCACATAGACCTTTACCAGATCCACCGCCCCGACTCCCAGGTGCCCATAGACGAGACGCTGCGCGCCCTCGACGACCTCGTCCGCGCCGGCAAGGTGCGCTACGTCGGCACGAGCACCTACGCCGCCTGGCAACTCGTCGAGGCGCTGTGGGCGGCGAGAGAGTTGGGCTCGAACCGCTTCGTGACCGAGCAGCCTCCCTACCACCTGCTCGACCGGCGCATCGAGCGCGAGCTGGTCCCCTTCGCCCAGACCTACGGGGTCGCCCTGATCCCCTGGTCCCCCCTCGCAGGCGGCTTCCTGACCGGCAAGTACTCTCGCGACGAGGGCCGATCCCCGCAGGACAGCCGCTACGGCCTGGAACCCCGACGCCTGGGCCGCAACCACTTCACCGCCGCGGCCTTCGACGTCTTGGAAGCCGTGCAGGCCATCGCGGGGGAGAAGGGGTGCACCCCGGGCCAGATCGCGCTCGCCTGGTGCAAGGACAAGCCGGGCGTTACGAGCCCAATCATCGGGCCCCGCACCATGGAGCAACTGGAGGACAACCTAGGGGCCTCGGGGATCACGCTCGGCGAGGACGACCACGCCCGTCTCGACGCCGCGGCGCCCCCCGGGCGCGCCACCGTCCCCTACTACGACGCGGACTTCGGCCCCCACCGGTTCCGGTGGTGAGCCCCCCGGAAGGTAACCGCCGCTATTGGGACGGCGTGCCGCCGCCCGCCCGGCCCAGCCCTTAGCCGGGGGTCGGGGCCGCGCGGGGGTCCGACGGTTCGTCTGAGCTGGCGTCGGGCTGGGCCGGGATGTAGTACCGTCCGCCGGCGGTCCGGGGCGCTTCCTGGGGTCCGTTGAACCGTTTTCGGCACGCTCCTTCTCGCCACCGACCCGCCAGGCGTATCCGCTGCCCATCCGTACCCAACGGGACGACGTTCGGGTCCACCGTAACCCGCCCCGAACTCGCGAAGTTTAGCGAAGGTCGTGACGGCCAAACCCGACCCCGGAAGGAAGCACAGCGTGCCCAGAAGACCGGCGTGGCGTGCCCGCTGAACCCGGGCGTGTCGGCGTCGGGAGGAGAGGCGTTTCGCGCTGGGACGGGTTCGATCTTCAGCAGCTCGGAACGTTGCGAGACGCCCTGCGAGAGGTGCCGCACCCCGACGAACCGTTCGTCGCCGACCTGTCGGATGTTACCTTCCTCGACTCCCAGTGCGTCCGCGAATCGGCCACCTCGTGGTTGCTCTATCCCGCCCTGATGGCGCTGCGCGCGCCGTCGTGGCATGCGAAGTTGGGCGTTGCCGCCTGCGGCAGTGAAGAGGTCGCGAGGGGAGGTCTTCGGGACCTAAAGAGATGCCCGCCCCTGAGAAGCGTTGGGCTCTCAGGGCGGGCGCGGTCCGGTAAGTTAGCTGATCTTGCCGAAGATGATGACCTCTTTCTCCATGTCCCAGTAGAGGGTATCCGCGTCGTGGATGAGGTCCCTCAAGAGCTTGCCATCGTCGGCCGTGGGCATGATAAGGACCTCCTCGGCCCCGTTGTCCAGGATCAGCTGGTAGGAGAACTTGCCGTTCTCGAGCGGCCCCTGGCTGCTCCAGTTGGCGTGGACGTCGGTGATCTGCCGGACCTTTATCGTCTGCTCGGTGTGCTGCTCCGCCACGGGATCTCCTTCTCGGTAGCTTCTAGAACAAGAACCCTTTACCCATCCGTCCACGCCGCAAACGGCCCCCGCCCGCGACGCGACACAACCCGGTTCGGGTGGTCCTCAGGTCCGGTCTGCGGAGACCCCATCACGCAATAGTGCCGGCGTACCTGCCGTGCCCTCTCTTCCCCAGATCCCGCTAGAACGCCCGGATCTCGGCACCCTTCCGAGTGGTCCTGTGAGGCCCATTGGGGTACAGAGAAGTGGCGACCCCGAAGCCGCCCCCATGCTATCGACCCGCGGTCCGGGCTACGGGAGCGCGGCCTCCACCTCTTCGACCTCGTCCTCGGAGAGGCGGAAGTCCGCGGCGCCGACGGTACCGTCCACCTGATCCGGGCGGCGGCCACCGACGATGGCGGCGGAGACCGCCGGGTGCCGGAGCGTCCAGGCTATGGCGACCTCGGCGGGGGACTTGTCGTGACGTTCGCCGATCTCGCGCAGCTTTTCGACGAGACCGAGGTTCTGCGAAAGCTTCGGGTCGTTGAATTGCTCGTTGTTGCGCCGCCAATCGTCCGAGGGCATGTTCTCGACCCGCTCGCGGGTCATCTTTCCCGTGAGCAGCCCGCTCGCCATCGGGGAGTAGACGATGACCCCGATGTCGTTCTCGCTGGCGTAGGGGAGTACCTCGTCCTCGATGTCGCGCCGGAGCATGTTGTAGGGCGGCTGGAGCGTCTCGACCGGCGCCACGGCGTTCGCCCGCCCCATCTGCCCCGCGTCGAAGTTCGAGACGCCGATGTGGCGGACTTTCCCCTCGTCCTTCAGTTCCGCCAGCGCGGCCCAGCCCTCCTCGATCTGCTCGTCGGGACGGGGCCAGTGGATCTGGTACAGGTCGATAACGTCGACCTGCAGCCGCCGCAGGCTCTCCTCGCACTCCCGCTTCACGGAGTCCCTTTTCAGGACGTTCGAGATCTCCCGGTTCTCGTCCCACACCAGCGAGCACTTGGTAAAGACGTAAGGGCGGTCGGCGGCGGGGAAGCCCTTCAAAGCCTGGGCCACCAACTCCTCGGAGTGGCCGAGGCCGTAGACGGCGGCCGTGTCTACCCAGTTGATCCCGAGCTCGACGGCCCGCCGGATCGCCCCGACCGCCTCGTCGTCGTCCTGCGGCCCCCAGGCCGCCGCCCAACCTCCCCCGCCTATAGCCCACGCCCCGAACCCAACCGGGGTGATCTCCATGTCGGTCTTTCCGAAACGCGCCTTCTGCAAAGAGGTTCCTTTCTTTTGAGGTACAAGGCTCCAGGCTTTAAGGTTTTAGGCTACGGGTTCTCGTCTGACGCCTCCAGCTAATACCTCGAACCTCAAAACCTAAAAAGGCACCGAGATGAACGGCGAGGAGTAGTCGGGGGCGCCGGCGAGGACCCTCTCGGCCTCTTCGCGCGGCATTCCGCGGTCAGGGGCCTCGAGCATGTTCGGCACGAGGGTCACGTCGCCGACCATGGCTATGCCGGCGATCTCCTCGAAGGAGAGGACGAACGCGACGGCGGCGTCTATGTACTCCTGCCGGTCGAAGGGCTCGTACCAGGTGGTGTACTTCTGGTCGCCCGTCGGGTCCCCCTCCGGCCAGTTGCGCCGGGAGATGGCCTTTATGGTCATGAGCCCGGCGTCCTGATGCCGAACCTCCTCGACGAGCGCCTCGAAGTCGCGCCGGTAGTCCCCGTCGGTCGAGAGGACGTAGTTCCAGGGCGTCAGGACCGTCTCGAATGGGAAGCGCCGGAGCGCCTCGAGGTGGGTAGCCGGCGCCTCGTGGCCGTGGCCCGTGATCCCGATGGCCCCGACGAGGCCTTCTTCCCTCGCCTGTATGGCGGCCTCCAGGGCGCCCCCGGGGCCCGTGGCGCGGTCGAGGTCCCCCAGGTCGCCGACGGCGTGGAGCTGGATCAGGTCCACGTTGTCCACCCGTAGGCGTTCGAGGGACCGCTCTATGGAGCGCCGCGCGGCGTCTTTTTCGCGGTCGCCGGTCTTGGTCGAGAGAAAGACGCGATCCCTTATCTGGGACATCCAACGCCCGTAGTGAAGCTCGGAGTCCCCGTAGTCCGCCGCGGTGTCGAAGTGATCCACCCCGGCGTCGAGCGCCTGTTGGATGGCGCGATCGGAGGCCTCCTCGCCCGCCTCGCCGAGCGCGGCTCCCCCGAAGATGAGGACGGAATTTTCCCTTCCCAGGCGTCCCAAACGGCGATGTTCCATACGCTCCCCTTCCCTAGCTCTCCCGGCCCATGTTACCCCGTCCCCGGCGTGACGCGCAGCGTCACCACCTCAAAGGGCCCGACTTCCAGGAGGATTTCGCCGCCGTCCACCTGCAAGGCCTCACCCCCCGGATCTTCTAGGAGGTTGGACTTCTCGGCGCTGTGGATGCCGCCGGGGAAACGCAGGCGGCACCGGCCGCGCGCGCCGTGGGGCTCGTAGAGGCGCAGAATCTGGCCCCGCCCGTCCTCTGCCGCCTTGAGCCCCCCGAGCGCGAGCTCGACCCCCTCGACCCGCACGAGGCAGAACTCCCCCGCCAGCCCCTCGCCCCCCACGCGGAGCGGAACCAGGGGGCTGTTGAGCGCGAGGGCCTCCCTCGTCACGCCCGCCTGGGTCCAGTCGCCGGGGTGCGGGAAGAGGGAGTACGTGAAGCGGTGCTCGCCCTCGTCAGCGAGCGGGTCTGGGTACATGGGGCCGCGCACGAGGCTGATGCCGAGCACGTTGTCCCTGGCGCTGTGGCCGTACTTGCCGTCGTTCATCAGGGCTACCCCGTAGCCCGGCTCTGAGAGGTCGCAGAAGCGGTGGGCCGAGGTCTCGAAGCGCGCCGCGTCCCAGCCGGTGTTCCCATGCGTCGGACGGCGCTGGGCCCCGAACATCGTCTCGCACGTGACCTCGTGGGACCGGACGTTCAACGGGAAGAGCGTCCGGAGCAGGATCCGCCGCTCGTGCCACCCCACGCGGGACTCCACGTCGAGGCGCCGCGAGCCCGAGAGGAGGCGGTAGATCTGGACTATCGAGGAGTCGCGCCACCGGCGCCGCACGCGCAGGGCGGCCCGCAGCGGGCCCCGCTCGACGACCTCCATACTCTCGACCGAGCGTATCTCCTCTCCTTCCCGCTCGTACCCCTCTTCCACGTCCCAGGCCTCCCAATTGCGGGGCTTGTCCGTGTAGGCCCAGAGCTGGTTGGCGCGGCCGGCCAGGACCTCCCGGCCGACCTCCTTGTCGTAAACGCGGTGGAGGGCGCCGTCGCCCCCGACCTCCACGCGAAAAAGGCCGTTTTCCAGCACGGTGCGACCGTCCACGCGCTCGACCCGTACGCCGAGCTCGTCTGCGTTTTTGAGACCCTCTTCGCCGCCGGCTTGCAGCACGGTCCAGCCCAGGGGCGGGACCTCGCGGCCGGGGGCGTGGACCAGCAGGGCGCCCTCCTCCGTCTCCTGGGTTGGCAGGGGGTTTCCGTCGACGTCGGCGAGGCCCCCGCCGTCGGGCCTCTCGTCACCGACGAGCAGCGCCGAGAGCGGGCGCGCGTTCAGGGAAGCGTTGGCGAGGAGCAGGCTCGAGCCGCCCGTCTCCGCCGGGGTGAAGGCCCCGTCGCGCAGCCTCTCGGCGGCCTCCACGGCGCCTGCGAGCTCGCGGTGGGTGACCTCGTAGACCTCGCGTATCGAGGTCCCGGGCAGGATGTCGTGGAACTGGTTGAGGAGCACCGTCTTCCAGGTGGCTTCGAGCTCTTTCGCCGGGTACTCGCCGCCGTGGAGGGCGGCCAGTGCGAGCAGGGCCTCGGCCTCCAGCAGGCGGTGCTCGGCCTCGCGGTTGAGCTTCTTTACCCTCGCCTGGGAGGTGAGGGTGCCGCGGTGTAGCTCCAGGTAGAGCTCGCCGGTCCACCTCGGCAGGCCCTCCCTGGGGAGCCCGTCGAAAAACTCGTCGACAGGCGTCATGCGCAGGCGGGGCATGGCGGGGAAGCTCTTCAGGCGGGCGTAGTTCTCGAGCATCCGCTCCGTAGGCCCGCCGCCGCCGTCGCCCCACCCGAAGGAGAACAGGCTCTCGGGGTGGCGGCGCTTGCCCTCGAAGTTGCGCCAGGTGCCGAAGACGTCCTTCGGCGTGATGTTGCCGTTGTAGTCCCGGCCGGGGTTCTGGAAGTCGTGCGCGATCACGACGGTCCCGTCCAGGCCCTCCCACTCGTAGAGGTCGTGGGGGAAGCGGTTGGCCTCGCTCCAGTTGAGCTTGTAGGTGAAGAAGCCGCCGATCCCCGCGCCGCGCAGCAGCTGCGGCACGGCGGGCGAGAAGCCGAAGGTGTCGGGGAGCCACGCCACCCGGGAGCGCCGGCCGAACTTGTCCCGGAAGTACTTCTGGCCGTAGAAGAGCTGGCGGACGATGGACTCGCCGGAGGGGATCTGGCAGTCCGGCTCGACCCACATCCCGCCGACGGGCTCCCAGCGACCTTCGTCTACGCGCCTCTTTACCCCATCGAAGATCTCCGGCGCCTCCTCCTCGATCCAGGCGTAGAGCTGGGCCGAAGACTGGTTGAAGACGAAGTCGTCGTAGCGGTCCATCAGGGAGAGCACGCTCGCGAAGGTCCTGCGCCCCTTACGCCGGGTCTCCGAGACGGGCCAGAGCCACGCGAGATCCAGGTGCGCGTGACCCGTCAGCGCGAGCCTGCCCACGGGCGGATACTCGGCCTTCAACCCCTCCAGCCGCGCCGCGACCGTCGCGCGCGCCCCCCGCACCGCCCGCCGCGTCTCTTCGGGCAACGGCTCGACGTCGCGGGGCGCGGGCGGGAGGCTCCACGGACCGCCGTCGGTCGTGCCGGCGAACGCCTGCAGGTAGCGCGTGAGGGCGACGTCGGTGCCCGTGGGCCAGCTGGGGGCGAGGCCGGCGAAGGCCGCCTCGACCACGTCGAGCAGGTGCGGCACGGCCTCGTGGTCGCCGAGTTGGGCACAGGCCTCCACGACGAGCGCCAGGTCCCTCTCCAGGCTGCGCGCCCCCGTCTCCGGCACGACGAGGGCCGCCCGCCGCGGGCGCGGCTCGGCGATGGTGGTGCCGAAGGGCCCCCGCGGCACGACCTCGGCATCTATGCCGATCGTCTCGCCGCCCCCGGCAACTTCCGTTACCGGGAAGCTCTTGTGGAAGGGGTTGAGACCGCCGCTCGCTCCGGTCGAGAGCCGGACGAAGCCCTCGCCCCCGAGCCAGAGCTCCAGCTCCACCGGAAGGCCGGCCCAGTCTTCCGGCACCCGCGCCTCGGCCGAGAGGTGCGCCGGCAGCGCCGGTTCCGGCCAGAAGTCGCCGACGCCGAGCTTGTGGGTCAGACCGTTCTCCGCGACGAACCGCCACCCTTCGACGAGGCTCTCCCGCGCATTGCGCCAGAGGCCGAGTTCCTCGACGCGCCTTTCGAGGCCCTCCAGGCGCCGGGCGTCCCTCTCGTTCAACGTCTCCCCCTTCCGGCGGCCGGACGGCGTGCAGGGCCGAGCGCCACATTCTACGCCAACGAGTCCGGCAGGCGTGGCGGCGGTTCTTCCGTGGCCTATATACTCCCCTCCGAAGGGGAGAGACCGAGAGGAGCACCGTGGCAGAGAAGGTCTACCGCAGCGAGCTTACGCCGATACACTTCCTGAGGCGCAGCGCGTACATGTTCCCGGAGAAGACGGCCGTGGTCTACGGCGACCGCCGCCTCTCGTACCGGGACCTTGAAGAGAGGGCGGACAGGCTCGCCTCGCGCCTGAAAGACTCCGGGCTCCAAAAGGGCGACCGCGTGGCCTTTCTTTGCCCGAACACGCCGCCGATGCTCGACGCGCACTTCGGCGTCCCCCTCGCCGGCCTCGTTCTCGTCGCCATAAACACCCGCCTCGGCAAGGACGAGGTCAGGTACATCGTCGAGCACTCGGGCGCGAAGATGGTCTTCGCGGACGCCGAGCTAGGGCACCTCCTCGCCGACGTGGACGTCGAAACGGTCCGTATAGACGACACGGGCGAGGCGGGCGACCCCTACGAAGACTTTCTCGCCGAAGGCTCGCCGGAGCCGGTCGAGAGCGTGCTAGAGGATGAGGAGGAGACCATCTCCATAAACTACACCTCGGGCACCACCGGCAAGCCCAAGGGCGTAATGTACACGCACAGGGGCGCCTACCTCAGCGCCCTCGGCAACGTCATAGAGACGGGCATGGGCTACGGCACGAAGTACCTCTGGACCCTGCCGATGTTCCACTGCAACGGGTGGACCTTCCCCTGGGCCGTCACGGCGGCCGCGGCGACGCACGTGTGCCTCAGAAAGGTCGAGCCGCCCAGGATCTGGGAGCTCTTCGAGGGCGAGGGCATCACCCATTACTGCGCGGCCCCCACCGTCCAGATCGGCATCGCCAACGACGAGACGGCCCACCCGTTGGACACACCCGTCACCGCGGCCATAGCGGGCGCCCCGCCCTCCCCCACCCTGCTCAGCGGCCTGCTGAAGCTGAACATAAACCCCATGCACATCTACGGCCTCACCGAGACCTACGGCCCGCTCACCACGAGCGGCGGCCACCCCGAGTGGGAGGATCTGGACATGGAGGAGCGGGCGCGGCTCATGTCGCGCCAGGGCCAGGGCTACGTCACCTCGGACCTCGTGCGGGTCGTGGACGAGAACATGAACGACGTCCCCCGCGACGGGGAGACGATGGGCGAGATCGTGATGCACGGCAACATGGTCGCCAAGGGCTACTTCGAGAACGAAGAGGCCACGGAGGAGGCCTTCGCGGGGGGCTGGTACCACTCCGGCGACGTCGCCGTGTGGCACCCGGACGGGTACGTCGAGATCCGCGACCGCAACAAGGACATCATCATAAGCGGCGGCGAGAACATCTCCACGATCGAGGTCGAGCAGGTGGTCGACCAGCACCCGGCCGTCATGGAGGCCGCCGTCGTCGCCATCCCCGACGAGAAGTGGGGCGAACGCCCCAAGGCCTTCGTGACCCTCAGGAAGGGCCAGGAGGCCACGGAGCAGGAGATCATAGACTTCTGCAAGGAGCGCGTCGCCCGCTTCAAGGCCCCGGCCGCCGTCGAGTTCGGCGACCTGCCAAAGACCTCGACCGGCAAGGTCCAGAAGTTCGTCCTGCGCGACAAGGAGTGGGCGGGCAGCGAGAAAAAGGTAAACTAGGGGCCCCGGGTTACGGCATCGGCAAAACCCCATAACCGGAAGCCCGTAACGCCCACGGGACGTACATGCTGCTGACCATCACCAACGAGCTTGCGCCCGCGATGGACCTCGGCTACCTGCTGCACAAGAACCCGGCCCGGGCGCAGTCGTTCGACCTTCCCTTCGGCGAAGCGCACGTCTTTTATCCTGAGGCTTCCGAGGGGCGCTGCACGGCCGCGCTGCTGGTCGAGGTGGACCCCGTGGGGCTGGTGCGCGGCCGTGGAAGGACCTCGGGGGAGTACGTGAGCGACAGGCCCTACGCGGCTTTGTCCTTTCTGAGCGTCGCCATCTCCAGGGTCTTCGGGTCGGCGCTCTCGGGGAAGAGCCGCGAGCGCCCCGAAGCGGCCGCGGCGAAGTTGCCCTTGCGGGCGAGGCTCGCCGTCGTGCCCTGCAGGTAGGGCGAAGCCTCTTGAGGCGGCTCTTCGAACCGCTGGGCTACTCGGTCTCGTCGGAGCCCCATCCTCTGGAGGAGGCGCTCCCGGGGTGGGGGGATGGCCCCTACTTCACGGTCAGTTCGGCCTGCCCGTCCGCTTCGACTGGGCCGCAGGGTACCGGGGAAAAGCCGCAGTCGTCTACGGCCACACCCCCGTCCCCGAACCCGGTTGGGTCAACCGCACCATCAACATAGACACCGGCTGCGCCTTCGGCGGCGGCCTGACCGCCCTGCGCTACCCGGAGAAGGAGCTAGTCTCCGTCCCCGCCCACCGCACCTATTACGAGCCTGCCAGGCCGCTCGTGCCCGACGATGCCCCCGACCGGCCGCGTCCCCACGACGACCTCCTGGACATCGAGGATGTCCTCGGCAAGCGGGTCGTCGGCACGAGGCTGCAGCGCAACGTGACCATCAGGGAGGAGAACGCCGCGGCGGCCCTCGAGGTAATGGGCCGCTACGCGGCCGACCCGCGCTGGCTCGTCTACCTGCCGCCGACCATGTCCCCCTCCGACACAAGCGGGAGGGAGGGCCTGCTGGAGCACCCGGCCGAGGCCCTCGCCTACTACCGCCGCGAGGGGGTCTCGCGCGTGGTCTGCGAGGAGAAGCACATGGGCTCCCGCGCGGTGGCCGTCGTCTGCCGCGACGAGGACGCCGCCGTCCGCCGCTTCGGCACCACGGACGGCGCGGGCATCGTCTACACCCGCACCTGTAGGCGCTTCTTCGACGACCTCGCCCTCGGGGAGGAAGTCCTCGGCAGGCTGCGCCGGGGGCTCTACGCCGCGGGCCTGTGGGAGGAGTTCGCAACAGACTGGTTCTGCCTGGAGAGCGAGGTCCTGCCCTGGTCCGCCAAAGCCGAGGGGCTCATCCGGGAGCAGTACGCCGCCGTCGGCTCCGCCTCCCGGGCCTCGCTCTCCGAGGCCGTCGGGGCCCTCGAGGCGGCGGCCGGGCGGGGCCTGGACCTCGACGGCTTGCTAGGCCACCAACGGGAACGCCGGGAAGCGGCGCAACGCTACGTCGAGGCCTACCGGCGCTACTCCTGGCCGGTCCGCTCGGTGGAAGACGTAAAGCTCGCCCCGTTCCACCTGCTCGCCTCGGAGGGCGAGGTCCACACCCACCGCGACCACCTCTGGCACCTGGAGAAGCTACGGAAGTTCTGCGGCGGGGACGGGGTGCTGCTGGAAACCTCACATATGGTGGCCGGCACCGCGGACGAGGACGAGGAGAGGGTCGTCGCCTGGTGGAAGGATCTCACGGGGTCTTTCCGGGGCGGCGAGGGCATGGTGATCAAGCCCCTGGACTTCGTGGCGAGGGGGAGACGCGGCATCGCGCAGCCAGGGGTCAAGTGCCGCGGGCGCGAGTACCTCAGGATCGTCTACGGCCCCGAGTACACCGCCCCGGAGAACCTGGAGAGGCTCCGCCAACGCAACCTCTCCACCAAGCGCTCGCCCTGCGCGAGTTCGCCCTCGGCGTCGAGGCCCTGGAGCGCTTCGTCGGCCGGGAGCCGCTCTACCGCATCCACGAGTGCGTCTTCGGCGTCCTCGCGCTGGAGAGCGAGCCGGTAGACCCCAGGCTGTAGGGGCGGGGCCCGGACCCGACCGTACTCCGCCCGCCCGGCAAGACGGGTATCATGGGCCCGAAGACGCAAGCGGAGGAGGCCCACATGCTGAAAGCCGAGAAGACCTACGAGCACGTCCTAGTCGCGTCAGACGGGCCGGTCGCCCACGTGACCATGAACCGTCCGGAGAAGCGCAACGCGCTCTCCCTGGACCACATGCTGGAGTTGGTCGACTGCTTCGAGTCCATCGGCGAGGCCAAAGAAGCTTCGGTCGTCGTACTCAGGGGCGCCGGCCCCGCGTTCTGCGCCGGGCACGACCTCTCGGAGATGGTCGGGCGGGACCCGGACTTCTACCGGCACGTCTTCGACGTCTGCTGCAGGCTCATGGAGACCATTCAGGGCATACCCCAGCCCGTCATAGCCCAGGTCCACGCCACCGCGACCGCCGCCGGCTGCCAGCTCGCCGCGACCTGCGACCTCGTCGTGGCCGCCGAGGAGGCGCGGTTCGCGACGCCGGGCGTCAGGATCGGGCTCTTCTGCTCCACCCCGATGGTCGCCCTCAGCCGGGCCGTCGGCCAGAAAAAGAGCATGGAGATGCTCCTCACCGGTGACTTTATCTCCGCAGAAGAGGCCCGGGCGGCGGGCCTCGTGAACAGGGTGGTCGCGGCCGGGGACCTCGAGTCCGAGACGCGCGCCCTGGCGGGTAAGATCTCCGAGGCGAGCCCGCTCGTCGTGGGCGTCGGCAAGCAGGCCTTCTACCGCCAGCTCGAGATGCCCACGGGGCAGGCCTACGCCTACACCAAAGGGGTCATGTCCTTCAACGCCACCCTCGCCGACGCGCAAGAAGGCATGTGCGCCTTCCTCGAGAAGCGCAAGCCCGAGTGGAAGGGTCGCTGATCCCGACGAGGGAGAGTACGAACCCGGCCTGATCGGGGCCACGGTATCCGGATTCCTGCGGTATGGATAACGTGCGGCCGTGCTCACGACGTCGCCCAGGCCTCCGCGACGTCGAGCATCTCCCTCCCCGTCGGCTCGGCCCCCACCCGCGTCGCCAGAAGCCCGGTGGACACCCGCTCGACGAAGCCCCACTCCCAGATTCCCCGGGGATCCACGCCGGTCAGGCGGCTGAGTTGGGCGCACCGCTCGTACCCGAGTCGCGCCGCGTCGCCGTCGAGAAGTTCTCTGCTCCACTCCCTCATGAGGACGGCGAGGTCGTAGGCCGGCTCGGCCAGCAGCCCGTCGGGGTCCACGAGCTTGAACCGCGCCGGAGCGTGCCCAGGTTCTCGCAGCGCGTTGGCGTTGTGGGCGTCGCCGTGGACCAACACGGCGGCTTCGGCGTCGAAGGCCGCCTCGCGGGCATCGGCGAAGCTGAGGGCTTGCTCGATCACGCGGCGAGAACACGGCCGGTTCGTCTCCTCCCACGTCGCGACGATGAACTCCGAGAGCCAGCGGGCCTTCTCGGCCCCGGTTTGCAGGCCCGCCGGTGCCGGTACCTCCCAGGCGCGCCGCAGCGTCGCGCAAAGAACCTCCATCTGGACCGGGACGGGCAACCCGGATTCGCCAAGCGAGGACCCGAGACGCTCCTGGAGCATGGCGTTGCGTTCCTCGTCGTGGTCGAGCAGCCGTGCGTACCCGCATCCGTCGGCGGCGGCGAGGGTCCGCACCTCGCCCGCGAAGGACTCGTAGGGCGGCATCCCGAGCTTGGCGACGGCGTCGGCGCCGGCGTCAGTCCTGGCGGCGGCCACGTATGACTCGGAACCCCCGTGGAGGGTGGCCCCGACGTCCACCCCCCAATCGTGTTCCAGCTCGGCGATCAGGCGTCCCAGGCGCTTCGACCAGGCGCGGCCTTCGGCGCCCTGGGCCAGCGCCTTTTGGAGCACCGCCTCCGGTACGTCGACGGCCCGGCCGCTCATGCCCTACCTCCCGAAGCTCCTCGTGTGGTGCCGCGACGGCGGAAGCATGGCACCGGCGGAGGTTTGCCGCCAGCTCGCCGTAAAGGTGCCGGAACGCTGCAATCGGTCGGCACGTGAACACCGGGTAATTGATGGAGGGGTTGTCGCCATGCCCCCGGTTCCCATCCCCGCGCGGCAGAAACCTGTAGCATTGGCCATGGCTAGGTTCGGAGGTACGATGACCGACACTGTAACGCGACCCGTAGAGAAGCAAGAGCAGAAGACCGAAGGGATGCCGCCCTACAATGTCGTCCTGCTCGACGACGAGGACCACAGCTACGAGTACGTGATCCTGATGCTCAAAAAGGTCTTCGGCCACCCGGTCAAGCGAGGCTACGAGATGGCCGTCGAGGTCGACACGAAGGGCCGCGTCGTCGTGCTTACCACCCACCTCGAAGAGGCTGAGCTCAAGCGCGACCAGATCCACGCCTTCGGCCCCGACCCCCTGATTCCCCGCAGCAAGGGCTCGATGTCCGCCACCGTGGAGCCCGCGAGCGCCTGATCTCTTATTCGCCGGCGGGTGCTAGCCGGAAGATGCGGTCGTCGTTCTCGGCGGGCGTCCCGCGTCCGTCCCGATTGCTGGTCGAGACCCAGAGCGAGCCGTCGGGGGCCTGGGCCACGTCCCTGACGCGGCCGACCTCGCCCTCCAGCAGGCGCTCCCGGTCCGCCACGTTGCCCCGCTCGTCTAGCTCCAGACGCCAGAGGCTCTCGCCCCTGAGGGCGGCCACGAAGAGGTCGCCCTCCCACTGCGGGATCGCGCCGTCCACCAGGATCTCGGCCCCGCTAGGCGAGGCTTCGGAGGTGGGCCAGACCGTGATCGGGTCGACGAAACCCCGGTCCTCGCCCCCCTCCCCCTCGACCTCGGGCCAGCCGTAGTTCTCCCCGGCCTCGATGCGGTTGGCCTCGTCCCAGGTGTTCTGCCCGAACTCGCTCGCGAACAGTTGCCCCCCGGCGTCCCAGGCGAGCCCCTGCACGTTGCGGTGCCCGTAGGAGTAGACGGGGCTGTTCGGGAACGGGTTGTCGTCGGGGACGGAGCCGTCGGGGGCTATCCGCAGGATCTTGCCCCCAAGAGAACCCCGCTCTTGCGAATTGGAGGTGTCCCCGGCATCGCCCGTGGTGACGTAGAGCATGCCGTCTGGCCCGAACTCTATCCTGCCGCCATTGTGGTACGAGTTGACGGGGATGCCGGTGAGCACGGCCTCGGGCTCCCCCCCGATCCTGAACCGCACCACCCGGTTATCCGACTCGGTCGTCGTGTAGGCGTAGACGTAGCGGTCCCTCTCGTACTCAGGCGAGACCGCCACGCCGAGCAGCCCGCCCTCCCCGGTGCCCCCCTCCGGCAAGGTCTGGACCTCCCGCGCCTCACCCGAAGGGTCGACCCTGAGGATACGCCCGGAGTCCCGCTCGGTGACGAGCGCGTCCCCATCGGGCAAGAAGGCGAAGGACCACGGCACCCGCAAGTCCGTCGCCCGCGTGCCCACCTGCACCCTGGTCGGAGAGATTCGCTTCTTTTGGACGGTGTCGGAGCCCGCGGTCGTCTCCGTCCCGGAAGCCGTCTCTCCCGTGTCCTCGGCCCGCCCCGCGTCGATCGGGCGGGGGTCCTTGCCCTCGTTCCCGGACCCTCCGGTCGGGGCGCCGCACCCGGCGTAGGTCAGCGCCAACAACGTCGCGAGCATAAGCGCCGCAAGTCGAACCTTGCCTTTACACCCGCCGTACATCGAGAACCAGCCTCTTCTTACCGATGGGACGAACGAGATTATATTGCGTGATGGGGCCTCGAGGAGGTGAGCGCCTTTACCTCCTCGTCGGTAAGGCGCAGCCCGACGGCGGCGGCGTTCTCCTCGAGGTGCGCGAGCGAGGAGGTGCCGGGGATGGGGAGCATCACCGGGGACTTCGCCAGCAGCCACGCGAGGACGACTTGCGGGACCGTCGCTTCGTGGCGGGAAGCTATCTCTTGCAACGCCCCACCGGGACGTGCCAGCCTGTCGGTCGCCAGCGGTAGCCAGGGGATAAAGGCGAGACCCCCGCGTTCGCAGGCCCGCAGGACGGGCTCGGAGCGGCGGTCGTTCAGGTTGTAGCGGTTCTGGACGGAGGCTATGGGGACTACATCCGTCGCCCGCCGGAGTTCCTCGACGCCGACGTTCGAGAGGCCGACGTGACGCACCTTGTCCTCCTCGCGCAGTTGGGCGAGGGTCTCCAGGGATCTCTCGAAGGGGATGCTCCTGTCGGGGCGGTGGAGCTGGTAGAGGTCTATCTTGTCGAGCTTCAGCCGGCGGAGGCTCCCCTCGCAGGCCTCGCGCAGGTGTTTCGGGCGGCCGTTCGTCCTCCAGCGGCCTGGACCCTGCCGAGTGTAGCCGCCCTTCGTGGCGATCACGACGTTGTCGGGGTAGGGGTGGAGGGCGGAGAAGATCAGGCGCTCGGAGACGCCGGGGCCGTAGGCGTCGGCGGTGTCTATAAAGGTAACGCCAAGGTCCACGGCGCGGCGCAGCACGCGCTCGGCGTTCTTCGGGTCTTCGGGCTCGCCCCAGACGCCAGGCCCGCAGAGCCTCATCGCCCCGAAACCGAGCCGCCCGACGGTAAGCTCGCCGCCGATGCGAAGCGTTCCGGCGGTTCTGGTTTCGTCCTCGAACATCGGTTCCTTCCCCAGCTTTCTTGCGCCACCATACCGCAACGGGCCGGGGTGCCTCTGCGTCCATGCTCTAGAATCACGGGCGCAGGGCGAGAATGGAGGCGGCCCCGGTAAGCGAGAACGCGCAAAAACTTTCGACCCGCGACGGCTTGAGGACGCTCCTCGACGGGCGGCGCCCGCTGCTCGGCGCCGTCTTTCTCGGGGGGTACGCGTGGTCCACCTTCGCGCCCGGATCGTTCGGGACCGCGCTCTTCCTGGGCACGGGGGCGGTACTGTTCGCGATCTCCGTGCCGTGGTCGAGCTCGTTCCACCGGACGTTCGCCCTGGCGTCCTTCGCGGCGCTCGCGGCGGCCGTGCTCTCGGGGCGGTTCGTCGTCGGGGATTTTCTCGACGGGATGCCGACGTACTTCGGGATCGTGGCGGTCCTGCTCGTGCTGAGCATCGCGGGGTACCCGATCCGGGCGGCGCGCTACGAGGCGCAGATACGGGCGCTCGTGGCGGCGCTCACCCGGCGAGGGGTGGGCATAAAGGCGACGAGCGGGGTCCTTGGCCACGTCCTGGGCGCGGTGCTCGACGTCGGGGCGTTCGTGCTCATAGACGTGATCACGGGCAGGGCGGCTCCCAAGGCGCGCCACGACGCCCTCAAGTGGGCCGGCCGCGCCTTCTCCTTCGCCCCCCTGTGGACGAACCTCAACGTCTTCACCGCCACCACCATCGTCCTGACGGGCGTCTCCTACCCGAACCTCCTCGCCGCCACCGTCCCCTTCATCGTCCTCGGCCTCGCCGGGACGGTCCTGGCCGCCCAGAGGGAGGAGGGGGACACCACGGACGTCCCCGGCGCCCCGCTCGACCGCGGGGCGGCGGCGGTCCTCCTCTACCCGGTCGTCTTGGTCGCGGCGGTGGCCCTGGTGAACCTGCTCTTTCCCGGCCTTACGCTCACGGCCGCCATCGCGGTGACGGTCGCCGTCATAGTGCTCCTCATTGCCGCCCTGGCGACCGCCCTTACCCACCGGACCTCGCCGCTGATCCGGCTCGCCGACGAGACGCGCGGCTCGCTCTCCTCCTCCCACTCCGAGTTCGCCCTCTTCGGCTCGGCCGGCATCCTGGTGATCTCGCTCCAGGCAGTTGGCGCCCTTAACCCCGTGGGGGACGTTCTTTCGTCCCTGCCCACGGTCCTCGTGGCCCCGGCGCTCATGGCCCTCATGGCCGCCGGTTTCCTCGCCGGCATCCACGTCATCCCGATGGTCCTGCTCCTGGACGCCGCCTTCCCCCTCGAGGCGGGTCCGGCCCCCGTGCTGTGGGCCGTCGCGGTCCTCCTCGGCGCCCAGGCCACCCTCCTGCTCACCCCGTTCTCGAGCGCCGTGACCATGCTCTCCCGCCTCACGGGCCTCCACCCGCTGGAGGTCGGGCCGAAAAGGAACTGGCGCTTCGGGCTCACGGTGGCGCTCGCCTCGGCCGCCTACCTCTCGCTCCTGAGCTTCTTGCTCTTGTAGGGGCAACGCGGACGTAGCGGCCC
Source organism: uncultured Rubrobacteraceae bacterium (assembly GCA_902806015.1). The sequence continues at coordinate 35,264 of CADCUZ010000029.1, forward strand.
GCCGGGACGACGGAAGCATCTCGGCCGATTGGCGGCCGGCGGTCATTGGAGACGGCGCCGGCCCGTCCGTGGATCGAACCTGGCCTGGAGCTCTCCCTCGCGCTACGCGTCGTGCCGGGCCTTGGCGTACGCGGGAGCGTCGAGGACGGCCCCTGAGTCACCGATGACACCAGGGGACATAGGGGAGGGACCCGGCGGTTCCTCCCCTATGTCCCCGGCACGAGCACGTGCAGTGCGATGGCGACGAAGTGGCACGCGCTGCCAAGCAGGACGAGCAAGTGCCAGAGGGCGTGGGAGTAGGGGACCTTGCGGTGGTAGAAGAAGGTGCCGGCGGTGTAGGCGATGCCGCCGGCCAGCAGCCACACGAGGGCGGCCCCGGAGAGGGAGCGGATGAGGGGCCCGAGGGCGACGACGCCGAGCCAGCCCATCGCGACGTAGGCCGCCGTCGAGATCACGGCGAAGCGGCCAGTGGCGAAGACCTTGAAGACTATCCCCGCGGCGGCCATCGCCCAGATGATTCCGAAGAGGGTTAAGCCCCATCCCCCGCCGAGGCCGACGAGCACGAAGGGCGTGTAGGTGCCCGCGATCAGGAGGTATATGGCGCAGTGGTCGAGCACCCGCAGCACGCGCTTTATCTCCGGCTGCCGGAACGCGTGGTAAAGCGTGGACGCGGCGTAGAGGGCCACGAGGGTGGCCCCGTAGACCCCGGCGCTCGCGACGTGCAGGGCCTCGTCCCGGGCCAACCCGAGGTACATCAACACCACCACCCCGACGACGCTCGCCAGCAACCCGACGGCGTGGGTGGCCACGTTGGCGAACTCCTCCCCCGCCGTGTAGCGCGCCCCCAACCGGGCCTACGCCGCCTCGTAATTGGCGACTTCGCCCTCCACGGCCCTCGCCCGGCCACCGACTACGAGGTGGTCCAGGTGGGCCAGCGTCTCGGCCAGGGCGAAGCATCGCTGGTGGACGGTGAGCGTCCCCCGAAAAGCGACGCGGGAGACCTCGTAGGGGGTTCTGGGGCCGGCGGCCAGGACGGCGAGCATGGCGCCGAGGCGTTCGGCGTGGTGGGCCGCGAGCTCGTCCACGCGCCCGTCGAGGTCGTGGAAGACGGGGCCGTGGCCCGGCAGGACGAGGTTTACGTCGGGGCCGCGCATGGTTTCGAGCGACGCCAGGTAGCGAGCGAGAGGGCGCGGTTCCGTCTCGGGCCAGAGGCCGACGTTCGGCGTTATGGCGAGCAGCACGTGGTCGGCTGCGAAGAGGATGCCCCGCCCCTCGTCGTGGAGGACGAGCTGGTGGTCGGCGTGCCCCGGCGCGTGCAAAACCCGGGCCGCCCCCGGCCCGCACGGCACCTTCTGCCCCGGAGAGAGCGGCGACATCTCAGCCGGAAGCGCCACGCCCGAGCGCATCTGGGCGGCGGCCTTCTCCGCCATCCCGCGCGGCATCCCGTGGCGGCCCAGGTACTCGGCGAACGTCTCCGGGCTTCTCGCTCCGCCCCAGATCCTCTCAGAGAACGCTATCTCGTCTTCGAGCATAAGGACCGGCGCCCCGGTGCGTCCCTGCAGCCACCGCGCCGCCCCCAGGTGGTCGGGGTGGAAGTGGGTGACGATGATGCGGGCGACGTCAGCCCCAAGGTCGCAGCCCGCGGCGGCGGCCCCCGCCTCCCACGCCTCCCGAATGGGCGGGTAGTCGTAGCCCGCGTCCACGAGCGTCCAGCCGTCGTCGCCCCGGACGAGGTAGACGGAGACGAAGCGCAAGGGAAAAGGCACCGGCAGCTTCAGTTGGTAGACGCCGTCGGCAACCGGCGCGGTCTCGCCGACCGGCTGCGCGCCGAGGGTCGAGGGGGCCACACCCTCAGCCACGAGGCCTCTTTCGGGGAACCGGGATCACCTTACGCGGTCAACCCGGAGAAGAAGGCGGAGACCTCGCGGTTGGCCAGCTCGGGTCTCTCGTAATGCACGAAGTGCCCGGCACCCGGCGCGGTCTCGAACGAGTAGTCCGCGAAGTAGTCGCCGAGGCGGTCGGCCCATCGGGCCCTGACTATTGGGTCGCTCTCGCCCCACAGGAAGCGTGAGGGGACCGTTATCTTCGGCAGCTCTGGCGGCCCGTCGCGGATAAACCCGATCCTGGCCTCGTTGGTCGCGACGTACCAGTTAAAGCCGCCCTGCAGGTTGCCGGGCCTCATGAAGTTCTCCACCCAGGCCTCCAGGTCCTCGTCGAAGAGACCGGGCTCGTGCGCCCAGTGGTCGAGGAAGTGGCGAAGAAAGGTCTCGCAGGCCTCCCTGTCCTTGCCGACGAGGGAGGCCGCCCACGGCAGCTGGTTAAAAGACTGGTACCAGACCTCGTTCACCGAGTCGGGCTCGACCCACCGGCCGCCGATCCCGGGGTAGGGGCAATCGAAGAAGAAGAGCCCCGCGAGGCGTTCCGGGTACTTGCGCGCGAAGGACTGCGCCACGTACGCGCCCACGTCGTGGCTGACGATCCCGAACCGCCCGAAACCTAGGGCGTCGGCGAGCCCCCGCAGGTCCTCGACGAGCTCGCCGAGCAGGCCGGACGGAGGATCGGGTAGAGTCGGCTTCCCGGACAGGCCGAAGCCCCGCAGGTCCGGCGCCACCACGTCGAACCCCTCCGAGAGGGCGGGGATGTTCTTGCGGTAGACGTACCAGAACTCGGGCCACCCGTGCAGCAGCACGAGCGGAAACCCGCCGCCGTGGCGGACGAAGTGCACCCCGACGCCGTTCGCCTCCAGGTACTCGTGGTTCCATCCCTCTCCGGCCACGGCGTCCTCCCCGGGCCGGTCAGTTCTGCAGGTTCTCGAAGATGCCAGCCGCGCCCATGCCGCCGCCGATGCACATGGTGACCATGCCGTAGCGGGAGTCGCAGCGTTTCATCTCGTTTATGAGCTGGACGGTGAGCTTGGTGCCCGTCGCGCCCATGGGGTGGCCGAGGGCGATGGCGCCGCCGTTCACGTTCATCTTCTCGGTGTCGAGGCCGACCTCCCGGATCACGGCCAGCACCTGCGCCGCGAACGCCTCGTTGAACTCGATAAGGTCGATCTCCTCCAGCGAGAGTCCGGCCTGCTTGAGGACCTTCGGGATGGCGACGCTCGGCCCGATCCCCATGACCTCGGGTCTCACCCCCCCTACGGCGAACCCGACGAACCGCGCCAGCGGCGTCAGACCCCGTCTCTCTGCCTCCCCCCTCTCCATCACCACGACCGCCGCCGCCCCGTCGCTCCTCTGCGAGGAGTTGCCGGCGGTCACCGTGCCGCCCTGCTGGAAGGCCGGACGCAGCTTCGCGAGCTGCTCGGCGGAGGTGTCCCGCGGCCCCTCGTCGCGCCCGAATTTCGTCTCGAAGTGTTGCGGGCTGCCCTCATCGTCCACGAAGTCGTAGGCGACGTCGAGGGGCACGATCTCGTCGTCGAACAGGCCAGACTCGACGGCCTCCTTCGCCCGCGTGTGGCTGCGCAGCGCGAACTCGTCCTGGTCCTCGCGCGAGACGCCGAACTCCTTGGCGACCTGCTCGGCGGTGAAGCCCATCCCCATGTAGACCGCCGGGTTCGTCTCGACGAGCCCGGGGTCTGGCGCGAAGTTCGGCATCTGGAGCGTCGAGGACATGTGCTCCGTGCCGCCCGCGACGATGGTGCTCGCGTGGCCGACCATGATCCTCTCTGCCGCCATCGCGATGGTCTGGAGCCCGGAAGAGCAGAACCTGTTCACCGTCTGGGCCGGCACCGTGTCAGGCATCCCTGCCCGCACCGAGGAGAGCCTGGCCATGTTGTACCCCTGCGTCCCCTCGGGCATCGCGCACCCCATGATCACGTCCTCGACCTCGGAAGGGTCGAGCCCCTCGGCCCTCCCCACGGCCTCCCGAATAGCCGAGGCCCCGAGGTCCACGGGGTGCACCCCGCGCAAGGTTCCCCGAGGCGCCCGCCCAACGGCCGTCCTCGCTCCGGATACGATCACCGCTTCGTTCATTGGTTCTCCCCTCGGTCGAACGCTTTCAGCGGTCAGCTTTCAGCCAAAAAGCTGACCGCTGATGGCCAATACGTTAATTCCTCACCGGCTTTCCGGTCTTGAGCATCCCCGAGATCCTCTCGTGGGTCTTCTCGTTTTTGAGCAGATCGAGGAACGCCTCCTTCTCTAGGTCGAGCAGGTACTCCTCGCTCACCCACTGGGGGAGCGTGAGGTCGCCGCCGGTCAGGATCTTGGCAGTGTGGCCAGCTATGACGCCGTCGTACTCGCTGGCGTAGCGGCCCCACTGCAGCGTCCTTATGCCCATGACGAGGGCGGACCGGGCGGAGGCGCCGGAGGCGTAGACGTTGCCGTCCCTCTCGGGCGGGGAGTAGCCGTCGGCGAGGTCGAGGACCTCGCGCTTGGCGGCGGAGATGAGGTGGTCGGCGTTCATGACTATCCGGTCGTCCTCTTCGAGAAATCCGAGCTCGCGGGCCTCGATGGCGCTCGCGGAGACCTTCGCCATCGCTATGGTCTCGAAGGCTTTGTTCAGGAAGGGGAGGGCCGGGGTATCGGGGGCCGAGCTCATCGGGCGCGAGACGAGGCGGCGGGCCATCTCCTTGGTACCGCCGCCCGCCGGTATGAGGCCGACGCCCGCCTCGACGAGGCCCATATAAGTCTCCCCGGCGGCGACTACGCGGTCGGCGTGGAGGCAGACCTCGAGGCCCCCGCCGAGCGTCTGCCCGCGCGGAGCCGCGACGACGGGCTTCGGCGCGAACCGGAAGCCCATCAAGAGCTTCTGCAGCGCCTCCACGCTCTTGCCGACCTCGTCCAGCATCCCGCTTTGGACCGCGTGCGCCACCTCGGTGAGGTTCGCCCCGACGCAGAAGTTGCGCCCCTCGTTGCCGATCACGAGCCCGACGACGTCGTCGCGCTCGAGCGCCTCGAGTGCCCTGTATCCCATCTCGGTTACGCCGGCGTCTATGGAGTTGCCCTTGGAGTGGAACTCCAGGCAGAGCACGCCGCCGCCGAGGTCGAGCAGGCTCGCCGAGTCGTTGCGCTCTAGCTCCCTGCCCTCCTCGCGCAGCCCGTCGAGGGAGACGTACATGGGGTCCTCACGCACGGGCTCGTACTGCGAGCTTACGGGGCTGAACTGCACCTCGCGGCCGCTCTCGGTCTTGTAGAAGCTCTCGTTGCCCGCTTCGAGCATCTCCCGCACCCAGGGACCCACCTCGATGCCCAAAGACCCCATCCCCTCGACCGTCTCCCGCACGCCGAGCAGGTCCCAGGTGCGGAAGGGGCCCGTCTCGTGGGCGAAGCCCCACTCCATCGCGTGGTCGGCGTCTTCGAGGGTGTCGCTGATCTCGGGCAGCCGGCGCGAGGCGTAGGCCATGTACGGGTAGAGGGTGTCCCTGATGTAACGGGCGTGACGGTCCTCGTCGGCCTTCTCGACGAGGAAACGGAGCCGCGTGCCGAGGTCGCCCTGCTTGCGTGCCTCGGAGACTATCGGCACGTCCTGGTCTTCGGCGGGGCGGTGCTCGAAGGTCTCGAGGTCGAGCACGTCGAAGACGGTCTTGCCATCGCGTTTGTCGCGCTTGTAGAAGCCGGCGCCGGTCTTGTTACCGAGAAGGTTCTTCTCCTGCATCTCTTTGAGCTTCGGGTGGGGCTTGAGGTCCTCGCGTGACTCGTCCTCTGGGACCGCCTCGTAGAGGTTCTCGGCCACGCCGACGGCGATGTCCAGGCCTACGGTGTCGTTGAGGCGGAAGGTGGCGGTCTTGGGGTGGCCTATAAGGGGGCCCGTTATGGCGTCTACCTCTTCTATGGAGTAGCCGTTCTCGAAGGCGTAGGTGACGGCCTGCATCCCGGCGAAGGAGCCGAGGCGGTTCCCTATAAAGTTCGGGGTGTCCTTGGCGATCACGCCGCCCTTGCCGAGCACCCGCTCCCCGAAGTCTCTGACCCTCTCGACGATCTCCTCGTCCGTATCTTCGGTCGGGATGATCTCGAGCAGCTTCAGGTAGCGCGGCGGGTTGAAGAAGTGGGTGCCGAGGAAGCGCCTCCTGAACGACCCGGAGCGGCCCTCCGCTATCTGGTGCAGCGGGATGCCGCTCGTGTTCGAGGAGATGATGGCGTCGTCTTTGGCGAGCGCCTCGACCCTCTCGGCGAGCTCTCGCTTGGGCTCGAGCCTCTCCAGGATGGCCTCGAGCACCCAGTCGGCCTCGGCGACGCGTTCGAGGTCGTCGTCGAAATTGCCCGTCCTGATGCGTTTGGCGACGTCCTTGGCCATGAGCGCCGGCGGGCGGGCCTTGACCATCCTGTCGTAGCCGCCCTGCACGACGGCGTTCTTGTCGCCGACGTCTTCGGGGGCGATGTCCAAGAGGTCCACCCGCAGGCCCGCGTTGGCGTAGTGGGCGGCGATGGCGGCGCCCATCGTGCCGGCGCCGAGCACGGCGACCCTCCTGATATTGTGCGTCACGCTCTTCCCCCTTAGCCGTAAATCTCTTCTTGCAGGGATTCTATAGCCCTCTTTACCCGCAAGAGGTGCTCCTCCATGTTCGCCTTTATCTCGGCGTACTTCTCCTCGCCGCTCGGCGTGATCTTGTAGAATCGCCTGCTCCTCGTGTCCGGCCGCTCCCACTCCCCCTCGACGTACCCCTTCTCCTCCAGGCGACGCAGCAGCGGGTAGACCGTGTTCGGCGAGACGCTCATCACGCCGGCTGAGAGCTCCTTTATCTGGCCGATAAGGCCGTTGCCGTACTGCGGCTTCTCCCGGACGAGGTGCAGGATCAGGAGCGGAAACACCGTCCTCGACTTGACCTCCCCGAGAAAGACGTCGTGCGGCGTCGCCGAAGACTTCGCCCCCCCGGCAGATTTCTCCCCCGTCTCCTGCATCCCAACCCTTTCCGCACCAACTTGTCAATTTTGATAATAGCACGGATAATGGGCGCGCAGGGGGCGCGGGGGCCTCCGCGCGTCCGAGGTAGCGGAGAAGGAGGAGTACCCAGTGATAGCCGACGTCACCCGGTCTTTGGGGACCGACTACTACGTTCTGGACGACCTGTTCACGGACGAGGAGCGCGGGGTAAGGGACAGGGTGCGAGCGTTCGCGGACGCCGAGGTCATCCCGATCATCAACGACTACTGGGAGAAGGCCGAGTTCCCGTTCGAGCTGGTACCCAAGGTGGCGGAGCTCGGGATCGCGGGCGGGGCCATAGAGGGCTACGGTTGCCCGGGGATGAGCCACGTGGCGGCCGGGCTCGTCGCGATAGAGATGTCGCGCGGGGACGGGAGCCTCAACACGTTCTTCGGGGTCCATTCGGGGCTGGCGATGGGGACCATCGCCATCTGCGGCTCGGAGGAGCAGAAGGAGCGTTGGCTGCCGCCGATGGCGCGGATGGAGAAGATCGGGGCCTGGGGCCTCACCGAGCCAGACCACGGCTCGGACTCCGTCATGCTGGAGACGACGGCCAGGCGCGACGGCGAGGATTGGGTCCTCAACGGCAAGAAGCGTTGGATCGGCAACGCCACCTTCGCCGACACCGTAATCATCTGGGCCCGAGACGTCGAGGACGGCCAGGTGAAGGGCTTCGTCCTGGAGAAGGACGAGAACGGGGAGCACCACCCCGGCTACACCACCGAGCTCATAAAGGGCAAGATGGGCAAGCGCGCCGTCTGGCAGCCTGACATCTTTCTCGAGGACGTGCGCGTCCCCGCGGCCAACAAGCTCGAGGGCGCCAACTCCTTCAAGGACACCAACAAGGTGCTAACGGCGACGCGGGGCGGGGTGGCGTGGGAGGCCATCGGGCACGCCATCGCCTCCTACGAGGCGGCGCTCCAGTACGCTAAGGAGCGGGTGCAGTTCGGCAAGCCCATAGCGAGCTTCCAGCTAATACAGAGCAAGCTCGCCAACATGCTCGCCGAGATCACCAACATGCAGCTCATGGTCTACCGGCTCTCCCAGCTCCAGGAGCAGGGCAAGATGACAGGCCCCATGGCCTCCCTCGCCAAGATGAACAACGCCAAAAAGGCCAAGCAGGTCTGCTCCGACGCCCGCGACATCATGGGCGGCAACGGCGTCCTCCTCGAGTACCACGTAGCCAGGCACCTCTCGGACATGGAGATCGTCTACACCTACGAGGGTACCGACACGATACAGTCGCTGATAGTCGGGCGCGACGTGACGGGCATAAGCGCGTTTGTTTAGCCGTCAGCATTCAGCCGTCGGCTTTCAGCGATAACCTGGCAGGCACAAACCAGGCCACAAACCCCGGGCGCCGGTCGGATGAACCATCCGACCGGCGCTTCCGTCTGCCGGTACCGAGACGTCAGAGCCTGTAAGCTGACGGCTGAATGCTGATAGCTGACAGCTTGAGGACGACCGGAGGGAGGACGAATGAAAGCCATTCGACTGCACGAGCTTGGCGGGCCGGAGAACCTCGTCTACGAGGACGTGCCCGACCCGGAGCCCGGCTCCGGCGAGGTGGTCGTCAGGGTCCGCGCGGCGGCGCTGAACCGGAGGGACGTCTTCGTGACGCGCGGGATGTACCCCGGGGCGAAGCCGGAGGCGCTTCCCGCCACGCTCGGGTCGGACGGCTCCGGGGAGGTCGTCGCGCGCAGCGAGGGCGCCGACGGACCGGATGAAGGGACCGAGGTCGTCATAAACCCGGCGCTGCACTGGGGCGACGACCCCGCGGTGCCGGGCAAGGAGTACCGCATCCTCGGCCTGCCGGATGAGGGGACCTTCGCGCAGTTTGTGAAGGTCCCGGGGGACCACGTGTTTCCGAAGCCCTCCCACCTCACGCACGAGGAGGCGGCGGCGGCCCCGCTCGCGGGGCTCACGGCGTACCGGGCGCTCGTGACGCGGGGGCAGGTGCAGGAAGGGGAGACCGTCGTGATCCCGGGCGTCGGGGGTGGGGTGGCGACGTTTCTAGTCCAGATCGCCTCCGCGCTCGGGGCGCGGGTCTTCGTCACGAGCGGGGACGACGAGAAGATCGAGGCTGCCAAGAAGCTCGGCGCCGAGGACGGCGTCAACTACAACGCGGAGAACTGGTCCAAAGATCTCAAGGGCATGGCCGGGGGCGTTGACCTGTCGGTTGACTCCGTCGGGGGGTCCACGTTCGACGCCCTGCTCTCCCTTGCAAAGCCGGGGGGCCGCATCGTCTCCTTCGGGGCGACGGCGGGGCCGGTCGAGAAGCTGGTGCTGCCCAAGATCTTCTTGAAGCACCTCACCGTCCTCGGCACCGCGATGGGCACGCCCGAGGAGTTCGGGGCGATGCTCGACCTCTACGGGGAGCGGGGCCTGCGGCCGACAATCAACGAGACGTTTCCTCTGGCGGAGGCGACGGCGGCGATGGGCCTCATGGAGGAAGGGTCCGGCGTCGGCAAGATCGTCCTCGACGTCCCGGCGTAGACGCGGCCATGACGGAGTACAGGCTGGAGTTCGGGTGGGAAGGCGACGGCGGGCTAGGCGAGCGCCTGATCCGGGAGGTCATCGAAGGCGAGAAGACGGCAACCTGCGCCCCGAGATCTGACTACACCGAGGAGGAGCTCGCCGAGGTCGTGGCGAGCAAGGGGCAGGTCGTGGACGTCGTGGACGAGAACGACGAGCCACGGTGCCGCGTCAGGATGGTCGCCGTCTACGAGACCACCTTCGGCCTCCCCGCCCCCGGCGTCGTAAGGGGCGAGGGCTTCGGCGACGACGCCGAGGCGTTCAGACAGGACCACCGTGGGGCCTGGGCCGAGGAGATGGAAGAGGAGGGCAACCCGCTCTCCGACGAGACGATACTCGTCGTCGAGGAGTTCGAGCTGGTAGAGGTGGTAGACGCGTAACCGCACAGAAGGAGGCCCGCATGGAGAGCATCAGGGTCGTCTCGGACCCCCGGGCGAGTTCCGCAGACATCGACTATGTCCGCGATGGGCTTTCGCTCTTCAACGTGGCGGCCACCGGGCACTCCTACTACAGCCCGCTCGCGATCTTTCTGAAGGACGGACGCGACGCGATTCTGGGCGGCGCGATCGGGCACGTCTGGGGAGGATGGCTGGACCTCTCCCTGCTCTGGGTCGCGGAGCCGCTCCGCGGGAAAGGCTACGGCAGGAAGCTGCTGGAGGCCGCCGAAGACGAGGCCAGATCCCAGGGCTGCGGGGGCGTTTTCCTGACGACCTTCAGCTTCCAGGCGCGCCCGTTCTACGAGCACCTCGGGTACGAGGTCGTCGCCGACATACCGGACTACCCCGCCGGCCACACCTTCCACGTCCTGAAGAAGAGCCTGCAAGGGGCTTGAGCATCGGGGAGCGCAGGGTGCCGTTCGAGACGACCGACCTGAAGCGACGGCCGGATCTCGTGCATCAGGTGCACCGCCTGGCCGGTGAGGGCTGGCCGTCCTTCCTGCTGCACGGCGACGTGACCCATTGGGAGAGGCTCTTCGACGAGTTCGCAGAATACCAGATCCTTTTCCACGATCCGGCGGGGGACGTGATCTCGCTCGGGCACACCATCCCGTTCGTCTGGGACGGCACCCCGGACGACCTGCCGGACCGCATGGCGGGCCTCATGGACCGCGCGGTAGAAGACCGTCGCGGCGGCCGAGAGCCCAACGCGCTCTCGGCGCTCGCCGCCATAGTCTCCCCGGACCACCGAAGACGGAGCTTGAGCGCCGAGGTCCTGCGCGCCATGCGTTCGCTGGCCAGGGGGAAGAACCTCGCCTCCCTCGTCGCCCCCGTCCGCCCCACGCTCAAGGCCACGTACCCGCTGACGCCCTTCGAACGGTACGTCCGGTGGGAGCGGGACGACGGTTCGCCCTTCGACCCCTGGCTCCGCGTCCACCGCAGGCTGGGGGCAGAACCCCTGAAGTTGATGCCGGGGGCCCTCACCGTCAGCGGTACCGTCCCAGAATGGGAGGCGTGGACCGGCATCGCCTTCCCCGAAAGCGGCCTGTACGTCGTCCCCGGCGCGCTGCAACCCGTCACCATCGACCGCGAACGCGACCTCGGGCGCTACGACGACCCCAACATCTGGATGCGCCACCCGGATCCCTAGCGAGCCGGCACCTCGAACTCGTAGGTCTCTCCGTGCGCCAGGTAGCGGACCCGCCCCCCAAGGCCTGCGGCCTCCGCCGCCCGCTTGAAATCCTCCAGCGGAGACTTGAAGACCGTGTAGTCGTTGTAGTGGATCGGGACGGCGGTCTTCGGGTCGATGATCCTCATCGCCTCGACGCCCTGGTCAGCGTCCATGGTGACGAGTATGCCGAGCACGCGCGTCCCGCCTAGGTGCAACAACGCCAGGTCCACGTCGGGGAAGCGCCGCGGGATCTCGCGCAGCCGGTTGTGGATCAGAGTGTCCCCGCTTATGTACATCCGCAGGCGGGTCTCCCCACCGGTCCCGAACTCCAGCATGCTCCCCATCACCGGCGGCAGCACCGCGCCCAGGGGCCCGGGCCCGTGGGTCCCCGGCATCGCGGTCACCCGCACCCGGGACTCGCCCTTCTCCACGGTGAGCGGCTCCCACGTCTCTAGCGCCCGCGTCGTCGTGAAGCCCACCTTCCCCAGGTAGGAGGTCGCGTGGCGGGTCGAGACTATCGGCGTCGCCTTGTTGAGCTTCCGCTGCGCGACGCGGTCGAAGTGGTCGCCGTGCAGGTGCGAGAGCAGCACGAAGTCCAGGGACGGCAGGTCTTCTATCTCGATAGCCGGGTTCGTCTGCCGCCTGGAGGTGAGCCCGTAGCCCAGGTGGACGTGGTCGCCGGCGTGCAAAAAGTTCGGGTCGGTCAGAATGGTGAACCCGGCGTACCGGATGATCACGGTAGCCGTCCCCACGAAGAACACCGAGCCCCGCCCGAGGTCCGGGTCGTCGTTCCTGCGGGGCAGGATCAGAGATTCCGCCTCACGCACGGGGTGCCCGGCCGCCACTAGGGTACCCCGCGCCCCCCCGATACCGGGCTACGTCTTTGGGTTCAGAGTCCACTCTCGCCTCCAGAGAACCGTCTAGTCATCGCCAGGGACATCACTCAACCTCAACCCCCACACCTTCCGGTACGTCTCCAGAACCTTCCGCCGCACCTCCCCCGGCAACTCCTCGAAGCCGACCTCGCCGCGAAGGAGCTTCGCAGGCGGCTTACCACGGCGCAACCCACCGTCGTTGCCCGATCTCCAAATCACCAGGTACGGGTACTCCCCCGGCTTCTTCAGGTCGAAGAGCCCCGTAAACATCGCCGTGTAACCCGCGCCGGACCCGCCGCCGCCCTCGTACAGTCAGACGTACCGCGGCCTGCCGGCAGGCAGCAACCTCTCTTCCTTGCTCTTCAAACCCATACCCCAAATTATCCACGCCCGACAAGGAGCAACCAGACGTGAGGAGCCGACGATACACAATCGGCTCAAGGTGCTACGCGTGGAGCGGGGGATGTCGCGCCAGGAGCTGGCGGAGGCGTTGGGCATCAACTACCAGACCGTCGGCTACATCGAGCGGGGGATTACAACCCGAGTTTGGAGTTGGCGTTCAGGATCAGCGAGTTGTTCGGGCTTCCTATCGAGGCGGTCCTCTCGCGCGAGCCGTTCAGGCCGTCGAGCGAAGCGGTCTACGGCCCCGGGGTTGTGGGCAAGGATGCTTTGGGGGCGCGGAGTGAAGATCGGCCATGAGCGCCCCGACGACGAGAAGGTCCCGCCGCACACGATGAGCCAGGGGCGCAGGCGCGCGCTGGTACCGATTATGCAACTGGGTATGGCCGCTTACAGCATCTCGCTGCCCGCTTCGGTGGTCGCCTGGACCGAACCGGACCCCGAACCCGACGAGTAGTACTCTATCCCTACCAGATTGGTCGGGACGCCTACTCCCCATCGTGAGGCTTGATGAAGAAGGCCGGATCCTCGGTCCCCGAAGTGGCCCAATCGTTTTCGACCTTCCTGCTCGCGTCGTTGCAACCCGCCCCGAGCCTCTCTTCCGATACTCGCCCTGGCTCGCGCGCCTCTTCTCCGTCCCTGCCGTTCTCCCTCGTCATCCCGTACCCCTTCCCGTTGCACGAAGGGGGCCGGCAAACCCGGCCCCCTCCTGAAACCCGATGCCTGAAGCCCGGAGCCTACTTAACGAACTGCTCCTCCTCCGTCGAGCCGGTGAGGGCGGTGGTGGAGGCGGCGCCGCCGGCGACGACCTGGGCGACCTCGTCGAAGTAGCCGGCCCCGACCTCGCGCTGGTGCTTGGTGGCGGTGTAGCCGTACTTCTCGGCGTCGA
>CADCUZ010000030.1 GCA_902806015.1 uncultured Rubrobacteraceae bacterium
TGTTACCTCCACCCGCCCGCCCGCCGATGTGTACTTGACGGCGTTATCTACTAAATTGGTGAACATAGAGGTGAGTTGTGTCTCGTCGCCGCGGACGGTGTAGCGGGCGGCCTTGCCGAAGCGTTTCCACTGGAGGGTGATGTCTTTTCCGCGGGCGACCCTCCTCATGCCGGAGAGGACGGTCATAAGCACGCCGCGGACGTCCACGAGGATCGGGTACTCGGTCCTCTCTTGGCTCTCCAGCCGGGCCAGGTCGAGCAGGTCCGTTATTAGGTTGGCGAGGCGCTCGGTCTCCCTCTTGAGTTGGGCGGCGAAGAGGCGCGCCTGGACCGGGTCTTCCACCAGGGTCTCCTCCAGGCTCTCGGCGAGGAGCTTGAGGCTGGTGGCGGGAGTCTTTAGTTCGTGGGAGACGTTCGCGACGAAGTCGCGACGGATCTTGTTGACCCTCTCCAGCTCGTCGGGACTGAAGGGGCCGGTCCTCGGTGCCTCGTTTCTCGGTGGATCGTGCCTCTCCAGCGCCACCCGTTACCCCGGTCGCCCGGCCGGCTCCCTGAGCCTCGCCTCGAAGCGGTAGCCGAGGCCCCGCGCGGTGTGAATGTAGTCGTAGGAGCTCTTCTCTTCGAGCGCGGCCCTTATCCTGCGCACGTGGACGTCTATGGTGCGCGAGGAACCCACCCCGGCGTACCCCCACACTTCCTTCGCCAGCTCCTCGCGGCTCCGCAGCTCTCCGGGCGTAGAGGCCAGCGCCGCCAGGAGCCCGAACTCCTTCAGGCGCAGGTTCAGGGGTTCGTCGCCCACGCGGGCCGTAAAGTTCTTCGTGTCCAACTGGAGGTCGCCGGCCTCAATGATCTTGCCGCGCCCCCCCGTCTCGCTGCGCTTGAGGTTAGCGTTGATGCGGGCGACGAGCTCTTTCATCCCGAACGGTTTCGTCACGTAGTCGTCGGCCCCTGCCTCGAAGCCGCGGACCTTGTCCTCCTCGGCGTCTTTGGCCGTGATCATGACGATCATCACGCCCGCGTCCCGCTCTCGGATGCGCTCGCAGACCTCGATACCCGACTCACCCGGGAGCATGATGTCCAGCAGGATCAGGTCGGGCCTGAGCTTCCGCGCCATCCGCAGGGCCTCGGCACCCGTCGTCGCCTGGCTTACCCCAAAGCCGGTCCGAGAGAGATTGTAGGCGAGGGTACCCATGATGACCTCGTCGTCCTCGACTATCAGGATCTCCGCCGTGCTCGTCACCAAAACGCGCCCTCTCCTGCTCTTCCGACCCGAACTAACCGCAGTATAAACGTCGGGTTCCCACGCTTCATTCTTTTAACGGGCGTTTAACGCTGGCACCGGAGCCTGAAGCGACCACCCGTTTCGGACACGATACTGCACGCCTCTTGTTCTTCACGGAAAGGATCGCCTGGCTGGATCACACCCGAGCCCCCGTACGAGAAGCCGGAGCTGGGACCTTCGCGTAGAGGAGGCTCTCCGAAGTTAGGCTAATAATCCTTCGCCGCTGTGAATAACGATGCGGGGTTCGTCAGCGTTACGATCGATCGATCCACCTTCCGTCGAGCTGAACCGGGAGGTGTTACATGGACGAGTAAAGATGCAGCGACGCCGCAACCTGTGCGGCGTTCTCGATCTACGGGCGAGGGCAAGTTTTCGATCCGGGCCTCCCACATCCTGCCTGAACCTACGCGCCCGCCACCGCTACAATGCGACAGACGGGACCCGCGCGGAGGGAGCATCTTGCGGACGAGAGTGCAAAAATCGACGGTCCATACCAGACGCGCCTTCGCCATCGCGCGCTCGTCGGACGACACCTTCGAGCGCGTGGTGTTCGAGGCCGAGGAAGACGGCGAGATCGGCCGGGGTGAGGCCGCCCCCTCGGGCCGCTACGACCAGGACGCGGAGGGTGTCGCCACGGCGCTGGGGGACGCCGAGATCCCGGACCCCTGGGACGTCGAAGGTGCGCTCCGCCGCAACGCCGACCTGCCCCCGGCGGCGCTCAGCGCGCTGGACGGCGCCCTGCACGACCTCGCGGCGAAGAGGCTCGGCGTGCCGGTCTACCGGCTGCTGGGGCTCGGGAAGCCGCGGCCCGTCTCTGCCTACACCCTCGGAATAGCCGACCGGGAGACGACCGTTGCTGACGCCGAGAGGCTGCGAGATTACCCGATCCTCAAGGTGAAGCTCGGGGGCTGGGACGACGTGGAGACGCTGCGGGCGGTGCGGGAAGTCTCGGGGGCGGAGCTCTGGGTCGACGCGAACGAGGCGTTCTGCCCCGAAGAGGCGGTCGAGCTCGCGCGCGAGTTGCGGGAGGTCGTCGGCATGATCGAACAGCCCGTCCCGGTCTCGGCCGGCCCAGGGGCGCTGCGGGCGGTCACCGAGGTGGCCCACCCGGTGCCCGTGATCTCCGACGAGGCCGCCTTGGACGCCCGGGACGTGCCGAAGCTGGCGGGTTCGGTCTCCGGGGTGAACGTCAAGCTCGCCAAATGCGGCGGCATCCGAGGGGCGCTTGAGATGGTCCACGCCGCCCGCGCCCACGGGATGAAGCTCATGCTCGGCTGCATGGTTGAGAGCTCGCTCGGGATTGCCGCCGCGGCCCACCTCTCCGGCCTCTTTGACTTCGTGGACCTCGACGGCGCGATGCTCCTGGCCGACGATCCGTTCGCGGGTCCTGAGTACTGGCGGGGACGCATCCTGCTCCCCGACGCCCCCGGACTGGGCGTGTGGCCCGCGGGGCCGCGATGACCAACGGCCAGAAGCGCCGCTACGTCGTCCTAGCCGAGGGCCGTTTCCGCAGGGCGAAGACCGCCCACGGCGTGCTGCGCTACGGCGGGGACGACGTCGTGGCCGTTCTCGACTCGACGCTGGCCGGACAGAGCGTCCGGGGGGTGATGCCGGGGCTTCTCCCCGACCCGGGACGCGACGCCCCGATAGTGGGAACGCTCGGGGAGGCGCTCGCGTCCTCGCCGACTTCTATTCTAGTAGGGGTCGCACCGGCGGGGGGGAGGTTGCCGGGGGAGTGGATAGAGACCCTGCGCGGGGCGGCCGAGGCGGGTCTGGAGATAGTAGGCGGCCTGCACCAACGCCTCGCCCCGGAGTTCCCGGGAGCCCGGGTGTGGGACGTGCGCGAGCCGCCGGCGGAGCCGCCGATTTTCTCGGGCGAGGGCTTCGGGGTCGCGTCGAAGGTCGCGCTGACCGTGGGGACCGACGCGGCCATCGGCAAGATGACCGCCGCCTTGGAAATCGAACGGGCGGCGAGGGAGGCCGGGGTCGCGGTCGGGTTCGTCCCGACCGGCCAGACGGGCGTCATCGTCGCCGGGTGGGGCGTGTGCGTGGACGCCGTCGTCTCGGATTTCGTGGCGGGCGTTTCCGAGGGGCTCGTGCTACGGGCCGCGAAGTCCTCACCCAACCTGATCCTGGTAGAGGGCCAGGGTGCCCTCTCGCACCCGGCCTACTCCGGGGTGACGCTCGGCCTCCTCCACGGCTCCTGCCCAGATTGCCTCGTGCTCTGCGTCTCCCCCGAAGAGGGCCCAGGCTACGCGGGCGTCCCCCGCCCGTCCTCCGCCCACGCCGCCAGGCTCTACGAAGAGGTCGCCGCCCTCGTCAAGCCAGCCCCCGTCGTCGCCGTCAGCGCCAACACGAAGGGCCTGGACGACAAAGATGCCAGAACCTTTACAGAGAAGGTGGCCGACGAAACCGGGCTCCCGACGGCCGACCCTTTCAGGTGCTCCGCAGAACCGATCCTGGAGGCGGTGTTAAAGTGCTAGTCGGCACGCCCTGGCTTTCGGTGGTCGGCTTTTAGGCCGCCCCGTTGGCCCCCGTTTTGCACGACCAAGCATCCCCTTATGTTAGAATCCCGTACGTGGCACGATGCTTGACGCTTAACGCTAGCTACGAGCCCGTGGCCCTGGTGCCGGTCAAGAGGGCCATCGTCCTCGTGGTCTCCGAGAAGGCCGAGATCGTCGAGGCGAACCTGGAGCAGAGGTTCCGCTCGGAGAGATCGGAGTACCCTTACCCGCTCGTGATCCGGCTCGTCAAGTACGTCGAGATCCCGCGCCGGCTGCGCAAGCACGTCACGAACGCCATCCTCTTCGCCCGCGACAACTACAAGTGCCAGTATTGCGGCAAGCACCGCAACGACCTCGGCCGTCGCGACCGCCTGACCCGCGACCACGTGAAGCCGATCTCCAAGGGCGGCTTGAACACCTGGGATAACGTCGTCACCGCCTGCACCAAGTGCAACGCGCGGAAGGGCAGCCGTCTCCCGATGGAGTGCGGCATGTACCCCAAGACCACGCCGAAAGAACCGCGCTACGTCGTCATGGTCTGGTACTGCCGCGACCTCAACGAGGTCCAACGCCGCTACGTGGACCAGTTCTACGGAACCGGGAGGTTGACGGCCTCCTAGCCATCGTCTCCGACGGCCTTGGGGTAACGCGGCTCTTCACCCCGTGCCGGCAATCCCGCCGCGCGTCCCTCGTAGGAGCTGTCTCTTGGTCCGCTCGGGGGGTTGAAGAAGACGGCACTCGTCGGGGCCTTCTCCACCCTCTTGTCGAGGCCGTTCTGGCGCTAGTAGTTGGCCAGCTTCTTCGGGACAAGCGAGGCGGTGACGGTCCGGATCGAGGCCGCCGGGTTTTGTCGAAGGACCCTACCTGACGGGTTGTGGCGGCCGGAGAAGATCGCCCGGCCGCCAACCCCACGCACGATCCCTGCGCTCGGGGGTCAGTCGGTGGCGGGTCTAATGGCGGCGCATTGGGGGCCGGACCGTCGTCGCAGACCTTGGGCCGGAACGAGTCGCTTTCACGGTAGGGGTCGCCGGAGGTGTGAGTGATGTCCCCGTCGGGGTTGACGCGCGCCGTGCCGCGCTCGGGCGGCCCTGCCACTCGTACAGTGCTCGGGTTCAGCGCGCCGTCGGCGTCGTTCTCGAGGACGTTGGCGACCACCGGTCGACCGTAGAGGCGGCTTCGAAACTCGCCCACAGCGACTGCCGAAAAGGCCGATCGTCGAAAACGGGGGCCCGTAGGGCGTAGCGGGCCGACACGCTTTCGGGGGGTGCGCTGACGGCTATCGGATATAATCCACTCTCATCCCAGGGCCAAGAACAGGATTTCTTTGGACTACAACGGTTTCTCGGAGAGGGTCGGACGCATCGTCGAGAACGTCGAGCGCGCCGTGTCCGGCAAGCGCGAGAGCGTCTTTATGGCCGTCGTGGCGATGCTGGCGGGGGGCCACGTTCTAATAGAGGACGTACCGGGGGTCGGTAAGACCCTGCTGGCTAAATCGCTCGCGCGTTCTATTAAGGCGGAGTTCCGGCGGATACAGTTCACGCCGGACCTTCTGCCTGCGGACGTTACGGGGCTGAACGTCTACAATCAGGGCGATGGGGATTTCGAGTTTTGGGCCGGGCCAGTCTTCGCGAACGTGGTGCTGGCTGACGAGATCAACCGCGCCTCACCAAAGACCCAGAGCGCCCTCCTGGAGGCTATGGAGGAGGGATCCGTAACGGTAGACGGGGTGACGCGTCAGCTCCCTCAGCCCTTCGGGGTGGTGGCGACCCAGAACCCCGTGGAGCACGAGGGCACCTACCCGCTCCCGCACGCGGAGCTCGACCGGTTCATGGTCAAGATGCGTATAGGCTACCCGGACGAGGACGCGGAGACGGAGATGCTCCGCCTCTCCCGGGACCCAGTCGCCGACCTCTCGCCCGTCGTAGGCGTCGAGGAGTTCCTCCAGATGCGGCGCCTCGTCGAGGAGGTCTACGCGAGCGAGGCCGTCTTGCGGTACGTGGTCTCGGTGACGTCGGCCACGAGGGAGCACCGCGGGATCAACCTCGGCGCCTCCCCCCGGGCGAGCCGGATGCTACTCTCTGCCGCGCGGGCGCGAGCCGCCGCGAACGGCCGCTCCTACTGCGCGCCGGACGACGTCAAGGCGATGGCGCCCAGCGTGCTGGGGCACCGGATCATGCCTGCCGCCGGCGCGGGCGACGAGGGCCCTTCGGGAGCCGCCGAGGGGCTCGTGCGCGACATCCTCTCCTCCGTGCCCGTGACGGAGGCGGTGTAGTGGCCTTGCCACGGCGTGCCGGAAGGGATGGTTCGCGCCTCGCCGTCAGGCCCACGTCCGCCGGCTGGCAGGTGCTCGTTGCCGGCGCGGCGGTCTTTTTCGTCGCCCGACTCATAGGCACCACGCAGTTTCACCAGCTCGCCTACGCGCTGCTGGCCCTGGTCATCGTCTCCTTCGCGCTCGGGGTAGCCGGGAGCCGGGGGGTCCGCTTCTCGCGCTCGGTGCCGCCGGGCACACACCTGACGGCGGGGGAGACCTCGGGCGTGGTCTTGAAGCTCTCTCGCACGCGGTTCGGCGCGTCGAGGGCTGAGGTTGTGGACCGCCTGCCCGAGCCGCGCGCCCTGAAGTTCCCGGCCCCGCGGGGGGGGAGCCGGACGGCGGCGTTGGAGGCGGCGCTCTGCTTCCCACGGCGCGGGGTCTACGAGCTCGGCCCGGCCGAGATCCGGGTCTCCGACCCGTTCGGCCTTCTGGGCTTCTACCGGACCTTCCCGGAGAAGACCGAGGTGATCGTCTACCCGAAGACCCACGCCCTGCCCGGCTTCCCCCTGCGAGGCGGGGACATGGAGGCGGGTTCTCGGGGATCTCGCGGGCAACGCGGGGACGAGTTCGCGAGTTTGCGCGAGTATCGTCGGGGGGACGACCGGCGCCACATCCACTGGAAGAGCGTGGCCCGCACCGGCGAACTTTTCGTCAAGGAGTTCTCCCTAGAGGCCCCGCGCCGCCACACGGTAGTCCTCGACGCCCGAAGGGAGGGCATAAGACTCCACGAAGACGAGGTGGAGGACGCCGTCTCCGTCGCCGCCTCGGTGCTGCGCCACCTCTCTCGCGAGCGCCTGCCGCTGCGCCTCCTCTGCGCGAACGCGGCCGTCGAGGCCACGGAGTTTGGCCACGACAACGCCCCGTACCGGGAGTCGATGCGCCTCCTGGCGCAGGTTCGGGCCGACGGGGTGCGTCCCCTCTCCGAGGTTGTGCTCGAAGGACGCGGCGGGCTTGGCGAAGGCGTCGTGCTCGTTTGGCGCACCCGCGACGCGGGGCTGCCGGCGGCGGTGCGGTCCTTGCGGGACGCCGGGCTCTCCGTCGTCGTGGTGGCCCTCGCGACGCACACCTACCGCACGCCCCCCAGCAGCGTCGGCGCGGCGCAGGGGCGGCGGGATGAGTTCGGCCGATCTCTCGGACTGCTGGAGGCCGCCGGCGCAGCGGTGCGCGTGGTCGCCAGCCCTACGGGAGTTGGCAGGCTGTCGGGGTCGCGGGGGGCTGTACGAATGGGGGGGATCGGGTGAGGTACTGGCTCTACGCGGCGGTGCTGGTGGCCGGGGCGGCGTTCTCCATCCTTTTCACCGGCGACGTGTACAACGAGCCGGACACGGGCTTCGGCGACCTCTCGGTTGTCTCAATTATCGCGGGGGATAGGGCCTTTTTGCCCCTCCTCTTCGCCGCCGCCGTGGGGGCGCTGGTCGGGTCGGCGGGGCGGTGGAGGTTCGTCCTGCTGTTCCCGGTGGGGGCGCTTTATACCGTGCTCGCCGTCTACGGGATGCCGCCCGTGTTCTCGCCGGGCGAGTGGCGGGAGTTCGGGTACAGGATCGGCAACGACGTTATCGGGGCGGCGAACGTGATGTACGCCGAGCCCGTGCCCTACGACCTGGCACCCGGCATCTTCGTGATCATCCTGCCGGTCGTAGTTGTCCTTGCGACCTTCGCCACCACGGTTACCCTGTACGAGGGGGTCCCGGTCCTCTCGGTGGTGGTCCTCGGCCTAACCATAGGCGTCCTCTCTACCGTGGGTTTCGAGGACGGGGCAGGGCCGTTCTTCGCAGCCTTCCTGGCTTGCGCCGTAGGGCTCCTGCTGGCGGCGGGGTCCGTCGGGTCGGAGGGGCCGGGACGCACGGCGATCCTCGCGGGGGTGGCCGTGGTGGCGGTGGCGCTGCTGGTGCCGAGGCTACCCTTCAGCGACGCCACCATCAGCACCGGCATGATCGACTGGACCCGCATAGGGACCGGCGGTACCTCACGGCTCGACGTGCAGGCGGACGTGGGGGACTACCTGGCCGCGGGCAGGGACGCGGAGCTCTTCAGGGTCAGAAGCCCGGAGCCACTCCTCTGGCGCGGGGGGACGCTCGACTCCTTCGACGGCGTCCGGTGGTCGGACACCACCACCACACCCGTGGAGGACTACGGTAGTGAGCTCGCGCCCGGCATCCCCGCCCGGACCGTGGTGCAGGACGTGGAGGTCCTGAACGCGAAGACCGACGTCCTGTTCGGGGGCTACAAGGTGGTGGCCACCGACCGGCTCGACGCGACGCAGAACTCCGACGCCTCCTGGACGCTGGACGAGCCGTTCGTCGAGGGCAGCACCTACCAGGTAACCTCGCGGATACCTCAGCCCTCCGAGAGCCAACTCCAGGCCGCCGGCACGGCCTACCCCTCCGCCGTCGAGAGAAAGTTCCTGCAGCTCCCGCCGAGCACGCCCGGGGTCGTCGCCGAGACGGCCCGGAGGATAGAAGGGGACTACGACACGGGCACGCCATACAACGCCGCGCGCGCCGTGGAACGGTACCTGATTTACGACGGCGGCTTTATCTACAATCTGGACGTGAGCTACCGCCGCGCGGACAAGGCCGTCGAGGAGTTTCTGGGGGACAGCAAGGAGGGCTTCTGCACACAGTTTTCGACCTCGATGGCGCTGATCCTGCGCGAGATGGACATCCCCTCACGCGTGGTCTATGGTGCGACGAGCGGGGAGGAGGTGGACGACGGCGAGTACATCGTGACCGGCTCCAACATGCACACTTGGGTCGAGGTCTACTTTCCGGGTGTGGGTTGGTACCCGTTCAACCCGACCCCCGGCTTCTCGATGCCCACGGCGATGGAGGCGAACGCGGCCAGGCCCCCGGTCCCCTACCCGATGTCGCCCCTCGGCCCGGAGGAGGGCCGTCTGGCCCAGCGCCAGCCGGCCCAGCAACGCCCGACCCCAGACCAACAGGAGCAAGAGGCCGCGCGGCAGGGCGGGGAGAACGTCGCGTCCGCCTCGGACAAAGGACGGACCCCGGCCTGGCCGCTCTTCGCCGCCCTGCCGATGCTACTCGTGGCGGCTGTCCCGCTCTCGAAAAGGGCGCTGGCGGCCCGGGGCAAGCCGGAGGATCTCTACAGCGACCTTACGGGACGGCTGCGCGACGTCCTGCCACCGAACACCGCCGCCGTCGCTGACTCCTCGTCCCTGACTCCGACCGAGCGGGTCCTGCTGCTCTCAGGGGCCGCGGGCGTGGAGGAAGAACCGATGGGCCGGTTCGCCCGGGCTTACTCCGACCACCTCTACTCTGCGGCCGACGACGCCGGGGCCGTCTCGGAGACCCACCGTCGCGCTTTGCGGGCCTACGGGGGGCTGCCGCTCTGGAAGAGGACGCTCGCCGCGGTGAACCCGTCCTCGCTCCTCGCCCGTACGGGCAGAAGAGTGGCCGCGGGCAGGGCGCGGGTGGGCAAGGTACTGCGCGGAAAGGCCCGCCGAGCCTTCCGAAAGGAGCGTTGAAGTATACTGTGGGGGGTGTAATAATGCTCAAACAAATCATCCCACTACAGCACGGGAGGTGCTGATGCAGCAGAAAGAAGAGACCACCATCGTCAACATCACCGACAACGCTGCAGAGAAGGTCAAGAGCCTCATGGCTCAGGAGGGCGAAGAGGACCTCGCGCTGCGCATCGGTGTCAGGCCCGGGGGCTGCTCCGGCTTCCAGTACAATATCTACTTCGACGATGAGATCGCCGAGGACGACGAGGTCTTCGAGACGAAGGGCGTCAAGCTCGCCATCGACGCCATGAGCGTCCCGTATATCATGGGCAGCGAGTTCGATTACGTCGACGGCCTCATGGGCGCCGGCTTCGCCGTCAACAACCCGAACGTTCAGGGCGGCTGCGGCTGCGGCAGCTCCTTCACCTGCTAGAGAACCGGTAACTCGAAATCCCAAGCCCGGGGCCTCACCGCCCCGGGCTTTTTTGCGCGGGGATGACGGGGGCGGGTGGCTTCGATACGGGGTTCGGGCTGAGGCGTGCCGTTACGAAACCCGTTTCTACGGCGCGTCCTCCGTGAGGAGCCCCTCCAGCAGGGCGACGGGTTCGGGGCAGAGCTTGTCGCCGCTCTCTTTGCGCAGGATGTCCAGCATTTTTCTCTAGGCAGGGCCCTGTGGTACGGGCACCATCTTAACCCAAAACGCGGCCTCGTTCCCGTTTTTCGCTTTCCGCGCTGCGGGTCAAGAACGCTCGTCGAGCCGGTCCAGGGCGAGCATGACGGCGGCGACGCCGCTCGAGGAGACGATCTCGCCCGAGCGGACCAGCCCCGAAACCTCGCCGAGCGGGACGCGCACCACCTCGATGGACTCGTGCTCGTCTGGGTCGGGTGGGGCGGTCTCCTCCACGCCGCGGGCGAGGAACAGGTACGCCCAGTTGTTCTTCAGGCTCGGGGACGAGGCGAGCGCGCCGAGCGGTTCCCACCCCCCGCCGCCGTAGCCGGTCTCCTCCGCCAGCTCTCGCCTGGCCGCGGCCTGCGGCACTTCGCCCTCCTCGATGAGGCCCGCGGGGAGCCCGAGCTCCATCCTCTCGAGCGGAGGTCGGTACTGGCGCACTAGGACGACCTCGCCGTCCCCCGTGACCGGGAAGACTATGGCGGCGTCGGGGCGTTCGAGCACATAGTACGGGTCTTTGACAACCCCGTCGGGCAGCCGCAGCCGGTCGGAGCGGAGGTTGAAGTACGGGGTTTCGAGAAGCGTCTCGCCGCCGAGGCGTTTCCAGGCGCCTTCAGCCAACGCCGGCCTCGTCAACCGTATCGGCGGCCTCGCCTTCGGCCAGAACCTTCGGCAGGTCTCTGGTGAAGGCGCTGCGGGCCATGACGCGGTCGCAGCCGGACTCTTTTGCCGCGACCGCGAGGTCCTTCTG
Organism: uncultured Rubrobacteraceae bacterium; assembly: GCA_902806015.1. The sequence continues at coordinate 10,981 of CADCUZ010000030.1, forward strand.
GACGTGGGAGAGGAAGCCGACCGTCCTCACGCCTCTCGTCGCCTCTTCGGACTTTACGGTTCGCAGGAGCCGGAGGGGCTCGAAGCGGGAGGAGTTGAGGTCGAGGATCAGGAGGTCCGGGGGCGAGTCCTTGAGGGCGTCTGCGAGCTTGGTCGGGCTGCGGGGGAAGGAGGCCTCGACGCCGAGTTGGGTGGCAGTCTCGGAGATTTTACTCCGAAACAGCAGGTCTTCCACGGCCGCGATCACTGTTCTCACCAAGGTCGGTACGCCTCCAAGCTCATCGTTGGTATGCCTCGCACATTCTACTCTTTGGGGTTGCGGTATCATATTTGCGTGGAAAGATTGATCGAAGCCCGCGCCAGTCTGGGGCGCACAAGAGAGACGCTATCGAACTTCGCGCCGTTCCTCAAGACCCGCCGCAAAGGCCTGCTCTTCGCGCTGTTCGTGCTGCTGCTGGAGACCGGTACGAGCCTTGCCCAGCCGTGGCCGCTCGCCTTGATCATCGACTACGTGCTGGCCGAGAACAACAAGCCCCCGCCGGACTTTTTGCCCGGCTTCTTGCAAGACAAGGCGGCCTTGCTCGCCGCGATAGCTTTCCTTATTGTGCTCATCTTTACCCTTACGCGGAGTGTGGCCTCGTTCCGGCGCTTTGTCTTGCAGAAGCTCGGGCAGGAGACGGTCTTCGACATGCGCGAGGCGCTGTATGCGAAAGTCCACGCCCTCGGCCTCGACTACCACGGCAAGAAGAGGACCGGAGACACCATCACCCGCGTGACGAGCGACGTCAAGGAGGTCCGCACTCTGCTAGTGGACTCCGTGGTGGAGGTGTTATCTTCCGTCATGATTCTGCTGGGGATGCTCGTCGTGATGCTGTGGCTTGACTGGCAGCTCACCCTGCTCGCCCTCGTCACCGTCCCGTTCCTCTTTCTGGCCGTGAGCCGCTACCGGCGGGCGCTCGTCGAACGGATGCGGGTCGTGAGGACGAAGGAGGGCATCATCGCGAGCGTGATGCAGGAGGCCATAACCGGCATCCGGGCCGTCAAGCTCTTCGCCCGCGAGAGCGACGAGATGGAGCGCTTTCGCAAGGAGAGCCGCGACTCTTTGCGCGCCAGCGTGGACAGCGCCGTCATCGAGGCCAAGTTCAGCACCGTACTCGGCGTCGTCGGCGGCATTGGCACCGCGCTCGTCGTGTACTTCGGCGCGCGCCAGGTGCTCTCGGGGGTCCTTTCGTTGGGCGACCTTACGGTTTTCGTGGCCTACCTAGCCCTTTTTCTCTCGCCGTTGTGGGCGCTGAGCCGGCAGGTCAACCAGATCGGCAAGTCTCTCGTCTCTGGAGAGCGGATCATCGAGCTGCTGAACGCGGAGCCCACCGTCAAGGACGAGCCCGGCGCCGCCCCCGCGCCCCTCTTCGACGGCCGCGTCGCCTTGGAGGACGTCCGCTTCTCCTACGAGGACGAGGCCGGGGAGGTCCTGCGGGGGGCGGACTTCGAGGTCGAGGCGGGCAGCCGTGTCGCCCTCGTGGGCGTCAGCGGCGCCGGCAAGACGACGGTGACAAGCCTCATCGCTCGCCTCTACGACCCGCAGGAGGGACGGGTCCTGATAGACGGACGGGACATAAGGGAGTTCACGCTCAAGTCGCTGCGCGACGAGATCACCTTCGTCCCGCAAGACCCGATGCTCTTTCGGGCCACGGTCGCGGAGAACATCTCCTACGGAAAGCCCGGCGCGAGCCGGGAAGAGATAGAGGCCGCGGCCGACCTTGCTGGGGCCGACGATTTCGTCCGGGAGATGCCAGACGGCTACGACACGATGCTCTCGGAGCGCGGCGAGAGCCTCTCGGGCGGCCAGCGCCAACGCATCTCTATAGCCAGAGCGATGCTGAGGGACACCCCGATCCTGATCCTGGACGAACCCCAGTCCGGCCTCGATGCGGAGGCCGCGAACGCTGTCGAGGAGAGCTGGCGGGCGCTGACCGCCGGCAGGACCACCTTCGTAATCGCCCACGAGCTGAGGCTGGTCAGGAACGTGGACCAGATCTTGGTCCTCCAAGAAGGCCGCGTCGCCGAGGCCGGGACCCACGAAGACCTCGCCTCCTCCGGCGGCCTCTACGCGAGGCTTCTCTCTCTTCAGGAACGCGACCCCGTCCAACCGTAGAGAGGAGGGGCCCTTGAAGGAACTGCTGATAATCAGCATCGTCCTTACCGCTGTGGCAGTCTTTGTCTACGCCTCGTTCGCGTAGGAGACCTCTCCCGGGTCGCTCGAAACCGCCTGGCGGCGCTGGAGCGGTAGATCCAGTGTATACCCACTCCTGCCGGCCACGAACGTCCGCGTCATAGGTGATCCCTTTTTCTGCCTGTCGAGCGACGCCGGCATCCCCGCGCCGGCTCGGGGCCGGGCTCTTCTCCCGACGGTACCCCCAAGCCGGAGACAGACTTGACGACGGAAGATTTTCGATTATAGAGGAGGGGGTGTAAAGAAGACGGCTAAGCGGGAGGTTGCGGTGGCGGGTGAGCGCGGGGGGAGAGCACTTTCGAGTTTCCAGTAAGGGGGATAACGTGCGCCTCGTGTGTTCGGCGGGCCAAGATGAGGTCTTAGGCCGCGTGAGGGGCGTCGAAGACGCTAGCGTGAACCTCGCCACCGAGAAAGCGAATGTGGGCTACGACCCTGTGGACGAACCGGGTTTTTACGAACTGCACTTCTGGGCCTTCGCCTACAACGCCCCCTGGTCTCGGTGGCGGCAGGAGCTCTCTTCCCGTCCTTTGAGGTGCTGTTGAGCCCGGTCTTAGCCGCCGCGGCGATGGCGATGAGCTCGGTGAGCGTGGTGACCAACGGCCTCCTCTCAGGACCGGCAGCCCGCGGCTGCTACTACGTCCAGGATGACTCCTCGGAAGATAGGCGGCGCCTCCGGAGGGAAGGCGCGCAGGTACTCGATATGTAGCTAACGTCCATTTGGTGCGCCGCTGAACATACCATCGGTGACCTCCGGCCAAACCCGCCTCTCAGTACAGGAGCCGCTTGTCGAGCACGTTGACGAGAACCTCCCCCGCCAGGAAACGGCGGAGGTTCTCGCAGAAGAGGTCCGTCTGGGCGGCATTTATGAGCTCTGGCACGACGTCCGTGGTGTGGGCGCTGATGATGACGTTCTCCATCTCCCATAGCGGGCTCTCCTCCGGCAAAGGTTCCACCTCGAACACGTCGAGCGCCGCCCCGGAGAGGTGGCCGCCCCGGAGCGCCTCGACCAGGGCCGCCTCTTCTACCACCGTCCCGCGGCCGACGTTGGCGAAAAACGCGCCGGGCTTGATGGTGGCTATGGTCTCGCGGTCCAGCAACCTCTCGGTCTCCGGCGTGCCCGGGAGCGTCAGGGCCACGAAGTCCGCCCCGGCCAGAGCTTCCGGCAGGTTCTGCGTCGCGTGGAGCTCGTCGAACGAGGCCCATGCGGCGTCGTCCTCGCGTATGGCCCGTTTGACGCCGACCACGTGCATGCCGAAGGGGCGTGCCCGGTCGGCTATGGCCCGCCCGATACTCCCCGTCCCGACGACACACAGCGTCTTCCGCTCCAAAGTGCCGGTCGTACCTTGCCGCCAGGTCTTCGTCGCCTTGTCCTCCCTGAGGAGGTCCAGGCCCTTCGCGTGCTGGAGCATGCCCATCAGCACGAACTCCGCCAGCGGACCCGAGTAGATCCCGCTCGCCGTCGTCACCACGACGTCGGTCCCCACGAGGCCCGCAGCCCGCGCCACCTCCCCGGCCCCGGCCATGCTCCCCTGCACCCACCGCAGCTTCCGCGCGACCTCCGTCAGGTCCCTAACGTGCCCGCGCGGAAAGTCGTAGAGCACCTCTGCCTCCCCCAGTATCCCCAGGAACTCCTCTTCCTCTCGGGGCGTCCGTTCCCAATCTTCGGGCCCATTGTGGTCGCCCTCCCAGCGTGGCGGCGGGACGAGGTCAGGCCGGTAGAGGATCTTAAGCCTCTCGTCCACCTCCCGAATACGGCGGACGAACTCCTCCTCGAAGAAACTGGTTATCGCGACCGTCGTCAAATCGTCTCTCCCTTCGGCCTATCACGGCTTGTTCGCGGCTGTCAGCGCCCTGGCCCCCGCTCTCGGCGCGCCGCCTTCGGGGGCTTTCGGACGCAGCTTAGCCCGTCGCGCGACACAGTGCCGGCCAGGCTCGCGCGGCCTTTCGGCTGGAGAACCGCCTCGGAGGCCGTGATGCCCGCGAAAACCGGTGGGTCGGGGGCGTGCGGGAAAATGGCGCAGATGGCGCGCAGACGCTAACCTTGTCGCGTGGACGAGCTGATCGACGTGCTGGACGAGAGCGGTGGGCGGACCGGCGAGGTCGTCTGGAAGAGCGAGGCGCACCGGCGGGGGCTGTGGCACCGGTGTTTTCACTGCTGGATCTGCGCCCCCGCGACAAGCGAAGGGGGACCGTTCTTGCTCGTGCAGCGCCGTGCCGCCGAGAAGGACACCTGGCCGGGACGCCTGGACGCCACCGCGGCCGGGCACCTCGCGGCGGTAGAAGAACCTCTGGATGGCCTGCGGGAGGTCGAGGAGGAGCTCGGGTTGCTCGTGGAAGCCGAGAGGCTCGTGCCGCTCGGGACACGTCGGGTCGAGCTCGAGATACCGGGCGGGCTAGACCGGGAGTTTCACTACGTGTTTCTGCTCCCGGACGGGACCCCCCCGAAAAACTTCCTGCTGCAGCGGGAAGAGGTCGAGTCCGTGCTTCGCCTCGATCTTGACGACGCGGAGACGCTATGGGGCACGGGTTCCGTGCCCGCACGGGAGTACCCGACCGGGGCGCCCTTCGACACGCGGGTTGGTCCCGAGGACTTTGTTCCGTATAAGGATGATTACCTGCGCCTGGTCTCGCTCGCGGCCCGGCGGGTTGTCGCTGGAGAACGCCCGCAGGCGATCTTCTAAATCGTCTTCGCGATCTGGTGAAGGGCGAGATCCGCCTTCCAGCCCGCGCTTCTGGCGTCCCGTGAGACGTTCTCTGCGTGCGCGTCCTGCGGAACGCCTTCACCTACCAGCGCCAGCAGCGCGTGGGTGGTGCCTGCGGCGAGTTGCGTGGCCGCGGCGCCGAGGGCCCTGCCGTCCTCAGGGAGATCCGGCACGTTGCAGACGGCCAGCGTCGCCAGGTCGGCGCAGGCGAGCGCGGCCTCCACCAGCGAGTCGGACGTGCCCCCAGCGGGGGTCTCGACCAGAGAGGACAGTCGCCGCCCCAGATCCGCCGCGAGCTCCCGAACGGTCCCCAGGCGCAGATCGTCTTCGGGGCCCAACCTGCAGGCCTCCGCAAGCAGCTCCGCGGCGAGGGCACCGGCGGACGCGATATTGAAGTACCCCGAAATCATCGCGACATTCTAGCCGGAACATGGCCGTCGCGCGGAGAAGCCACCCGCCGAAAGCCCGCCGCTTTGCCGCCTTCGCCGAAGGCCGCCCAGAAGGCCATCACCCGGCCGTCATGTAGACGACCCCCTAGGCCGCATACCCGAAGCGGGCCACCCGTTCGATCCAGGGCCAGCCTTCCTGCCCCTGAATCGTCCCCACCTCCGCCGAAGAAGAATTGCCCCGGGCCATGCTTTAAGACGTGTCTATGTACCGGTGCCGAGCAACGAGGAACATGAAGGCGCCGTAAAGTAGGAGGCCGGCGGCCACCGCACCGAGCATGAAGGAGCCCAGGGGTTGCTGTCCCAAGGCTTCCAAGGCCCCCCCAAGGCCGCGGGTCTCCTGCGGGTCGGACTGGTAGGTCGCCAGGAGCACGAAGGCCCCGGCGAGGCCGAGGGCCAGGGCGCGGGCGGCGGTGCCGACGCGGCCCGCCAGCGTCACGATAAACTTTTCGGGGCCGCGCATCCGGTGGAGCCTCAGCTCGTCCTTGAACTTTGCCCCGTAGGCCGCGTAGAGCTGGTAGAGGCCTACGCAGATCACGCCTACGCCCACGGTGGCCACCAGGATCCTGCCTAGCGGGGGCTGGTAGGCCATGACGCTTGCGGCCATGGCGTCCTCGGAGCTATCCTCCGCCCCGAAGACCGACTGGGCGGCGGTGAAGGCCAGCCCGGCGTGGATCGCGCCGCTCCCCACGTAGCTGACGCGGCGCACGATGCCGTGGGCATCCGAACCCCTGTCGTCCGGGTCCATGACGCCCTGCACGACCTTCCAAAGCGCGTAACCGAAGAGCCCCGCGGCCAGCACGACGAGCAGGAAGCCCCCGAAGGGTTGGGACCCGATGCTTCGCATGGCGCCGTCTGGGCTCGCGGTCTTGCCGCCCAACCCGAGCGTCTCCAGCATCGCCAGAAGGCCGATGGTCGCGTACACAACGCCCTTCGCCACGTAGCCGAACCGCGCCAGCGCCGACACCCAGGGTCGCGCATGCCGGGCGGTCGCCTCCGCGTGTTCTTGCGCCTCTTCGACCTTTCCACCGGACCGCGCCAACCGCCGACCCCTTTCTGATCCCAGCTCCCGCAACACTCTACACTCGTAACGGCCCCTTAACCCGGGCCTGGAGTGTGCGCCTCGTCCCCGGTGTACCCTGCCGTTGTATGGTCCGCTACCCCGACACGCCGGAAGGCCTCCGAGCGCATCGTCTGCGCGGGGGGTTCTTTGAGGGCTGGCCGGACCCACCGGATCCGGATGAGCATTTGCGGCTACTCGAGAACGGCGACGCGGGGGTGCACGCGTTGGAAGAACCCGGCGACGTTGTCGGGTTCATAACCGCCACCGCGGATGACGTGTTGTATGCTTATATCCCGTTGCTTGAGGTGCTGCCCGCGTACCGAGGAGGGGGGATCTACCGCCAGCTCTTGCGCCCCGTGCTCTCGGAGTTCAGGGACCTTACATGGTGTGGACCTGCTCTGCGACCCTGGGATGCGGCCGACGGCCGGAAAGACATCGCGCAGGCGCGAGAATCAGGCGGGCAGGAAACCGCCCGGCAAGATATATTGAGCCTATGAGGGTCGCGCTCGCGCAGATCAATACTACCGTCGGCGACGTGTGGGGCAACGTCGAGAAGATGAACGGCGCCCTGGGGCGGGCCGTGGAGGCCGACGCCGACCTCGTCGCTTTCCCGGAGCTGACTGTTACGGGCTATCCGCCTGAGGATTTGCTCATGCGTCCGAGTTTTATCCAGGAGAACCTGGAGGGGCTGGCGGAGTTCGCGAGGGCCGTGCCGGAGGATGTCGTGTGCGCGGCGGGCTTCGTGGACCTGAACGGCGACCTCTTCAACTCCTGCGCCGTCGTCTCGGGCGGGGAGGTCTTGCACCGGTACCACAAACGCTACCTGCCGAACTACGGCGTCTTCGACGAGAACCGCTACTTCCGCGAGGGCTCCGGGGCGCCAATGCTCGGGATGGACGGCTCGCTTGTCGGGATCAGCGTCTGCGAAGACATCTGGTACCCGGGGGGCCCGGCACGCGAGCAGGCCCTGGCCGGCGCGAGCGTGCTGCTCAACGTCTCCGCCTCCCCCTACCACCGCCAGAAGGGCGCGTTCAGGGAGAGGATGCTCGGCGTCCGGGCCTCGGACTACGGCTGCTACGTGGTGTTCTGCAACCTGATCGGCGGTCAGGACGAGCTGGTCTTCGACGGCCACTCGGTCGTCTTCGACCCGGAGGGGCGCCTCGTGGCCCGGGCGAGGCAGTTCGAGGAGGACCTGCTCGTCGTGGACCTCCACCCGTCGGAGTCCCTGATACAGCGCCTCCACGACCCCCGCCCCCGAAAGGAGAACCCGGAGCGGGAGCCCGAGATCGTGCGTGTCTCGGATCGTCGGCCGGCCGCGACGAAGGGCGCCGCGCGGCCGCGGGTGGAGCCGTACCCGTCGGAGGAGGGCGAGGTGCTCGAAGCGCTCGTTCTCGGCCTGCGCGACTACTTCCAGAAGAACGGCTTCTCGCGCGCCGTGCTCGGGCTCTCCGGGGGCATCGACTCCTCCCTCGCGGCGGCGGTCGCCGTGCGCGCCCTCGGGCCGCGGAACGTAACCGGCGTCCTAATGCCGAGCCGCTACACCTCCGACCTCTCGAACACCGACGCGGTGGCGCTCGCCAAGAACTTCGGCATCGACACCCAGACCGTCCCCATAGGCCCCGCCTTCGACGCCTACAGGGAGATGCTGCGGGACGCCTTCAAGGGCCTGCCCGAGGACGTGGCGGAGGAGAACCTGCAGAGCCGCATCAGGGGGAACATCCTGATGGCGCTCTCCAACAAGTTCGGTTGGATCGTGCTCTCCACCGGCAACAAGAGCGAGATGAGCGTCGGCTACTCGACCCTCTACGGCGACTCGGCGGGCGGCTTCGCCGTCATAAAGGACGTCCCGAAGAACCTCGTCTACCGGGTCTCCCGGGAGGTCAACAAGGTGGAGGGACGGGAGGTGATCCCGGCCTCCGTCCTCGCCAAGGAACCCTCCGCCGAGCTTCGCGAGGACCAGCGCGACACGGACTCGCTGCCCCCCTACGAGGTCCTCGACCCCATCCTCGAGGCGTACATCGAAGAGGACAAGGGCGTAGCCGAGATCGTCGCCACCGGCTACGACGAGGACGACGTCCGACGCATCGTGGGCCTCGTGGACAGGGCCGAGTACAAGCGCCGCCAGGCCCCTACGGGCATAAAAGTGACCGGCCGTGCCTTCGGTCGCGACCGCCGCATGCCCATCACCAACCGCTTTTCCGAGCGCGGCCCCTAGAGGGGGAGCGCAGACGAGTAGCCCTAGGCGACGTCCCGGCCTCGCAACAAGGGGGCTTGGATCAGGAAGAAGACGAGGGTGTAGGTGGCTAGCGTGATCACAGCGCGCTCCGGCTCGAGTATGGATTGCGGTACCCCGAGACCCTCTGGCGTGGAGCCGAAGGAGTTGACCAGGGCGTAAATGTTCTCGTTGAAGAGTAACTTGAGCGCCGGTTCGAAGTCCTCGTGGGCGGCCAGAAGCGTCGCGGCGACGCCCTCCCGCAGCGCGTACACCATGCACACCACGCCGGCTACCTGCACGTCGGCGATGTCGCGTGGCGTCTCTGGGACACCCTGATCGCCTACGATCCCGAGCGCGTCGTTAGCGTGTGAGAAGACGAAGACGGGAGCTTGCTCGGCTTCGCCCTGTTCTATTCGATGTACGCCGGGTTCGGCCTGCAGGTGCACCCGAAGCATCGCGGGGGAAGGGCGGAAGAAGGGATGCTGAGGTGGGCCGAGGAGCGGGCGCGCTCGCTCGCGCGGGAGGAGGGCCACCACGGAGCGATCGACGCCTGGGACATTTTTGAGGAAGACGCCGATCGCATCGCGCTCCTCAGGCGGCGCGGGTTCGCCCGGCGCCCTGAGGTGTACTATTTGGCCGCGCTCCCTGGACGGGCCGCTGCCCGCCCCGGGGCCGCCCGCGGGGTTCGTAATCCGCGGGCTGGCCGGCGAAGACGACGCGGCCGAGCGGGCCGCTCACCAGCCGGAGTTGACCACCGAGCGGTACCGGGCGTTCATGCAAGCGCCCGGCTACGACCAGGACCTGGACCTCGTCGCCGTCGCACCCGAAGCCCGCTTCGGCGCGTACTGCATCTGCTGGATGGACCTGGCGAACGGTGTGGGCGAGTTCGAGCCCGTGGGCACGCGCCCGGAATTGCGCAGGCGGGGGTTGGCGAGGGCGGTGGTGCTGGATGGCCTCCGACGCATGAAAGCCCGCGGCGCGCACACGGCGCTGGTGCGCTTTGAGGAGGAAATGCTCCCGCCCGGCGTTCGTACGGGTTGGTAGGCTGCGATGTGCGTTCGACCACTTCCTCTTGGCCCGGCGCTGGATCTGCGCGAGGGCGGCGCGAGGAGGGGCGGGCTCGTGTAGGCTGGTGGGCGGCGATGGGACCCTTGCGCAACAAGTCGGTGTCCGTGCGGCTCGAGGAGGAGGCCTACCTGCGCTTGCGCCGCCACAGCCTCCGGAGCGGCGTCCCTACGAGCGCCCTGGTGCGCGCCCTCGTTCACCGCTGGCTCCAAGAGCAAGGAGACGAGGAAGGGGAGGCGGTGGTCGAGCGGGGAGGCCCCGAACGCCGCAGGCAACCAGGGCTTTTCGGCGAGGGAGGAGCGCCTTGAGTGGCGACGGGAAGCCCTCCTAGCGATGCGACGGAGCCCAGTACCCGCACCACGTCGCGCCGCCGATGGGTCTCCCATACGGTTCGCTCGGACCGCCCGATCGTTCGCGGGGAGCTGGACGCCCTAGCCGGGCGCGTGGGGCCCGCGGAGTAACTGGAGCGGGACATAGAAGCCTTGCTGGGGCAGACGGCCGGCGTCGGACCGTAGGAACGAGATTGCCACCATTAGCGGGTTGGGCACGGCTCTCCCTCTGCTGTTCGCTGTCGTAACGGTATACGTCAGAGACGCTACTCGTTTCGCCGCCGGTGCTCTTCCTTTAGCCGCAGGTACCCCTCGTCTTCGGCCGCCATGCGCCACTTCTCTCGGAAGACCTGCGCCGCACGAGCCTTTTCCGGGTCTTCCTTTTCGCGGGGCTTGCTCTTCTTGCCGCCCTCGTGCTTAGCGTAGCGCCTCGCGCGGGTCCATCCCATTTGGAGGTACTTCCTGGCGACGTCCATGCCGACGAAGTCGCCCACCGAACGGTACTCCTCGAACTTCGCGTAGATCTTGTTGGCCGACGCGCGCGCCGCCTCTTCGGTCTTGAAGCTCCAATGAGGCAATATCTCCCCCTTGTACGGCTCGGCGTGGAAGACGCCCTGCTCCCCCCGCCCGATCCGGTACGCCTCCGGGTGCTCCCGCAAGTTCACGCCGTCGTACGGATAATTCATCGCGTCAGGTCGGTGACGAACACCGTCACCACGGGCTCGACCGCCCCGCCATTCTTGGCCGCGAAGCTCTTGTACTTCCGCAGGTAGGCCTCGATGAACCTCCACACCTCGGGCTCGTCTTCCTGCCCGAAACTATCGCAGAACGCGGGACGCTAACCCCCGACCTCCGGCCCATGACCCGCCAGGTCGTGCTCCGTCCACAAACGGAACAGGTTCGAGGCTTCGTGCGGTACGGATGGTCCATCTTCGAGAAAGTCTTACCCGGAATCCGGGGTTGTAGCCCTTGACAGAATATTCAATCAGGTGTAGGCTGTGGTTATTGAACGTTCTATCAAGGAGAATTGGTTGGCGGAGGAGGCGAATCGGCGGAGTCAAATCCTGGACGCGGCGTTTGAGGAGTTCTCGACGAAGGGGTTCAAGGGGGCGACGATCAAGAGCATCGCGGGGGCGGCGGGATTGCAGTCTCCGACCTTGATCTACTGGTACTTCCCTGACAAGGAGGCCCTCTTCAACGCGGTCCTGACGACGCATGCACCGCTGAGGAGTGCAGTGGAGGACCCCGCGTCGATGATGGACCGTCCGCCGGAGGAGGTATTGCCGGAGATCGCGCGTGCGTACTTCGCGACCGTCAACAACCCGGTGAGCCAGCGGATGATGAAGCTTTTGGTGGGAGAGGCGATGAGGCGTCCTGGGCTCGCGGACATGATCGGCAAGGCGACCGCGGTGAGGGTACTCGGTTTCCTCAAGGAGTACCTGTCGCGCCAGGTCGAGCTCGGCCGGCTGCGGCCCCACGATGTGCGTTCGGGCGCGCGGGCGTTCGTAGGCATGCTCATTCCCCAGGCCGCCGGCAAGATCCTCTTCCCCGCCCTGCGCGCGGACGGCCTCTCCGACGAAGACCACATGGAGACGGCCGTCGGCATCTTTCTCGAAGGGTTGAGGCCGAAGGTTTAGAGAAGTCCAGCAAAGGAGGTCCCGTCGTGGCGGAGACAACGGAAAAGAGGAAGAGGGCCAATATCGGCCCCGCGGAGCCCCGCGGGGTCTCGGACGTGACGCGCACCACCTGCGTAGTCGTGGGCGGAGGTCCGGGGGGGGCGGTGCTGGCGCTGTTGCTAGCCCGGAAGGGCGTGGACGTGACGCTTCTTGAGGCGCACCCGGATTTCGATCGCGAGTTTCGGGGGGACACGTTACACCCTTCGGTCATGGAGATCATGGACCATCTGGGACTCGCCGATAGGCTGCTGACGTTGCGTCACACCAAGATCGCCAGCTTCACCATCCAGACCGACGAGGGACCGTTCTCGCCCATAGACCTCTCCGGTCTTAAGACGAAATTCCCTTACATCACCGTCATGCCCCAGACGAGCTTTCTGGAGTTCGTCACCATGGAGGCAAAAAAGTACCCGAACTTCCGGCTCGTGATGGGCGCGCGGGTGCGGGAGCTCATCGAGGAAGACGGCGTGGTGAGCGGGGTGCGCTACGATGGCGAAGACCGGCGGCACGAAGTGCGAGCGGCGCTCACCGTCGGGGCGGACGGGCGTGGAAGCCGGGTCCGACGGCTGGCCGGGATCGAGCCGGTAAAGACCTCGCCGCCGATGGACGTGCTCTGGTTCAAGCTGCCGCGCGAGAGGGACGACCAGGAGGGTATTGTCGGCCGGTTCGGCAGGGGACACATCGCGATCATGCTCGACCGCGACGACCACTGGCAGGCCGGTTACGTGATCCCGAAGGGCACCTTCCCGGAGCTTCGCCACGAAGGGATCGGGGAGCTAAGGCGGCAGTTCGCCGAGCTGATTCCCGAGTTCGCCGACCGCGTGGAACACCTGACGGACTGGCGCAAGGTCTCGCTGCTCTCGGTAGAGTCGAGCCGCTGCCCGACGTGGCACAAGCCGGGTCTCCTGCTCATCGGAGACGCGGCGCACGTAATGAGCCCGGTGGCGGGGGTCGGCATCAACTACGCCATTCAGGACGCGGTCGCCGCGGCGAACATCCTGGCCGGGCCGCTGCGGGAGAGCCGGGAGCGGCTGGTGCGCGTAGACGAGCGGCACCTCGCGGCGGTGCAGCGGCGACGGGAGTTGCCGACCAGGGTGATCCAGGCCTTCCAGGCCCAGATCCAACGCAACGTCCTCGCGCCCGCCCTCGGGTCGAACGGGGACTTCTCTGTCCCGCTCCTGCTGAGGTTGCTGCCGAAAATACCCGTGCTGCGCGACTTACCGGGACGCCTCGTCGGGTACGGGGTCTGGACCTCGCGCGTCAGGTAACCCCGCCGTTCGGGGCCGACTCCCTATCGCCCCGGGCGCGTCGCCGAGGGCTGACGCGGGCTGGCCGCACGGTTGATGCTGCCTTCGCGGCGATCTGCGCGGCCTCGTCCGAGGAGGCCAGGCTCAGGTTGCGGGCAGGGCGTGGCTAGCGTCCGTGCGGGCGGCGTCGTACGCGACGGCCTGCCACCGGCCCTTGTCCCGCGCGCCCTGAAGCTACTTCGCGCCGCTCGCGCCTATAAGGGACGCGGTGGCCAGGGTACCTCAAACGGCCGTATTGTGAAGGTTTTATTTGCGGTGTTGTGGGTGAAACGGTACATTACGCAAACGTGGAAGCGGCGTCTTCACGCTGAACGGCCCACAGCATCCAGTCCGGCGTCCTTACGGTAAGGGGAGCGGTACATGTACAAAGAGATCTACGTCCCGGTCGATAACTCGGACTACTCTAACCAGGCGTGCGTCATCGGCGTCGACGTTGCGCGGCAGTTCGGGGGCAGGGTCGCGGGTTGCCACGCCTACGCCGCCAAGATGCACGACGTCCGCTTCCGCCAGATGGAGAGCGGTCTCCCGGAGGAGTTCCGCGACGAAGACGAGATGAAGCGGCAGCGCAAGATCCACGACCAGCTCATCACCAAGGGGCTGGAGATAATCACCGACTCTTATATAGACGTCCTCGAGCCCCTCTGCGAGAAGCACGACGTCGAGCTCGTGCGCCGCTCCCTCGAAGGCAAAAACTTCAAGGTCATCGTAGAAGACGTCAACGACAACGACTTCGACCTCGTCGTGATAGGCGCTATGGGCATGGCAGCCGTCAAGGACACCGTGCTCGGCACCGTCACCGAGCGCGTCGTCCGCCGGCTCACCAAGGCCGACACCCTGATCGTCAAGGACCTCGACCGCTCGCCGTTCGAGCACATCGTTGTCGCCGTGGACGGCTCGGCCAAGTCGCTCGGCGGCCTCAAGCGGGCCATCGACCTCGCCCGCGAGTTCGGCGGGACGGTCGAGGCGATCTCGGTCTTCGACCCTTACTTCCACTACGCTATGTTCCACTCCATCGCCGGCGTGCTTTCTAGCAAGGCCCAGAAGGTCTTCCGGTTCAAGGAGCAGGAGAAGCTGCACGAGGAGATCATCGACAGCGGGCTCGCCAAGATCTACACCGCGCACCTGGAGGTCGCCAAAAAGATCGCCGAGGATGAGGGCGTCGAGCTCAAGACGACGCTCCTTGCCGGCAAGCCCTTCGAGCAGACCCTGAAGTACGTGAACGAGGTCAACCCGACCCTCGTGGTGATGGGGCGCATCGGCTACCACTCCGACGACGAGATGGACATCGGCGGCAACACCGAGAACATGATGCGCTACCTGCCGACGAACGTGCTGATCGGCAACTACGAGTACCAGGCGCCTGACCTGTACACCGCAGAAGAGCACATGACCTGGACCGACGAAGCGCTTCAGCGGCTCGACCGCATCCCCGGCTTCGTCGTGGGGATGGCGACTGGCGCGATCATCCGCTACGCCATCGAGAAGGGTTACACGGTGATAACTACCGGCGTCATCGACGAGGTCATCAAGAGCATCCTCCCCCCCGGCGCGATGGAGTCCATGCGCGCCATCGGCGACCAGATGCGCGAGGCCGAGGCCATGGGCGCAGAGAAGCCCATCGACTCCCTCTTCAAAGACTTCGACGAACGCACGGCGGACAAGGCGAACGGCAACGGTGCCAACGGTTCCGCCAACGGCAGGACCAACGTCCACGAGAACGGAAACGGCGAGGTCACGAAGGACGAGATCCTCGAGGCCGGCCGCGGCGGGTTCGGCAAGAGCGAGGACCAGGGCGACATAGCGGGCGTCTCCGCCGACGTGCAGGAGGAGATCCACCGCGTAGCCCAGGGTCAGGACCGCTTTGAGTGCGACGTCTGCCGCTACGTCGCGAAGGGCAAGCCGGCCAAGTGCCCGGTCTGCGGCTCAGGCCCGACCCACTTCCACGCCGTCGACGTCGAGATAGCCACCACGAGCGGCGACGAGACCATGAACCTCTCTGAGGTCTACGACGGCCGCGAGCTCCACTGGACGGAGGACGCGACCGCCCTCCTCGACAGCCTGGAGGAGTGGCAGGAGAAGCGCCGCGTCCGGGCCCGCGTCGAGAAGAGCGCCCTCAAGAAGGGCTACACCACCATCACCCGCGAGTACGTCGAGCAGCAGTACCGCGAGGAGACCGGCCGCGAGGCCCCCCCGGTCAAGTCCGGCGGCTGCCCCGTGAGCCACGCCAAGCAGCAGGTCCAGGAGACCACCGGCGGCACCTGCCCCATCGACCACAGCGCCTTCCAGAGGGCAGGGAACCTGGTGCCCGAGGGTGGCTCGAAGGAGTTTAACTGGACCGAAGACGCCATCGCGCGCCTCGACCGGGCGCCCAAGGGCTTCATGCGCAACATCTCACGCAACATGACCGAGAAGCTCGCCCGCGAGCGCGGCGTCACGCACATAGACCTTCCCCTCGTCGAGGACTCCCTGAGCGGCGCCCGCACCACGATGGAGGACGTTATAACCGGCAAGGTCTCCATCGCCGACCTCGCCCAAGACACCGGCGAGCCTATCGAGGCCGAGAACGGCGAGGCCCCGCACCCGCCCATGATCGTAACGATGGTCTGCGGCACCTGCGGCGAGGAGATGGAGGGCATACAGCCCCCCGAAGAGTGCCCCGTCTGCGGCGCCCCCGGTGAGGAGTTCGAGGCGAAGGAGGTCTAGAGGCATCAGGCTACGGGTTTCAGGCATCAGGAAAAGCTGAAACCCGCAACCCAATAGCTCCGGCTCCGCAGCGTTCGGTGCCGGGGCTATTCTGCTAGGAGATAGCGTGGCGAAGAAGCACAAGGTTACTTTCAAGAAGAGCGGCCTCACCATAGAGATTGCCGAAGACGAGTACATACTCGAAGCCGCCGAGGACGCTGGCCTCACCCTCCCCTACGATTGCCGCAGCGGTACGTGCACGACGTGCATCCAGAGGTGCCTCGAAGGCGAGATCGACCAGGACATGGCCTTTGCCATCGGCGACGAGGAGCTGGAGCAGGGGTTGCGCCTCATCTGCATTGGCAGTCCCCTCTCAGACGTGGTGCTCGACGCATAGTGTGCTTGACTAACCATTGTCGTCCTCATGATGTTAGCCTTCACAGCATCAAGTTTGCTCAGCGGCCTCCCGAGGCCGGCCTTTATGGAGATCTCCCGGTTGCTCGCTGCGGAGAAGTACGGCCCGTTGTGGCCGTCGGCGATGATCTCTGCGCCCGGTTCGATAGCCTGCGGTCGTCGGAGATCCACCACAAGAAGGCTCCTAGCCGAGCAGCGCCCTCACCGCTTGAAGACTTCCAGAACCTCCTCCGGCAATGGCGCTTCGAAGCCCCCGCCGGGCTACGAGGCAGCGCTGTTTCGGACCGTGACGAAATCTAGAGTGCTCTCGCTCGGAGACCGGGCCTGCCTTGCCGAAGGTCATCGTGGCGAGGGTCAGCGACGAGACCAACAGCCTGAGCGACCGAGAGGCCGATACTACATGAATTCCTTTGAGATCTAGCCCCCGAGGTAAGCGCTAGCTACACACGAGGGGCCGCCGACGCCAGGGCGAGAACACCCGGGAGGTTCGTGCACTGGATATACTTGGCGGGTGCCAGAGCTGACGGAGGACACGCTGATCGTATTCGTCTCGGACTCCCACATCGGGGGAGACCCGGGGTGCGACGGGTTCGAGTCGCCCGCAGAGCTTGAGGCGCTCTTCGAGGAGCTGGCGGCGTTGGAGCGGCCCGTCGAGCTGGTCCTCGCCGGGGACTTTTTCGACTTTTTGCAGATAGGCGAGGTGCCGGAGGGGACGGACCGGGCCTCGCTGACCGTGTCGCGCGCCGAGTACCTGGGCCTCTTCGACGCACTCGGACGCCTGCGGGCCGGGGGTGGCAAGAGGGTGGTCTACCTGCCTGGCAACCACGACGCCGAAGCGTGGTGGAACCCGGGGATCCAGGAGACCCTGAAGGCCGCCGGGCTGGTGGACGAGTTCGCCTACAGCTACTTGGCGTCGATAAACGTCGGCGGCGAGCGGCGCGTCGTCTACTGCGAGCACGGCAACCAGTTGGACCCGGTGAACGTCGTAGAGGACTACTCGGATAGCCTGGACACGCCCCTCGGCCACCACGTGGTCATGGATTTTACTCGGCGCGTCGCGCCCTACGGCGAGGTGTCCCCCGGCCTCGACCTCTCCGAGATAAAGATGGTCTACCCGCTCGTGGCGATACCGGGTTGGGTCGCCGGCCGCTACTTCTACGACTTCGTCGGGAAGGTGGTGGCCTACCTGCTCCTGCCCCTGCTATTGGCCTACGCGCTCTACCGGATCGCCGCTTACCTGCTGGCCCTTTCCCGAGGCGGCCGGTCGGGGTTCTTCGGGTCGTCCCGCGAGCTGCCCCGAATACACGAGCTCTTCCTGGACGTCGCGCTGTTCGGGCTCGTGATCCTGCTCGTCTTCGCGGTCTTTTTTTTCGTCATCCGGCACGTGGTGCGTAGGACCCTGAACGCGGTAGGCCCCGGAAGAGGGAGGAGGGACACCGACTCGCCCGCGGGCCCGGGTTACTCGCCCGCGGAGGCTTCTCAGAAGAAGGTCGAGGAGATCCTGAAGGGGGAAGCACGGCCGCCGATGGCGCCCTCCCTGAACCCCACCACCGTGGACATCTTCGTTTCCGGGCACACGCACCTGCCGTCCCTCTCCGAGATCGAGAGGCCCAACGGGCGGCGCTGCGTGCTGGTCAACTCCGGATGCTGGCTGCGCCAGTTGCGCCCGGTCTCACCGCGCATAAAGGGCCCGCCGGTCTTCGTGTCGCGGTTCGTGCTGACCCACGTACGCGTGCTGGCGGAGGGCGGGGCCCTGCGCGCGGAGCTGTGGGAGCAGCCCAAGCCCGCGCCTCAGAGCCTTGGCCGGCTGGAGCGCCTGCTCTCCTGGGGCCGCAGGCCGCCACAGCCGGCCCCGGGCGCCAAGGCCCGCCTGTTGGTGTCCTCTACCCTCTAGGGGCGTAGGAGCCCGACGCGGACGCGAGGCGGATGTGGGAATATCTCCTCTCGGGCTTCAGGTCGAAGACTACCGTGTCGGAGCGGCGGTCTCCGGAGAGGAACCTGAGGAGCAGAATCACGGCGAGCCCGCCGCCTACCGCCAGCGGGACTGCGGGTTCTGTTTTGCGGACTCGGTGGTCCTCGCGCCGGTGTAGCGGACCGCGGAGGTAGCGCGGGTCCTACCTTGAGCCTTGATCTTCTCGGGGTCGAGTCTCTCCTGGATGGCGTCTATGGTCTCGGCAACCTCGGCGCGGGTCTGCTCGATCTCCGCCCGCGCCGCCTCGACCTCGTCTGCGGGCCCTTCCGACCTCATCCCGGGTGCTTCGGTGGGCGGGGCCTCGTCGTTCGGGACGCGCCTTCTTACGTTTACCCGCCGGGCTGATTCTCCAGCCATTCCCCATTCTCCTTAAAAAGCTCTACCGTCTTCCGCGGGGCGGGGCCTTCCCGACGGAGTGCGTTGGCGCCTTTGACGGCCAGGAGCGCGCCGACGGCGGCCATCACGGCCCCCACGATCAGGACCGAGGGCCAGTAGGGTGTGACGAGCCCGAGCAGCAAGACGATCCCCGCCACTAGCGCGAGCACCCCGGTGCACGCCACGACGCCCACGAGGACCAAAAACCCCAGGTTTTTGCCGACCCGGGAGGCCTTCTGGATAGCAGACCCGACCTACCTGCTCATCAGCGTCCTCGCCGCCGCGACCCTCGCCTACGCCCGTTTCCTGCGCCCCATCGATACTTCCTCCTCGCCCCGGACGCCTTCGAGCTCGCCGCCTTCACGTTCATCGGGCGAGAGCGGCCTATGAGGTTGGTGTCCCCGCCCCGATAGTCGTGCTGATGCGTAGCATAACCGGCGTCGTCGGGGGATAAGCGCGACGTGCTCTGCAATGAGGTACCCCTAATCCTGCGGCGCGAGATCTACGCCACCGCCGCCGTAGCCGGCGCCATCGTTTTCGTGCTACTTACCAACGCCCGCATCGGCGGTACCTCCGTAGCCCTGCTGACCGGCGCCACCGCCTTCCTCTTGCGCCTCACGGCCCCCCGCCTCGACCCGCACACCCCGAACCCCGGCCCCAGGGACGAAGAACGCCCGCCTTCACCGAACAAAGCCCGCTAGAGCCCTGTAGTGCTCGACCAACTCCTCAAAGCGCATCCGGTTGAGGCCTGAGGGCGAGGGCACGACGATGTCCACCACGCCCGGCACGGCGGGCTCAGGCTGCACGCCCCACCCGACCTTCGAGGTGGCCCGGAACCACTTGTAGACGCCGATGCCCGTGTAGGCCACGGCGAGGGGTCTGTAGCGTTGCAGCGTCGCGCGCAGCGCCTCGGCGCCGGCCCGGATCTCCCCCCGCGAGAGCTCGTCGGCCCTGCGCGTCGGGCGGAGACAGAGGTTGGTGAAGCCGATGCCCTCGTCGAGCAACGCCTCGTCTTCTTCCGGCTTACGCAGACGGTCGGTGATCCCGGCGGCGTGAAGGACGCGCCAGAAGCGGTTGCCGGGGTGGGCGTAATGGTGGCCCGTCACCCCGGACCTGAGCGATGGGTTGTACCCGCAGAAGAGGAGCCTCAAGTTCGGGCGGAGAAGGTCCGTCGCCACGGCGCCGGGCGGGGCCTACCTCTCCTCGCGGCGCCTGCGCCGACGGACGCGGCGCTGCTCGGCCTCGGAGACGGGCTCGTGGTCTATCTCCCGCGTCCTGTCGTCCGTCTTGGCCACCGCGTCGTCCTCGGCCCGGGTCGTCCCGGCGTCCTCGCTTCCGGTCGCCGCGGCGGCCTGGTCCGTAGGCGTACTCTCGTCGCCGGTGCGCAGCCTGCGGGTCTCGTTCTCTTCGAGGGGTGTGCCCTCGGCGCGGACCTCTTCCTCGGGGACCGGGCCGCTGCTGCCCTCCGTGTAGGTCCGGCTGCTCGGCTCCACGGGGGTGGTCTCGCGCTCGGAGGCGCCGGGGCGCAGTTCCCTGCGGGGCATCGTACGTGTCTCGACGGCCGATCCGGCCCCAGAGCCCGCGCCGGCCCCCTGCCCACTCCCGTTACCGGCGTCCCGGCTATCCTCCGGGAGGATAACGTCGGCTATGGTCACGTTCAGTTCGGTGACCTTCAGGCCCGTCATGTTCTGGACACGTTCTGCGATCTTCTGGCGCACCTCGCCGACGGTGCCGAGGATGTTCTTGCCGTAGTCTATGCCCATCTTGAGGTCTATGGCCGCCTCGATGGATCCCACCTCGACGCTCACCCCGCGGGTGGAGTTCTCTGAGCCCGTTATCCCTTCGAGCAGGCCGCCGGCCGACCGGGAGGCGCCGCCGCCCATGTGGACGCCCTCCACGTCCCCGGCCGCCATGCCCGCGATCTTGGAGACGACCGTATCCTTAATAGTGGTCACGCCGCGGTCGGTCCGCAGCGGGCTCTCCTTCTGCCTCTGCTCTGCCTCGGTCATCTCTCGTTCTCCTCCGTCGCCGGCTCCAAGGGACATTCTAGATGTTTCCCCAAACGTTTCCCAAGCAACCATCCGGGCCTCCCTAATTGTGGCCCTGTCCGTTGGCCTCTCTCGGTTTCGCGGAGACAACGAGGACCAGGATCAGGGGCACGGCCAGCGAGAGGAAGGCGTCGCTGTACCAGACGTCCGCCCCCACATGAAAGGTGTTCAGGGGTTCCGACGCCCCGGAGCGCGGCGGCGACGGCGGAGCACGATTGAAACCGTTTACCGCGGTCCCTATACTGCCTGCTCCCAGGATAGAGACAGAATCTCAATTTTTTGGAGATGATCGGAGTCGGCGCGTGAGAGATCGGATGGTGCTGGCCGGTTTGGTGGCCGCGGGCCTGTTCCTGGCCGGCTGCGGCGGAGCAGGCGGGGGGCCTTCCTCTGAGGGCCAGGCCTCCTGTAACCCCGAAAAACCGCCGCTCTTCGAGAGCGGCACGCTGACGGTCGCGACGGACAAGCCCGCCTACCCGCCGTGGTTCAAGGGCGACCCCGAGAGTTATGGGGGTTTTGAGGGAGAGGTTGCCGGCGAGGTGGCAAAGCGCATGGACCTCCCTATAAAGTGGGTGGTGGAGCCGTTCAACAAATCTTACGCGCCCGGCGCCAAGGACTACGACTTCGACATTAACCAGATCACCATCACCCCCGAGCGCGAGCGGGTAGTGGACTTCTCCGACGGCTACTTCGACAATGCCCAGGGCGTCTTGGTCATCAAAGGCTCGCCCGCCGCCGACGCCAAAAGCCTCTCCGACCTCAAAGACGATCGCCTGGGGGCCCAGGTCGGCACCACCGCGCTCGACTTCGTCAACACGACCATCAAGCCCGAAGAGCAGCCTAAGGTCTACGACTCGACCAACGATGCCAGGAGCGCGCTCGAGGGCGGCCAGATCGACGCCTTCGTCACCGACCTCGTGACCACGGTCTACCTGCGCGACATCGAGATAGAGGACTCGGCCGTGATCGGCCAGTACCCGGAGAACGAGGAGTTCGGGATGCTCTTCGAGAAAGGCAACCCTCTCGTCGGCTGCGTGAACCAGGTGCTCGGCGAGATGAAGGAGGACGGGACCCTAAAGAAGCTTCGCAACGAACACCTCCAGCAGTACCTGGAAGTCCCCACCCTAGAGAAGTAGCTTGACGACCCGGGGGATCGGACCCGCAAACGACCCCGAACCGTCCCCGCCCGCAGGCTCCGGGCGGGGAAGTCGCATCCTCGGCAACCGGGCGGTGCTCGTCTCAAGCCTGAGCACGGTGCTGTTCTTCGCGGCCGTCGCGCTCGTCGTCGCGCTCGCGCCCGGGAGCGGGCTCGTGGCCGAGCGGTTTTTCAGCCCGTTCCACCTCTGGCAGTCGCTCCGGGGGACGACGAGTGAGCCCTCCGTCCTCGGCGCGTTCCTGCTCAACGTGTATATCTTCGCGATCTCGGAGGTGCTGATCCTGATCCTGGCCCTCGTGATCGCGGTCGTCAGGGGCCTACCGGGGCCTGCCTTTTTCCCGTTCAGGATGGTGGCCATCGTCTACACGGACGTCTTCCGGGGGGTGCCCCTGATCCTGGTGCTGTACATCATAGGTTTCGGCGTGCCCGGCCTCGGCATAGGCTTCTTCTCCTACCTCTCGGACGTTACCTACGGCATCGTAGCCCTCGTCCTCGTCTACTCGGCCTACGTCGCGGAGGTGTACAGGTCTGGCATCGAGTCGATCCACGAGAGCCAGAACGCCGCCGCCAGATCTTTGGGCCTCACGCGCTGGCAATCCCTGTGGTTCGTGGTGCTGCCGCAGGCGATAAGGCGGATTATACCGCCGCTCCTCAACGACTTTATCGGGCTGCAAAAGGACACGGCGCTCGTCTCGGTGCTCGGCTCCATAGAGGCTGTAAGGGCGGCCCAGATCTACGGCGCCTCCCAGTTCAACTACGCGAGCTACGTCGTCGCCGCCCTCCTCTTCGTCCTCATTACCATCCCTCTCGCCCGCCTCACCGACCGCCTCATAGCCCGCGACAAGCGCCGCCGCCAGGCCGGGGGCCTCGCGTGAGCCCGCGCGCAGGCACCACCCTCGTTCTCGAAGGCATCCGAAAGGCTTTCGGTCCCAACGAGGTGCTGAAGGGGATAAACCTCAGCGTTGCGCCGCACGAGGTGGTGTGCCTAATCGGGGCCTCCGGCTCCGGCAAGTCCACGCTGCTCCGGTGCACTAACCTGGTAGAGCCCCTGGACTCGGGGCGCGTGGTGGTGGAGGGCGAGGAGATCACCGCCGTGGGCGTGGACGCGAACCGCGTCCGCCAACGCATCGGCATCGTCTACCAGTCCTTTAACCTCTTCCCCCACATGACAGTGCTCAAGAACATAACGCTGGCGCCCCGCGAGGCGCTCAAGATGGACCGTAAGGCCGCGGAAGACCGGGCAATCGCGCTGCTCGAACGCTTCGGGCTTGCGGACAGGAGGGACGACTACCCGGACCGGCTCTCGGGCGGCCAACAGCAGCGGGTCGCCATCGTGCGGGCGCTGGCGATGCGGCCCTCCATCATGCTCCTGGACGAGGTCACGAGCGCGCTGGACCCCGAGCTCGTCGCCGAGGTCCTCTCGGTCATCAGGGAGCTCGCTGACGAAGGCATGACCATGCTCATAGCCACCCACGAGATGGGCTTCGCCCGCGACATCGCCGACCGCGTCTGTTTTCTGGAGTCCGGCAGGATCCTGGAGGAAGGCCCGCCCGAGAGGATCTTCACCTCCCCGCAAGACCCCCGCACCCGCCGGTTCCTCCGCCGCATCATCGAGGCCGGCCGCCTGTGAGACGCTCCCCGGAGGGCGCACTATCGTCCTGTAGCCGCGGCTGGTAGATTGGGATGGTCGGGGCGGGGCTCCGGGCTGAGAGGGAAGCTTTTTGGGGAGAACGTTCTGTTTGCGCGTCGCGGTGACGCTGGTGGCGGGTCTGCTCTGCCTCCTCCCGCTGCTTGTCTCGTGCTCGGCCAAGCAGCCCGAGAACGAGGTCGCGGACGCAGACCGAAAAAGCGCCGAGGCCAGTGGCGGCGAAGGCAGCGAGGTCCGGGCGGGGGGCACTGGATCTCGTATCCCGGATGAGACCGAGACAGCTACCCGCCTGCCAGAGCCTCGGGCCTCTCTGGTCCCGGTAGCCCACCTCTCCTCCCTGCGCGAGGGCGTGA
Organism: uncultured Rubrobacteraceae bacterium; assembly: GCA_902806015.1. Next base: position 34,661 of record CADCUZ010000030.1, read on the forward strand.
GCCTGCGGGACCTCTCGGAAGCGGAGGAGCTGTGGGTTCCGAGGGGGTCGCTGGGCGCGGCGAAGGATCTGATCGACCGCCCCGGCTTCCAGGGCCTCGTCTCCGCGGAGGCGGTCATCGACCACGTAAGCCGGACCCCCGGGGCCCTCGGGCTCGTGCCTTGGGACAAGGTCGGGCCACGGGTCAGGGCGCTGGCGGTGGAGGGCAGGTCCATTCTGGAACCGGGCGCCGCGGACCTGTCGAACTACCCTTTGCGGTTCAGCGGGGGGGCCGAACCAGACCCCAGAGAGCTTCGCCGCGTCGTGATCGGGGGCGACGTCGTGCTGGACCGCGGCCAGAACTACGCGGTCATCCAGCAGGGCCTTGGCCTGGACTTCCCGCTCGACGGGGGCTACGCGGCGGTCACGGGCCGCATACCGGCGCCGAGTCCCTACTCGGAGACGGGCACCATTCACCAGTTCGATGCTACCCGCGTGGGGAACGCGGGCGCGGTCCGCGACTACCTTAGCGGCGCGGATCTCACGCTCGCGAATTTCGAGAACCCGCTCGTGGAGGGCGCCGTCTGGCACCCCGAGGATACGTACTTCACCGGCGACCTGCGCCTCATGCCGATCCTGGATCAGGCCGGCATAGACGGCGTCACTCTGGGCAACAACCACGTCCTGGACGCGGGGGCCGCGGGGCTCGTGGAGACGCTCGGGCACCTGGACCGGGCGGGAATCGCGCGGGCCGGGGCAGGCACGAACCTGGCAGACGCCCGCGAGCCCATGATCTTCGACCTCGGGGGGACGAAGGTCGGGGTCCTCTCTTACTTGGGTATCCCCGGGTACGACTGGGCCTGGGCAACGGAGACGGCCCCGGGCACGGCCCCGCTGCGGGAAGACGTCGTCCGGGAGGATGTGGAGCGGTTGCGGGACGAGGTGGACCTACTCGTCGTGATGCCGCACTGGGGGAGGGAGTACCTCGCCACGCCGGAGCCGGGTCAGGTGGAACTCGCGCACGTCGCCGTGGACGCCGGGGCCGACCTCGTCGTCGGCGGTCACGCCCATTGGCCCAAAGGCGTGGAACTCTACGAGGAAACCCCGATCTTCTACGGCGTCGGGAACTTCCTCCTCGATCAGTCCTGGTCCGAAGAGACCTCGACCGGCATCTTCGCCGAGATAACCCTCTACGGAGCCCGGATCGTCCAGATCGAGCCCGTGCCCTTCGTCCTCTTGGACTACGCCCAACCGAATTTTCTCGTCCCCGAGGCCGGTGGGGATAGGGCCCTGCGGAGGGTCTACGCAGCGTCCCGCGGCCCCGAGTTCGGGGCCTACGAGAACAGATAAATGGACCAAATTATGCACGGCGGCGGCTAGCGCGGGGCTCGTAAGAGGTGATACTATGACCGCGGTTGTTGCACCTCGACGAGGAGGAAAGGGTCCAATGGATCGCTAAGTCGACAACCATCTGCGGGCCCTCACGGGCCCAATGACCGGGTCGGTGACCGTCCGTCAGAAGGGCGACTCGCCGGCCCGGATAGTTTTCTTGGAGGCCTCGGGTATCAGCCGTTGGGTCCCTAGTGTCATGCGGGATCTTTCCGCGCAGTCGCGTGCTCCATTCAAGAGCCTCCTCCGCGCGGGATAAACCGGCAGCTTCCCTCCCCGAAAACTACTTGAACCTGTATTGACGGTACATGCCGGCGCTCTCGTCCACGTCGGCCTCGGTCACGTGGGTGCGGCCCCGGCCGGCGACCCGGTCTTCGATGCGCTTGCGGATAAAGCGGCGCATGAGGAAAGGGCTGCGTTTTATGCGCCGGTCGGCCTCCGGGTCCCAGGTGATCTCGGTCTTATCGGCCATTCGGACTCTCCTCGGTCTGTCTCGCTCCCCACGGATTATAGCGTTCCTGCGATGCGCCCCGAAGTGACCCCCGCTACGCCCGTTCGGGCTTCGCGGCCTCGTAGACGGCGGCCATGTCGTCCTCGCCGTGGCCGGCCTCTATCGCCTCGTCCAGACGGGCGGCGACGGCCGAGGCGACTACCATATCGAGGCCGCTGGCCTCGGCGGCGTCGAGGACGAGGCCGGCGTCCTTGCGGGCGAGTTTCGCGGAAAAGCTCGTCGGGAAGTCCCCTTTGATCATCATCGCGCCCTTCATCTGCGCGTAGGGGAGACCCAGAGGTCCGCCCTCGATGGTCTCGAGGAATTTCTGAGGGTCCACGCCCGTCGCGCGGGCGAACGCCACCGTCTCGGCCAGTACGCCGAGGAGGCCCACGATCCAGTTGTTGACCACGAGCTTGAGGCGACTGCCTTCCCCCGCCTCGCCGAGCCACACCGCCTTGCTCCCGACGGCCCCGAAGACGCTTTCGCACCTCTCGTGGACCTCCTCGGGACCCGAGGCGAGCACGACCAGCTGCCCCTGCTCCGCGGGCGCCTTCGTCCCGAGCACCGGCGCGTCCACGTAGGCGACGCCGCCCTCGGCGGCGAGCCGGGCGAGCCTCTTGCTGCCCCTTTCCCCGACCGTGCTCATCTGGAGCCACACGCCCCCGTCCGCCAGCGCCGGGAGCACGCCGCTCCCGACGACGCCCTCTATAACGTCCGCGTCCGACAACATGGTCAGCAAGAAGTCCGCGCCGTGGGCGGCCTCTGCGGGATCTTCGGCGACCGTCGCCCCGTCTTCGGCCAGCCCTTGCGCCTTCTCGGCCGAGCGGTTCCAGGCGCGGACCTCCATGCCGGCCTCGAGCAGGTTGCGCGCCATAGCGGCACCCATGATCCCGGTCCCCAGCAGGGCCACCTTCGCTTTCTTGGCCATTCGCTCTCCTCCACGTCTCCGACAAGGGCCCAACTACCATACCCCACCGGCGCGGGGTGAGGCGCCCCACAGCCGGTGTCGGGGTCCGGCGCTAAAATGTGGCCATGACGAAGTCTCCCGGCCCCGCGCTAGAAGCGAGGAACATCTCTCGCCGCTACAAGAGCAGCGGTCGCGGCGTGGAGGACGTCAGCTTCTCGGTGGCCCCGGGGGAAATCTTCGGGCTGGTGGGGCCGAACGGCTCGGGCAAGAGCACCCTGCTGCGCGTCCTCTCCACGGCCATCGAGCCGGACCGCGGCGCGTTCTGGGTGGCGGGCGCGGATGGGGCAAGGGAGAAGCGTAAGGCCCGGGCGCGGATGGGCCTGATGGTGGACCGTCCGACCCACTACGGCGACCTGACGGGCCGGGCCAACGCGTACTTTTTCGCGCGGGCCTACGGGGTGGAGGAGGCTAAGGCCGAGGCAGTGGTCTCGGAGCTTTTGGACTTTTTCGACCTTGCCGAGTACGCAGACGACCGCGTCAAGACCTACTCCTACGGCATGGGCAAGAAGCTCGCGCTCGTGGAGGCCCTGGCGCACCATCCAGAAGTGCTGCTTCTCGACGAGCCCTCGCTCGGGCTCGACTACACCTCGCAGCTCGCGTTTCAGCGCAAGATCCGGGAGCTCTCGGAGGCGGGCGTGGCGGTCGTGCTCGCGAGCAACCAGGTGGACGAGGTCGAGTCGCTCTGCGACCGGGTGGCGTTCCTCTACCGGGGAAAGGTCGTCGCCCAGGATGCGCCGGGGGCTTTGATCTCCTCCGTTCAGGGCGTGAGGAGGGTCTCGGCGACGCTTCGCAACCCCGTGGAGTACGGCCCCATGGAGGGTGTGGACGGCGTTGAGCGCGTGGTGCCGGAGGGACGAAACCTCGTCGTCCACTGCGGGGAGCGGCCCGGCATCGTCGCCGACGTGGTGGCCGGTCTGGTCCGTTCGGGCGGTGACATCGTGAGCCTCTCCGTCGAGCAACCCAACCTGGAGGACGTGTTCGTGAAGCTGACCGGGGAGGCGTTGCGCCGTGAGGGTTAACCCGCCGGACGCCTACTGGAAAAAGGACGTCTCGCTGTTCTTCGGCAAGCGGTTCTCGCTCGCCATAAAGATGTTGTACCCGCTCGCGATCATCGGCCCCGTCGCCGCCAGCGACATACCGGCGCAGTACGCCGCGGCCGTCATAGGCATCGTCGCCGTCATGGCGGGGACCTTCGGCGCCGGCGAGAGCCTGACCTCGGATTTGAACGACGGCATCCTGGTCCGCGTCTCCTTAACGCCCCTCTCCCCCTACCGCATCGTCTCCGAAGTTCTGGCCGCCAACGCCGTGCTCGACCTTCTGCAGCTCCTGCCCGCGCTGCTCGTCGTTTTCCTTCTGCATCCCGTACCCCTGGTATGGGTCCTGGCGACGGGCGTGGCGGTCTTCGCGACGCTGGTTGCGGCCAACTGCATCGGCATCTTTATAGCCAACTTCACCTCGTCGCCGGCGGACGTGCTGCTGTACGCGACGGCCATACTGTTTCCCCTGATCTACCTCTCCGGCTTCTTCCGCAACCAGAACCCGGAGGGCGTCATGCTGACCCTCCGCCATTTCGTCCCTTTCGCCTACGCCAACGACGCCCTGAAGACAGTCTTCGGCCTGGCAACGGAGACGGCCCCGTTCGAGGCGATTGTCTACCCGGTCCTTATCTGCGCGGTGATGGCCGTCGTCGTCTGCCTCATCGCGCCGAGTCTCCTTCGCACCCGGTTTTAGGGGCGGCCGAAGGGGCGGAGAAGCTCCAAGGACCGGGGCGGTAGCCCGCCCCACGCGCACCTTTCCGCGCGGTTTTCCGTTGTGCTGGGATGCCAACCTATCTCGTAGAGGCCTCGGGGAAGGGCAAGACGGCTCATGGGAAATAGCATTCGTCGGTACGGTGTTTGGATAGGCATCGCCCTCGTGGGCGCGATCTGCTGGGGGGTGCTTGCGCTCTCCCGCGGGGAGACCATCAACGCCGGATGGCTGCTCTTCGCCGCTATCGCCTCCTACGCCATCGCCTACAGGTTCTACGCCCGGTTTATTCAAAGAAAGGTCCTGGAGACGGACGACTCGCGGGCGACGCCGGCGGAGCGCCTCAACAACGGGCGCGACTTCGAGCCGATGGACCGGCGGGTCCTCTTCGGTCACCACTTCGCGGCCATCGCGGGGGCGGGTCCCTTGGTGGGACCGGTGCTAGCGGCGCAGATGGGCTTCTTGCCGGGGACGATCTGGATCATCGTCGGCGTGATCCTGGCCGGCGCCGTCCAGGACATGACGACGCTTTTCTTCTCCATGCGGCGGGACGGGAAGACGCTCGGGCAGATGGCGCGGGAGGAGATAGGCCCCGTCGGCGGCATCGCCGCCCTCGTCGCCGTCCTCTCCATCATGGTCATCCTGCTCGCGGTGCTCGCCTTGGTCGTGGTGCTCGCCCTCGCCGAGTCGCCATGGGGGTCCTTCTCCATAGCCATGACCCTGCCCATAGCGCTCCTCATGGGCTTCTACCTGCGTTTCTTGAGGCCGGGACGGGTTCTTGAGGTCTCCATCATCGGGGTGGGGCTCCTGTTCCTGGCGATCATCGGGGGCGGTTGGATCGCGGAGTCCAGCCCTTACGCCGATTTCTGGACGTTCAGCCCGAACCAGATCGTCTTCGCCCTCATCGCGTACGGTTTTATAGCGAGCGTCCTGCCCGTCTGGGTACTTCTGGCCCCCCGCGACTACCTCTCGACGTTCATGAAGATCGGGACGATCATGCTCCTAGCGATCGGCATCGCCTTCACCCTCCCGGCCATCCAGATGCCCAAGGCCACCCCGTTTGCCTTCAACGGCGAGGGCCCGGTCTTTGCCGGCCCGCTCTTCCCGTTCGTCTTTATCACGATAGCCTGCGGGGCGTTGTCCGGGTTCCACGCGCTCGTGGCCTCGGGCACGACTCCGAAGTTGATCCAAAAAGAGAGCCAGACCCGGTTTATCGGGTACGGGGCTATGCTGATGGAGTCGTTCGTGGCGATCATGGCGTTGATCGCCGCGACTACGCTGGACCCCGGCATCTACTTCGCGATGAACGCGCCGGCGACCGTGCTCGGGGACACCGTCCAGTCGGCCTCGCAGGCCGTCAACGGGTTCGGCTTTACGGTCTCCCCCGACGCGCTGCAGGCCACGGCGAACAACGTCGGGGAGGAGAGCATCGTCGGGAGGACAGGCGGGGCTCCAACCCTGGCTGTTGGGATGAGCCAAATCTTCTCGGGCATCATCGGCGGTCCCGCGCTGCAGGCTTTCTGGTACCACTTCGCCATCATGTTCGAGGCGCTGTTCATCCTGACCACGGTCGATGCCGGAACCCGGGTCGGGCGTTTCATGATCCAGGACATGATCGGCAACGTCTACCGCCCCTTCGCAAACCCCTCCTGGCTGCCGGGCAACCTGATCTCGAGCGCCCTCATAGTCGGCGCCTGGGGCTACTTCCTCTACGCCGGCGTGAACGACCCTTTGGGCGGCATCAACCAGCTCTTCCCCCTCTTCGGCATCGCCAACCAGCTTCTGGCGGCGGTCGCCCTCACCGTGGGCACGACCATCCTCATAAAGATGGGCAAGCTCCGCTACGCCTGGGTGACGGCGCTGCCGCTCCTCTGGGACGCCGCCGTGACGCTGACAGCGAGCTGGATGAAAATCTTCTCCGCCGACCCGAAGCTCGGCTTTTTCGCCCAGAGGGGCGCCGCCCAGGAAGCCCTCGCCAACGGCGAGCTCTACGGCACCGCCCAGAGCGCCGACGACGTGCGCCAGATCATCACGAACTCCACGGTGGATGGCGTCCTCTCGATCCTGTTCGCCCTCCTCATAATCATCGTCCTCGTGGACGCCACCCGCGTCTGGTTCGGCATCATCCGCGGCGGCCAGGAGCCGGACCTGAGCGAGACCCCCTGGGAAGAGTCCCGCCTGGACTCCGAAGGTGAGCCCATCGACGAGCGCGAGCCGGTCGGGTCGGGTCGCTAGAATAGGGAGCGATGAACCCCCTGCACGCCATCTGGGAGTACCTGAAGGAGATCTCGGGCGAGAACGCCTACGATAAGTACCTCGTCGTCCACTCGGCGACCCACCCGGGCCGCCGCCCCATGAACCGCGGGGAGTTCTACCGCTGGCGCCAGAACGAGAAGTACAATAACCCCGGCAGCCGCTGCCCGTGATAGCGTCCCGGCGGGCCGGTTGGCCCGCGAGGTAGGAAAGAGAAGAGGAACCGGCCCCCCACACTACGTTGCGGGGGTCCTCTCCAGGCGGGCGACGCGATACCGGGTGGCCTCTTCCAGGGGATCCGTGCCGGAGTTGGCGAGCGTCATCACGCCGCCGTCAGCCTCCAAGATCGCCTCGTACGCGCCGGCAACGTCGCCGTCGGTGCTCCTGTAGTCTATCCGGACCTCGGCCCGGCTCCCGTCCGCGTCCGCCCAGAGCACGCGGCCCTGCTTCGGGTACGCCGCCCAGCCCCACCCCTCGAGCGCCAGGATCTCCCGCTCGGCTATCTGCTCGAAGCGGCTGCCGAGGCCGGCCCATCCCCGGTAGAACCCCGCGAGGCCTGATGGTGGCCCCTCGCGGGTTACGAGTTCCCCGGCGACCCCGGATTCCAGGTGACCCCAATAGCGTCCCTCGGGGAAGTCGATCAGGGTGGGCGCGAAGCGGTGGCCGCCGATGTGGCTCGTCCGCCAGACCCTGAGCCTCCCGCGAGCCGCGTGCCTCCGGCGCAGCAGGTCGTAGACCGGGTAGCCGAACTTGCCGCAGCAGACGTCGCGGCTGCCGTGGGTGCACACCACGATATCCCGGACGCGTCGCGTGTCCTGCCGGTAGCGCGCGAAGCGCGAGATCTCCTCCGGACCCCCGAGCAACGCCTCCACCGCCGGCACCACCTCGCCGTCGGGCACGAGTAGATCGTCCTTCTCGTAGGCGGCGAAGGGGCCCGGGGGCCTGCGCCAGAAGAGCAACCGGGTGTGGCCCGCACGGGAGTACTCGCGGTCGGGGAGGAGAGCCGTAAGCTTTTCGATGGGGCCGCGCCCCCCCGACGCGGCCTCCAAGAATTCGGGCAGCCCTTCGGGGAAACGCCTCGAACCCGCGACCTCCCTCGCCCAAGGCTGCGCCGATTCGACCATCAAGCAAGCCTCGAAGGGCGTTGCCGAGCCGATTGGGTCTTCCCCGTTGGCCTTGGAAACGAGCGAACAGAGCCGCCTCTCGGATGGGGTCTCCTTTTCCATGCTCCGTGCTATTCCCTATCTCGGACGATCCAATCACCCCCTCGTCGATGCTCCTCTGCGCGGTCTAGGGACCGCACACCTCGGTAACATCGTCCCCGCCGGAAAAAACCTCCCAGGGCGTCCCATAAGTGACGACCTCTTCGGGCGGGCTGGCGCTGTGCGGGTTGAGGCCCTGGGCGGTCAACTCGCCGCCTGGGCACCCGGGGGCCTGCGGACCGGACCTTAGGGGAGGTTACCGAAGCTTTCTAGCCGCTCCTTTTGAGCTTCCCGGTCTTCTTCGCGTAGCGTTCGCCGAGGTGGAAGACGAAGAGCCCGAGCGGCACGAAGACGGCGCCCATGACGAGCAGCACCCAGATGCTGTCCCAGAGCTCGGTTACTCCCGCGCCGTCCTGGAGCGCGGCTCGGGCGCCCTGCAGGGCGTAGGTCACCGGCGAGACGGTGGCGATGGCCTGCATCCAGCTAGGGAGGACGCCCACGTCATAGTAGACGCCGGAGACGAGAAGCAGGACCGACGAGACGATGTAGCTGACCTGCTGGCCCTTCTCTGGGGAGAGGAGCGGCAGCACGGCGGCCACGACGCCGAAACCCACGAGCGAGACGCTGGCGACGGCGAGCACGAGCAGGGCGCCCCAGTAGTTGGCGCTCGAGAGGTCCAACTCAAAAAACGCCGCGCAAACGCCGAGGGTGAGGGCCGTCTGCAGGATGCCGTAGACGACGGCGTAGAAGCCCATCCCGAGCAGGTGCGTGATCCGGCTCGACGGGCTCATGAACGTGTACTCGATGGTCCCCTCCCACCGCTCCCAGCTCACCGTCTCCGAGAGCACGTCGAAGAGCATCGAGAGGTAGTTCCAGAGCAGCGCGCCCACGAGCAGGTACGTCATCAGGAACTCTACGTCCACCGATCCGCCGGCGGCATCGATGCCCGCGCCGATGTAGGTGATGGCCATGGCGTTGATCGTCACGTAGACGAGCCAGACCACCTCCCACATAAAGTAGCGCTTGGTCAGAAAATAGTTCCGCTGTACGTAGCCCCAGACGGCCACCATCTCGGTCAGCCAGAGGGGCTTCACGGCGCCTCTCATCTCTCTACTCCTTCTCCGCGCTGGCCTCTTCGACCGAGTAGCCGGTCGCGGCCATGAACGTCTCCTCGAGGTCGGGGACGCGGCCGTTCGTCGCGTAGCGGCGCTTCAGCTCATCCGGCCTCTCCAAGGCCAGGATCTTGCCGTCCACCATGATGCCCACGCGGTCGCAGAGCTCCTCGGCCTCGCCCATGTCGTGGGTGCAGAGCAGGATCGAGGAGTCGTGGGCCTCGCGTATCTTGCGGATAAACGCCTGCACGTCCCTCTTGCTCCGCGGGTCAAGGCCGGTCGTCGGCTCGTCGAGGAGCATCAGGACTGGGCTGGTCAGGAGCGCCCTTGCAAGCGCTATCTTCTGCTGCATCCCGCGGCTCAGGTGCTCCATCGGCTCCGTGGCCCGCTTCTGGGCGAAGCCTATGTTCTCGAGGATCTCCTTGATCCTGGGCCTGGCCTCCCGGCTTGTCACCCCGTAGAGCTTGGCGCCGTAGAGCAGGTTTTCCATTGCCGAGAGCTTCTTGAAGAAGCTGGCCTCTACGCTGACGCGGTTCATGCTGCGCTGCACCTGCTTGGGGTGCCGCACGGCATCCACCCCGAAAACCTCGACCGCCCCGGAATCGGGGAGGACCAGCGTGGAGATGACACGCACCAGCGTGCTCTTCCCGCTACCGTTCGGCCCGAGGATGCCGACCACCTCCCCTTTTCTTACCGCTAGCGAGATCGCATCCAGCGCGCGCACCACCTCGCCCCGCCGCTTCTTGAAGCTCTTGTCCACGCCCCTCAACTCTAGTGCTTGCACCCCTGACATCCTCTCTCATCAAATCCGGAGGGCAGACCGTTTCGTAGATCCCGCCGTGAGCGGCCGGCCGTTTTCTTGCTTACGGTCGGCCGCTCACGGCGCGGTACGGAATGCTTTACCCTAAGGCCGCCTGGCTTCCAGGCGCTCCCAGACGACGCGCCACGTCTCCTCCCTCTCGGCGGCGACGGCCAGTAGGAAGAGCCGGCGGGCCAGCCGCGCCCGGAGCGAGGGCCGATCTTGGGGCCGCGCGTACCGTTGTCGCTCGGCCACCTTATCGGCGAACTCCTGCTGCCTGAGCGTGCGGTCCTGTGCTGCGTAGAAATCCCGGTACATCTCTTTCTCCTTCTCTGGTCTCTTTCGTCGCGCTCGCACCGCGGGTGGTGTACGTTTCGGGATCGGAGTCGGAGACCGGCGCCCTGCTGTGGCGCAAAGCTTGAGGCCCCCGGTCCATTCGGTCCGGGGGCCTCGTTGAGAAATCTGTTTGAGCTAAATGCTCACGTTCTCATCGCGACCGCGCGGACCTCGGGACGCACCTCTCCCCCGAACATCCCAATTCCTATGTTCGTGTGGTGGACGTGCATCAAAGCCTCGGTCCTTTCGCGACAACAACAACGATAGCACTCTAGCGATACCCGGAGGGGTTGTCAACGGTGTTGCACAAACTTCAAGAAAAATTACGTCAATTTACGTAGGCTCGAAGTCGAGACCGCTCGTGATCTCGATGCTCCCCTTTATGGAACGCGCCACCGGGCAGGAGTCGGCGTACACCGAGAGGACCCGCTCGACGGTCTCACGGTACTCCTCGGCGACGTCCAGGTGGAAGGTCTGCTTAATGCGTTTGATCACCAGCACCTTCCCTTCGGCCTCCACCTCCCCGACGGTGTCGGCGCGGAGTGATACGAAGGGGACTTGACGCGCTCCCAGCGCGCCGGCAAAGGTGCCGAGCAGTCACCCGCCCGCCGCGGCCACCACATAGTCTAAGGTGCTCGCGTGCGGCTCCTCGTCCTCGGGCGAGACTCCGTAGTGCTCCGCAACCTCCGAGTGGACCCCGAAGAGCACCGGCTCCTCTTCTCCCGGGACGAAAGCCCGCCGGACCTTGCCCTCCACCGGCTCAACCTCGACCCGCGAGACGTACTTCACATCGGCCACGCTTATACCCTCCCTCTAGACACCTATTGAGCAGCTTACGCTATTTCGGGTTCGTTGCCCGTCCCAGGAAGCGGATCCTGCCCGTCTTCCGCTCCGTGATGGCGAGACGAACGGACGCCATCCTGGCGGTAGGCTCGTTGGCGATGGTCCTCTTCGCCGGGGCGGCCCTGGCGGCGACGGGCGCCCCCCCGGACGGGTTCTTCTCGTGGGCTTGGGAGCGCCACCAAAACGCCCTCTCCTGTTACATAAGGCCGCTGTTCATACTGCCCCTCGCCTACTCCACCTACGAGCGCAGCCTCTTTGGCATCTTGCTCATGCTCGCGGCGCTCTCGACCAGGATGTTCCGGTTCGCCGCCCCCGGGCGGACGCACCCGAGGGTCGAGGGGTTGCTGGCCTTTGAGCGGGGGTGGCTCACCGGCGGGTGGGCCATGGAGAAGGTCGTCTCTACCCTGGCCGTGGCGCCGGCACTGGGGGTTTTGTGCCTGGCGTCTTGGAGGCGGCTGTCCCTCTGGGGCCTTCTCGTCATCGACGCCGGAGCGGTCCGCGCCACGCCTTCTTTTGCTTGAATCTGCAAGGCCCTCATCGATTTCATCGCGCTCATTTTATGCCAACACCCGTAAGGGGAGATGTATCCGTGACTCGGGCGTTTGCCCTCACCAGGACTAGGGTAGTTATTTTCAGAACAAGGAAATGCCCAGTCCGGTAAAGGAGAATAGAGATGGCCCAGTGCGAGGTGTGTGGAAATGAGTACGATAAGGCCTTTCAGGTTAGTATGCCCGGTAGCGAGGCGCGCACGTTCGACAGCTTCGAGTGCGCCATTCACGCCCTCGCCCCGACCTGCGAATACTGTGGCGTGAAGGTGGTCGGGCACGGCGTAGAGGCGGACGGCCACTTCTACTGCTGCGCCCATTGCGCGAGCATGGCCGGGGCCGAAGGGGTAGCGGACCGGGTTTGAGCCCTCACTGGGATAAGTCCTCAAAGTAGCAGTGTGTACGACGAAGCCCCACCTGTGAGCGGGGCTCTTTTTCTAGCGCGTTACACTAGCTGGCGAGTGAGACCGTGAGCATGACAGGGGCATGTGTGTCGGGTGTGCCGAGCACCTTATCGTACCTTAAAGGCTGCTAAGGAGCAGCGGGATACGGAGCTGGGCTTGCCCCTTGAGCGCTGTGTGAAGAAACTGCATCGACCGAGAGTTCCCAACGGGCGCCGAAACGATAAACGAAAGGAAGGTAGCGGGCAAAGACAGTCTGCAGTCGAGAGAATCCATTGAAGAAGCCTACGAGGCTTTCTCCAAAGATGAATCGGAACGACTAATCGCCCTGTGCAACAAAGAAGACCTGAAAGCCCTCTCCCGGCAGGTCCTCGCGGATGGCGACGCGTGCGCCGATCGCTGAGTTCAGCTGCCACGGCACAGAGACCATAGATCATAGATAGCGCCGATAGCCTCTGAGGCATCATTACCTCCTCCTTCGCTCTGGTGGAGCGGGAGTGAGATAGCTTTGCTCCCCGTCCCGTTACGCAAGGGGCAGGGTAGCGGGCCTGTGAGGGACGGCACATCCTCAATATGGACTTTCTTTGGTGTGAGTTGTGCGCTGCTTGGTGTTGTGCACTTCGCAGAGACGCACCTTGTGCGAAGCACGTGAATAGAAGGCGTCACTCCCCTTCGAGGCCTTGCTTGTCCCAGACCACGCACAAGGGGACCGGGGTCGTGGAGCCCAACGCGTAGTCGTAGTCGGCGCCGAACCCGTGGATGTGCAGCACGCGCCATCCCCTGGCATCGCCCTCGTTTAGGACCTGGGCGAGTTCTTGCGCGAGCCTGGCGAAGGTGCTGGTGCCCGTCTCGACCGCGTAGCGTCAGCCGGGGTCCACCAGCTCCCGGTCCCTTATTTCCATTACTCTCACCCCTTTTGTTGCGATGAGGCTCGACCACGGGGGCATGGTAGCAAGAGAGCCGGAGCTCCGTAGGACCCAGACCTCGAAAAATCGGAGAGTCTGGGCTGATGG
>CADCUZ010000031.1:0-13916 GCA_902806015.1 uncultured Rubrobacteraceae bacterium
CTGGCTCTCCTCGGCCTGCAAGCAGCTCACTGACACCGATCGCGTAGCCTAAGCGTCCGAGATAAGAGTATGTGGCCACCGCGCCCTCCTCAACAAGCGCCTGTTCTTCGGCGATCTCTACCCTGCGTTGTTTTTGTCTGCGTCGCGCTACCGAATGACGCGGCTGAGTTGGACTTTAGCAACTCTACCCGTTCGGCGCCGCGCTCGGTCAGCAGGGTGCGGAAGCCCAGCCATCGGGGCTGGGGGTTATTGGACCTACATGCCCGAGTACGTAGAACATAAATTCTCGTAAGTTCGCACCGGGCTTCGGTTGAAGGCATCATGCTTGTGGTGGAAAGGGTTAGTACCCACGTTAGCTTAACGCGGGAGGAAGAAGGAAGCAATCATGCCCACCTACATCTCTTTGCTGAACTTCATCGACCAAGGGATAACAACCGTTAAGGACACCACCCAGCGATCCGAGGGAGCCGCCGAACTCGCTCAGGAGAAGTACGGGTGCAGCTTGCAGACCTACTGGACCGTGGGTGCCTACGACATTGCCTACATTCCTCGAAGGCCCCGACCACGAGAACGCAACCGCCTTCTTGTTGGAGGTGGGCACCAGGGGAGTCGTCAGGACAACCACGCTTCGCGCCTACGATCACGAAGAGATGTTGGGGATCAACCGAAGGCTCGGCTGAGGCTACAACCACCCGGGCCGGCGCTATTAGCACCCTCAGCCCTTTTTCGTGCCTTAGAGGCTGCGCCAATAGGCGAGTAGCGTATGTGTCAATAAGCAGCAGAGAAGCTGTCCAATGGCTCTGAGCATTGTCAAGTGCGAGACGTTTGTAGCCTATTGGCGCAAGCTCTTAGTCACCCGAGTGCGTGAAAAGGGTGTTTCCAATATCCCGCATGCAGAATCCCGAATAGGAAGTCCCATCGGACCGGGAGCGGGCCGCTTTCCTCCGTCCGATGCATATAAGTCGTCATTAGGTATCTTGATGGTGGGATGGATATGCGCCTTGGTGATCGGAGGTGAAGTCGTGAAGGGGTCACTCGCGTACAGAATCCGAAGCCTCCGTCGGAGGGGGTGGGACCGTCCCGCCCCTGGTCTTCCCCGTTCCGGCCCTCACGTCCGAGGCTCGGGGGAGCCGTCGAATGGTGCGGGGCTGGTGTCGGCAGGAGTATGGGCGCTGCCAGCGGGCTGCGGCCGGAGATCGCCCGCCGCTAGGCCCCTTCGATCGTCCCGTCGGGCTCGTACCAACCCTCCCCGAGAGCGACGAACATCCAGATCTCCTAGCCAGTGTCCTCGTTGGCCCAGAGCACTGCGTGCAGGTACGCCTCTTTGCAAATCTTCTCCATGTCGCGGGGGATGATCCCCAATCACCCGTACCAGTCGCTAAGCCCGAGGCCCCAGAATCTCCGTTTTTCCGTCTGCAAGAAGGAGACGGCCCGCCGGAGGCGGCCGACATATCCTGCGGCGCGGCAGACCAGGGGGTGGCGTCGTTGCCGACTCCGCCCCCCGCTCGCCGGCCGCGCTTCAAGAGGTCCTCATCGGGGAGGGCTACTTCCAGCTTAGGCATTCGTTGCTCCTTTAGTATCCCGTAAATTTCAGCTAACAGCTGTCCTGGGTGACCACGGCCCTGAAGGGAAGTATTTTGTCAGTTTTCGGATTTTGACAACCATCGGGAGGATGTCCAAGCCCGCGTTCTCTCTATGGCGAGGACCAGCCGCCTGCCCTCCTCGACGTCGAAAGTGCCCGCGCCTTCTAATTCCATCCTTGGCAAGAGATCTACCCTTTGGCTCTCAGCCGTTAACGGTTGGCCTACCGACGCCGCGTTGAAGCTCGCCGGAAAGCCCGGCTGCGCACAGAAGAGAATCGTGCGTCCGCCATCAAGCGGTGGATGGTCTTCGGCCGACCGTTGGAAGCTTCTCTGTTGCTCAAGGCCGTCTAAATCGTATAAACTCTGCTTTTGCGAAAGGGGCTCGTTTGGACCACACACCGCCATCAATCAAGGTAGACAAGCCTTGGGGAGGGTTCGAGCAGTACACGCACAACCTGCCCTCCACGGTCAAGATCATCACGGTCGTCCCCGGCGGCTCGCTCTCGCGCCAGTACCACCACCGCCGCGACGAGCTGTGGGTGGTCCTGGACCCCGGCGCGCGGATCGAGCTGGACGGGGAGGTCCTCTCGCCGGGGCCCGGGGAGAAGCTCTACGTCCCCCGCGGGACGGTCCACAGGCTCTCGGCGGGTGGGGAGGAACCGGTGCGGGTGCTGGAGGTCTCCTTCGGCGAGTTCGACGAGGACGACATCGTGCGCCTGGAGGACGTCTACGGCCGCGCGGTCCAGTGACCCCGCCTCGAAACCCGGGTGGAGGTTGGGGGCGAGGGCGGTTCCAGCCGCCCAGAACGCGGGGAGACATCGGGGGAACGTCCCGCCATCAGGTCGCGTAGGATCAGCGAACGCCCGTCGCGACTGAACCTCCTAATCGTGATCGCCGGATTGTTGCTGCCGGCGCTGCTCATCGTAGCGGCGGTCATCCTGTGGCGGGGTCTAGCAGACGAGGTGCCGGGCGCCGACTCGTCGGGGATTCCATAGAACTCCGGCCGCGAACCACGAGTGCGGATCACCAACGGACCGGGGGACGTCAGCTTGGTAGGGACGGGAGGCTTCGAAGAGGTCGAGTACGAGGTCACGAGGTACGCCGTCGCCTGGGACCCGGAAGCCGCGAGGAGGGCGGCCTCGGAGGTTCCGGTTGACGTATCGCGCGAGGGCTCGACCGTGATGCTCGAGACGGACGCAGGCGGGCAGATAGGCGCGGACTCCTCGGTGGGGGTCCCGTCCGGCGGGGAGTCGGAGAGGGGCGACGTGGAGATCTCGGACCTCGACGGCGACGTGACGGTGCACACCGGGCCCGGCGACGTGGCGGTCCATAACGTCGCGGGAGCCGTCCCAGTCGAGGCCGGAGGGGCCACGTCGCCGCCAGCGGCGTCAGAAAAGACACAAGCAACGTGGAATTGGCTGGCGTGCCCGGCGACGTGTCGCTGGAGGACCTGATTGTGCGCACCCTGGAGACCACCACCAACGTCGAGACGGGGGATGTGGCCCTCTCGGGGCGCTTCTCGGTTGGGGGCCGCGTTTCCGTCGGGGCGGGCGACGTCACGGTCCGCCTCCCGTCCAAGGACACCACGAAACTCTCCTTGGAGACGCCGATCGGCAAGGTTTCGCGCCAGGCCCCCGAGGGGTACGGCCCGTCCGAAGACCGGAAGGGCGGCGAAGTCTAGTGGGCCGCCGGCACCGCGGCAGATACGGTGGCTCCCCGGAGGATTTCTGGGGCGCGCTATGGGGGGTGTGGTTCGCCCCGAGAGGGTTCTTCGCCGGACTCGACCCCGACGCGGGTTTCGTCCGGCCGACCATCTTCGTGTCACTGGTCCTGTACCTGAACTTGGTGCTGGAGGCGGCGTTGCAGGCGGCCTGGGTTCGGGACCTCAACGTAGGCCTCCTTTACGCGCTCTTTCTAGGGCTCGTCGTCTCTCTTGTCCTCGCCCCACTCCTCGTCTCCGGTCTGACCGTGCTCGTCCAGGTCATACACACTGGCGGTCCCTCCCGCCACGGCTTCCGCCCCCTCTACCGCCACCTCGCCTACGCGGGCGGGATCGGCATCGCGCTCTGGTTACCGTTCGGCCCCATACTCGCCATCCCCTACGGCCTCCTGGTGGCGACGAAGGCCGTAAGATCGGCCCTCAACACCGATTGGCGCAGGGCCGCGGCGGCGGCCCTCATCCCGCTCGGTGCGGTGCTGTTGATACTGCTCCTCCTCACCGGCCCATCCGAGGCCTACGATCTGCTGGTCAACACGCCGGGGAGCTAGTCGGCCCGCTCTGGCGGTACCGGCGCGCTACGACGACAACGCCAGCGCCGCGAGTAGGGCGGAGCCACGGGAGAGTATCTTCTCGCCGAAGGCGAACTGGGGCGTGTGCAGGCCGGGGACGTCTTCGCCCACGCCGAGCCAGACGAACGCGCCGGGGACCTTCTCCAGGAAGTATGCGAAGTCTTCCGCGCCCATAGAGGGGTTTGGCAGCTCCAGGATGGACCCCTCGCCCAGGAGGGCTCCGGCCGTTTTCAGGGCTCGGTCTGCGGCTTCGGCGTCGTTTCTCGTGACGGGATAGGAGAACCGGTAGTCGAAGGTCGCGTCGCCACGCATGCCGCAGGCCACGCCCCGGGCCAGGGCCTCGATCCTACCCGGCATCTGCCGGCGGAGCCCTTCGTTAAGCGTCCGAACGGTACCGCCGATTCGGGCCTTCTCCGGGATGACGTTGAAGGCGGTCCCGGCCCCGATCTCCCCTACCGTCAGCACCGCCGGCTCGACCGGGTCCACCTCGCGGGAGACGACAGTCTGGAGTGCGGTGACGATGTGCGCGGAGATCACTACAGCGTCAGCGGAGAGGTGCGGCATCGCGCCGTGGCCCCCGGTACCCCAGATCTCCATCTCGAAGGCGTCGGCGGCGGCCATGATAGGGCCCGCCTTCGTCGCCGCGGTCCCGAAAGGCAGCCCCGGCCACAGGTGCAACGCGAAGATGGAATCCAGGCCGTCTGCCACGCCCTCCTCGACCATGACCTGTCCCCCTCCCCCGCCCTCCTCGGCCGGCTGGAAGATGAACCTGACGGCTCCGTTCAGCTCCTCCCTCATGCTGCAAAGTGCGTGGGCCGCGCCGACGAGCATGCTCGTGTGCCCGTCGTGGCCGCAGGCGTGCATCTTGCCCTCGACCTCGGAAGCGAACGGGAGGTTCGTCTCTTCCGTGATAGGGAGCGCGTCCATGTCCGCCCTCAGGCCCACCGTCGGCCCACCGCCGCCCGCGCCCCGCAGGGTCGCGACTATCCCGTTTTTCGCGACGCCGGACTCGATGTCGAGCGGTAACCCTTCGAGGGCCGCGAGCACCTTCGAGGCGGTCTTCCCCGTGTCGAAGCCGAGCTCGGGTTCGCGGTGGATGTCCCGTCGCAAGGCGGAAATCTTCTCGCCAAATCCTCTCTCCGTCTCCGACTGCAATCCGTCGAGCTTCCGGGTGGCGCGCATGGGATCTCCTCTCCCGTTTACAGGGCCGCCCCAACTTACCACATGGCGTTCAGGCTTCGGGCGACCAAACGGTCGGCCCCCGAGGCAACCTTCCGGGGCCCAAGCGGGCGAGAAGGTCGCCGGCGTCTCTCCGGGTTCTGCCAGGCCGAGCGAACGGGCCATCCAGCACAGGGTCTCCCTGGGTCCTCCGCCCACGGCGGCGCGGTCGGCGAGCGTGACGGCGCCGTGGCGTGTGGCGAGGCGTCTGCCGTCCGGGCCTAGCACGAGGGGGACGTGGGCGTAGCGGGGGAACCTAAGGCCGGCCAGACGATAGAGCAAGATATGACGTGTCGTCGAGCCCACGAGGTCGGCGCCCCGCACGACTTCCCCGATGCCCTGCGCGGTGTCGTCAACCGCCACCGCGAGTTGGTAGGCGGAGGCGCCGTCGTTCCGGCGCACCAGGAAGTCGTCCGTCTCCCCCTCGGAGTGCCCGAGCAGGCGGTCCTCGAACGAGATCCTGGAGCCTCCCCGCGTACCCGCAGGGCGGGCGGTCGTCCGGCTGCCTCCCGCTCGGCGCGCTCTATCTTTGTCAGCTTGCGGCAGGTGCCCGGGTAGCGGTCGGCGGCGGGGATGCCATGCGGGGCGGAGGCGGAGGCCCGGATGTCGGCCCGCGTGCAGTAGCAAGGATAGAGCAAACCGTCGCTATCCAGCCGCGCGATGGTCTGCTCCTAGAGCCCCATCCTCTCCGACTGGCGCACGACCGGACCGTCCCAATCCAGGCCGATGGCGCGGAGGTCGTCGAGTTGCCCCCTCTCAATCCCCGGCCGCACCCGCGAGCGGTCCAGATCCTCCACGCGCACCAGGAAGCGCGCCCCGGCGGAGCGGGCGAAAAGCCAGGCCAGGAGCGCGGTCCGCAGGTTTCCGACGTGCAGCGGACCCGTCGGGCTGGGGGCGACGCGTCCGGTATGGTCGGTCGCCGACATAACGGCCTTCGGTTCTGTCCCTGATGGGATCATCGTTCGGAGTTTATCGGAGCCCCCACCGCCCGCCGAGGGCCCTATAGTTGATAACCAGGTCTTCTAGCCGTATTGCCACGCTTTACTCGGGCACCGGGGCCATCTCCCCTCTCGCGACTCCGCCATCACCCTTCCTCCCCTCTCTCCCTCGGTATGCGCTCGAACTCCGAGTCGAGGGCGTCCCAAAGCTCGTCCTCGGTTATCCCTAGAGCCGCCGCGTCGCGCACGAGCACCTTCAGGCGCTCGAAGATCGCCTCGCGTTGTCGCCATCGGGCCACCTCCGCGACGCCCTCGGCGACGACCGTCCCTACACCGGGCCTGCTCTCCACGAGTCCCTCCCACCGCAACTCGTTGTACGCCTTCACTATGGTGTTCGGCGCGATCGCCAACTCCTCCGCAAGCCCCCGCACCGTGGGCAACTTCTCGCCCGGACCCAATCCACCGACCTCCACCGCGTGCCTCACCTGAGCCACGAGCTGGACATAGATCGGAACCCCACTCCGCGGATCTATGTCGATCCAGACCGCTACCCGCACCACCCCATGTCTGTGTCATTGTCGTAAATATACGACACAAAGATACGCGGACGCCCCGTGTGCGTCAAGTGCGTAGAACGCGGGTTCACCAGAACCCTATGCGAAAAGGAGCTAGACGGGCCAAGCTTGGCGGCTTATTGGCTTCCGGGAATGCTTAAGAGGGGTTGCTGCCGCTCGGCGGTCTCTGTGGCTGGCCCGGCGGCGGGTAGAGGTGGGTCGATCTCTACTGATCGACTGTGTACGGGGAGGGCTAGGTCTCTTGTCTTAAAGCTTAATGAAGGGGTGGTCATGACGGCCACGACCACCCGGTAGCGGGTTAGCTCAGGAAGCCGAGCAGGGCGCGGTTGAACTGCTCGGGGTGGGCGGCGTTGAAGCCGTGCGGCGCGCCCTCGATCAGCACCAGCGAGCTGTCGGCGATCGTATCGTGCGAACGCCCGCCGCTGACCCCAAACGTCACGATCGCGTCGGAGGCGCCGGGGCTGATAAGCGTCGGCACGTCGACCTTGGCGAGGTCCCAGCGGAAGCCGGTGTAGGAGAACGCGGCGATGCAGTCAAGCGTCCCCTTCGGCAAGGCGAACCCCGCGATCTCTCGGTGGTAGATCCGGTTGGGCTCGCTGATCAGGTCGTGTCTGTCGCCCTCAGCGAAGAAGCTGATGATGTACCCGTCGAGAAACGCTATGCGGTCGCCGCGCACGGCGTCCTGGAACTGCTCTATCGTCGCGTCGTCCAGCCCGCCCTCGGGGTTGTCGTCGCTCTTGTAGAGGTAGGGCGGCACGGCGGCGGCGAGAACGGCCCTCGACACGCGCGCGGTCCCGTACCGGCCGATGTACCGGACGACCTCGCCGCCGCCCATCGAGAAGCCGACCAGCGTCACGTCGCCCAGGTCCAGGTGATTGAGCAGCGCGTCGAGGTCCGCGGCGAACGTGTCGTAATCGTAGCCGGTCCCCGGCTGAGATGACCGGCCAAAGCCTCGGCGGTCGTAGGTGATGACGCGGTGACCGGCGTCCACTAGCGCCGGCACCTGGTACTCCCAGGACCGGCCGCTCAACGGCCAGCCGTGGATCAGGACGACCGGACTCCCCGAGCCGTGGTCCTCGTAGTACAGCTCGACCGACGTGCTGTTCTCGTGCCCTACTTGCAACAACGCCATATCAAGGTCTCCTTTTTTCGTGATCGGGGTAGCGAATGGACCAAAAATATGCCTTGCTTCGCATGACTAGGGGCCTAGCGAAGAGATTGACGCCTTCGGCGGGTCCCGTCATGGGTGCGGCACCCGCAGGGTGTAATTCTTGCGTCTCAGCCCGATGGGCGAAACGGGAGCAGAAGTCGTTGGGCTTTACGGGACCCAGACGCGGGCGGGAGAGTTCCTCGGGATGGAGGTGAGGACGACGTGTTTAGTACCGAAGCGCCAGAGTTCGCGGGAGATCATGGAGGCGTCGGCCATCGTGCGGCCGGGTTCGACGCCGGTGATGAGGGCGGCGCTTCGGGCTTTCGTGGGGAGTTTCGCGAGGGACCCTTCAACGAGGGCGCGGGCGAAGGCGCGGGCGGTGATACTCTGTCCGGGGCCGATGCCGGTGAGCTCCGAGAAGACGGCGGGGCGGTGTACGTGGTCCTCGTCGACCGTGGAGCCGAGGGCGTCCACGTTGCCAACGGCGACGACGAGGGTCGAGGCGTCGGGAAGGGCCGGTTCGTGGTCGGCGGTGCCCTTGATCGGGCGCCGCCGCGAGCCGTCGGCCTCCACGAGGAGCACGTCCGCGAGCGGGGCGAGATCGGAGACTAGGTGGGGCGCGACGCCGCCGACCCGCCCCTTGGAGATCATGGCGCTGCCGGCCGCAACCCCGTCGTTTCCTTCAGAGAACGCGGCCTTTACCTTCAGGCGCAGGTCCGACACGTCTTCAGAAGTCACCAGCGGTCCCACCTGCTCCGCCTCGCCGAGCGACATTTTGGTGGTCGGGACCGCGAGGACCGTCAGGCCGGCGTCGACGAGCTCCGCGGCGACCAGCAGGATCGCCCCAGACTTGCCGCCCGCCCCGGCGAAGGCGACCACGTCCCCCTCGGCGATGCCCAGTGCCACGTGCAGCTTCAAAAAGACTCCAACCCCCGCGGGCCGCGGGCTCCCCTTGTACGACTTCGGTCATGTTACATCAGGCGAGAGGTTCGACGCTTTATGTTATATTGACTACTTTGGGTTTGGTGTAGGATGTGGGGAGCTCGTTTCAGTCGGGCGACGCGGGGATTACGTCCTGGGATGCAAGGGTATCAAAGGCGGGAGCATCACCACTTTAGAGCACGGAGAAGGGAGCACCGGGATGGAAGGGCGAGAAAGGGTCGCGGAGTTCGGCCGGGAGCTGCGGGAAGGTCCCGAGCCCTCGGAGCGAAGCATCAAGGAAATCGTGGACGTCCTGAGGCCGCAATTGCAGGAGCTCGTGGCCAAGCAGACCGAGCTCGCCAGAACCGAGCTCGCGCCCGTCGGCAAGCGGGCCGGGCTCGCGGCGGGGTTGCTCGCGGCGGCGGCCGTGTTCATGCTCGTCTTCCTGATATTCTTGGCGCTGACGGGGGTCTACGCGCTCGCGGTGTTCCTGCCGCAGTGGGTCGCGGCGCTGATCGTCTCTGGTATATTGCTGATAGTTGGGGGGATACTCGCCGGGGCTGGCGCGAGCATACTGAGAAAGTTGGACCCCAAGCCCCACAGGACGATCCGTACCCTCCAGCAGAACGTCAACTGGCTCAAGGGGCAGATAAGCGG
Source organism: uncultured Rubrobacteraceae bacterium (assembly GCA_902806015.1). The sequence continues at coordinate 9,332 of CADCUZ010000031.1, forward strand.
ATGAACGAGATACCGGAGCGCATAGAGCGGGAGATGTTCGAGATCCGGAGCCGCATGGCCCCGGACGTTCGGGACCTCAAGCAACACACCAGCCCCAAGGTTATAGGAGAGCAGGTCAAGCGGACGGCGCGTCAGCGCGTGCGCGACGCGGTGAATCGCGTCAAGTCAACCCTGAGGACCAAGCAGCAAGGGTTCGTCGGGTCGGCGAAGCGCCAGATCAACTCGGCACGGGAGGCCGGGCGCAAGCGTGACCCTTCCGCGTTCACCGACGCCGTAAAAAGCGACCCTACGCCCCTCGTCCTGCTCGCCATAAGCCTCTTCATCACCCTCCTGGCGGCGCGCAAAATCTCCAACGGCCGCGACGACTGAGGTAGGCCTCCCCGCTCCCGGCCAGGGCGGGCCATCCGCCGCCCGGAACACGCCTTGACGCACGCGCATTTCCAACCAATCGGCGGCGCCGCCGGCGACATGACCCTCGCCAGCCTTATAGCGGCCGGGGCGGCGGAAGAGCAGATCATCGCCTCCCTCCGCCGCCTAGAGGTCCCCTTCGAGCTCTGGACGGAGAGCACCGAGGTTAACGGTGTCGGGGCACTCCGGGTCTCGGTACGTAGTTCGGAAGAGCACGCTCACCGCGACTTCGCGGCCATCCGCGCGCTTGTGGAGCAGGCAGAATTGCCGGAGAAGGCGACCTCGCGGTCTATCGAGGCGTTCCGGCGGCTGGCGGTCGCCGAGGGCGCGGTACACGGCATCGACCCGGAGGAGGTGACGTTCCACGAAGTCGGGGCTGTCGACTCGATCGTGGACGTGGTCGGAAGCTGCCTCGCCCTAAACCTCCTCGACGTCTCTTCCGTGACCTGCGGACCGCTGCCGATGGGAACCGGCGTCGTTCGGGCCGCCCACGGTCCCCTCCCCGTTCCGGGACCCGCCACGCTCGAGGTCCTCAAGGGCTCGAAGGTCCGTTGGACGGAAGAGCCCCGCGAGACGACCACCCCGACCGGCGCCACGCTCATGAGCGCCTTCACCGGTGGCCTCTTCACCGAAGCGGCGCCGCCTATGACCCTGCTCTCTTTCGGGTACGGGGCCGGTCGCGCACGCCTGCAAAACGCCCCAAACCTGCTCCGCACCGTGATAGGTGAGCTCGAAGGCCCCGCCGAAGAACTAGAGCTGCTTGAGGCGAACGTGGACGACGCCCCCGGCGAGCTCCTCGGCCCCGCGACGGAGAAGCTTCTCGCCGCCGGCGCGCTGGACGCCTGGCTGGAGCCCATCTTCATGAAACGGGGACGAGGCGCCTACAAGATCTGCGCCCTCGCCAAAAGCACCGAGAGAGAACGCCTGGCCCGGCTCTTGATGCGCGAAACCGGCGCCCTGGGCGTCCGCCACCGCGGCGTCGGCCGCACCGTGGCCGAACGCCGCCACGCCGTTGTGGGCCTCCCCTACGGCGAATGCCGCCTGAAAATAGGCAGCCTGGACGGCCAGGACTTCGTCGCTTCCCCGGAGTTCACCGACGCCTCCCGCCTGTCCGCCGAAACCGGCCTACCGATGCCCCGGATCTACGCCGACGCGCGGGCGGCCTACGCGGCCGGCCATCAGCAAGAGAGTCGGTAGCCGAACCCAACCGCGCATGAGTTCCAGTTGTACTCCCCGACCACCTTCAGAGATCCGGTCCGGCGCGGAGCCTTAGAAAGCCGCGCGAGTTGACGGCCCTACAGAGGCGTCACATTGGTCGCTTGCGGGCCCTTCCTGCCTTCTGAGGGCTCGTAGGACACCTTGGCGCCCTCATCCAGGCTCTTGAAGCCACCCCCCGCTATGCCGGAGTAGTGGACGAACAGGTCCTCGCCGCCGTCGTCCGGGGAGATGAACCCGTACCCTTTCTCGCTGTTAAACCACTTCACCGTTCCCTGAGCCATGGCCCCCACCTTTCTTTCGCCAGCCCTACGTGAGTCGGGCCTCAGTACAACCCATATGGCGAAATCTAGTACAAAACGTCGCCAGGTGCACGGACCAGGTCGGGCGTGTCAAACGGGGAAGCCGGCTTTAAACAGGGCGGCGCAGTCTTTGTGGACCTCGATGGCGCCAGACTCCCTGAGGTCCTCCTCGTCGAAGGCGCCGTCGGAGAGCAAGGCCACCGCCCGGATACCGGCACCCTTCGCCGATTGTACCTCCCAGACGGCGTCGCCGACGGCCACGACCCCGTCGGCGTAGACTTCGGCCTTTCTCAAGGCCTCTTCGAAGAGGTCGGGGGGCGGGTTTGCCGTTCTCGACGGCGCTGGAGTTGACGATGCCGTGGATCCTGCCCTCCGCCTCAAGCTCCTTCATGCGGTGCTCGAGCTCCTCGTCTTTGGCGCTGGTCACAAACCAGACCGCGTGCCTCCCCTAAGAGGAGGAGATCAGCTCCTACGCGCCGGGGAGCGGGTGGCCGTGCTCCTGGAGGTCGGCGAAGAATAGGGAATGGAGCCCCTGGATCTTCTCCACCTTATCGTCGTCCTCGACGAACTCCCGGATCAGGAGCTCGCAGCCCTTGCCGATCTGGCGGTGCAGCCCCACCCTCGGCACCCGATAGCCCACTTCCCCAAAAGCCCGCGCCCACGCCTCCGTGTGCGGGTAGTTCGTGTCCATGAGCGTCCCGTCCACATCCAGCACAATAGTTTTGGCAATGAATCGTCCTTTCGTGCCTTAGAATATGCGCATGGAAGAGCTGAGAGAGAATCCCCAGAACGCCCGGAGACCAAACGAAAACCCCGGCCTCCTCGCCTTAAAGAGAGGCGCCGCCCTCGTCGAGCGGCCCGGCAGAGGGCTCCTGCGTCTCACCGGCAAGGACCCGGTAGGGATGCTGAACGCCGTCATCACGAACAACGTCTCGACGGACGCCGGCCGGGGCACCTACGCCCTTCTCCTGAACCCCAAAGGCCGCGTGCAATCGGACCTGCGCGTCTTGAAAGCCGGCGTGTCCGTCCTCGTGGACACGGAACCCGAGGGCGCCGAGGCGACGCGCGAGATCCTGGGCCGCTACGCCCCGTTCTCCCGCGTCAAGCTCGAAGACCTCTCCGACACGTGGGTCGTGCTCGGCCTCTACGGGCCAAGCGCCGGGGAGTTGCTCGCAGGCCCCGGCCCCGCCGAGCACGGGACGACGGGGGTGGAGGTTGGTGACGTGACGCTCCTCGCGGCGGGCGTCGCCGCACCGGTTCCCGGCTACGATCTGCTCGGCCCCCTTGAGGCCGTGACCCGTGCCCGGGAAACCCTCCTCGAACGGGGCGCGGTTCCCGCCGGCCCCGACGCCCACGAGACGGTCCGCGTCTGGGCCGGCGTCCCTCGCTTCGGGTCGGACCTGACGCCGGAGAATTTCCCCGGCGAGGCTGGCATCCTCGGCCGCTCCGTTGACTTCGGCAAAGGCTGCTACCCGGGCCAGGAGACCGTCGCCAGGATGCGCTACCGCGGCCACCCGAACAGGACGCTTTACAGGGTCTCCCACGAAGGCTACAGCCTCGCACCGGGCGCCCCCATCCTCCAGGGCGAGAAAACTGTCGGCACGGTGACCAGCGTCGCCCCGCTATCCGTGGATGGCGTGACCGTCGCCCTTTGCTACCTCTCGCGCAACGCGGATCTCCACGCGCCCCTCGTCACCGGAGATGGGCGCGTCGAAGTCCTCGGCGAGGTCTCGTGAGGCCACCCGAAGACTGCGCGAACATCGACGCCGTACGCGAGTCTATAGACGCCCTAGACCGGGAGGTCCTGCGCCTCCTCGGCCGTCGCGCGCGGTATGTCGCCGCCGCGACCCGCCTCAAGACGGACGAAAACAGCGTCCGCGCACCCGAACGACAAAGGGCCATGCTGGCCCTGCGACGTCGGTGGGCGGGGGAGGAAGGCCTGGATCCCGACTTCGTCGAAGGGCTCTACGGGCACATCGTCTCCCACTTCGTCGCCCGCGAGATGGTACGCTGGCAGAGAGGGCCGGCGTAGCGCCACGAATCCTAGCGGGAATCGTTCCCAGTAACGACCATACGGCGAAGCTTTTACGTGTTACAAGCGGGCGAGGACAGGGCGGGCTGACAACGACTCGCAGAAGGGGGGCGGGGCGGTGTGATCCAGGTCACGAATCCTGCATGTGAAGCGCGATTTGGTGGGTTTCAAGAAAAGTTCTTGGTTGTGATGCGTTTACGTTGTTGGGGTAGGGGGCCTGTGGTTAAATGGGACTTACAGTATCAAGGTTTAACAGTTGGATTGGCGGGGTTCGGTGCTAAAGATAGAAAACTTGCAAGTCGAAATCGAGGGTGGCGAGATCCTGAAGGGTCTCGACCTAGAGGTAGGCAAGGGTGAGATTCACGCGATCATGGGCCCGAACGGGTCGGGCAAGAGCACCCTCTCGAACGTTCTCATGGGCCATCCCCGCTACGACGTAACGGGCGGCAGCATCACTTTCATGGACGAGGACGTGATGGAGCTCGAGGCCGACGAGCGGGCGAGGCTCGGCATGTTCCTCGCGTTCCAGTACCCGAGCGAGGTGCCCGGCGTCTCCGTGGCGAACTTCCTCAGGACGGCCGTCAACTCCGTGCGGGAGAACGAGCTTTCCCCAATGGAGATGTAACCG